>JBBKXJ010000341.1:0-5000 GCA_037969395.1 Pseudomonadales bacterium
AAAGGCTTTACCAAGGAAGCGACTCAGGCGATTGATCAATACGAGTGGCCTGGCAATATTCGCGAACTGGAAAATAAGGTGAAACGCGCGGTTATAATGTGTGACACGCAGCGGGTCGCACCTATCGATCTTGGCCTCAACGTTAGCGATGCAGTGACTCTTAATTTGCGCCAGGTGCGCGAAGTAGCCGAACGCGGCGCGATCAATCAGGCGCTGTCTACCACTAACGGCAACGTGTCGGCGGCGGCGAAATTGCTGGGCATTACACGACCCACATTTTACGATTTGGCGAAGAAATATAATCTCAATGTAGGCAAGAATTAAGTTTGTAATATAAACACTAACCGGCTCACAACAACGCACGCTGCAGGCTGATACAGTCGTCGCGTAACTATTGAGAAGCACAGCCATGAAAAACACGTTCGGCATTCCAGCTGTTATCGCAACCAGCCTTATTTGTCTGTTGCTCATCTCCTGCGGCGACGATCAGGCCGGCGGAGTTGATATTGAAGACTATTTAAAAGTTAGCCGCAATTATCAGGGCCAGGGTCAATTTCGCGCCGCTATCATCGAAGCGCATAATGCGATTCAAAGAGCACCGGACAACCCCGAGGGGTTTAAACGCCTCGCACAGATCTATAACGAACTGGGCGCCGGCAAAAAAGCCAGCGATGTACTGCTCAAATTACCTCAGCTCGGCGATCCTGAACTGGTCTTTGAATTGCACGAAGCCTACCTGCAACAGAAAAAATATCAATCAGCCAACGCCTTGCTGGAACAATACCCTGCGCTGGAAGTAACACACGCTGAGGAGTACTACGTCGCACTGGCCGCAACTCAGGCGGGTCTTGGCGACAGTGACGCAGCCAAAGCGGCTTACCAGCAAGCGTTGAAAATCAAACTGAATAATTCTACCGCTACGTTGGGGCTGGCAAGGCTCGACATGCAGCAAGGCGATTTCGATGCGGCCTCTGCATTGCTAAGAGAAATTGCAGATGATGATAACAATATTACCGAAAGCTCGCTGCTGAAAAGCGATATCGCCTATGCTCGTGGCAAGCTGAACGATGCGGAAGAAAATCTTAACAACGCGCTGTTTACGCTAAAAGAAACCGACCTGCCAACACCGCAACGCGTTAACACCCTGCGCAAACTGATTGAGGTGCTAACCCAGCAAGGCCGTTCTAACGAGGCATACATTTATTCCAAGTCACTGGCCGAAGCCAACCCGCTCGGCCATGAGCTCAACCAAAAATTTCAGCTGGCGATTGATAAATATCAAAGCGGCGAACTGGAAGAAGCAGAAAAGCTGTTACTGGACATTCACAAACAATCCGCCGGCAGCGCAATGTCAGGCCAAATGCTGGGCATGATCAACTACTTGCAAGGCGATATAGATGAAGCCGAAGGCCTGCTGAGCGAACATGTCGACACCGAAACGGCTTCGACTGAAACCAGGCTACTGTTGGCTTCAGCGCAAATGCGTAGTGATAAGCCGGAACAGGCATTGCAGGTATTGGCACGAGACGCAGAAAACAGCAATGCTAAGGCGGAAGTGCTGGCCATGTATGGTTTGGCGGCGCTGCAAACCGGCGACAGCAATACAGGCACTGAATACATTCGGGCGGCGTTAAAGAAAAAACCCGATAACACCGAGCTGCGGCTGGCGCTGGCGCAACATTATGCGAGCACCAACGAGATTGATAAGGAGCTAGCCGAGCTGCGCACGGCGTTCAAAACAAAACCGGAAGACACCGGCATACAGGCCGCTCTGGTTGAAGCGCTGCTTGTTAACGACGCGTTGCAGGAAGCTGAAAAAGTCAGCACGCAAATTCGCAAAGACTACCCGAAGGTCAGCACGAGCTATAGCCTCGCTGGCCATGCGGCCTTTGCTAACGACGATCTTAACGCAGCACAGAAATATTTTGCCAGAGCACAGAAGTTAGACGCGCAGGATATTTCCTCGCTGTACGGACTCGCCAAAATTAACTTTACCCGCAAGCATTGGCAACAGGCGGAACAATACTTTAAAGAAATCGCGCGCCAGGACCCAACCGAGATAAACGCGTTGCGGGGAATTCTGTTGACCAATGCAGCGAATGCTACGCCCCAGCGCGGTATCGATTATTTGCAAAAGTTACCCGCTGAGCTATTCACGCCAAAGTTGGTTCTGGCTGAAAGATATATCGAACTGAACAACTTTCAAGCGGCACTGGCGCAGCTTAAGCGCGCCCAAGACATCAAGCCGGAATCACGGTATGCAGCGGAATTAAGCGCGCGCGCCCTGCTCGGCCAAAGTGAGGCACTGTTGGCAACGGGAGAGCTTCCCGCAGCGCGCGCGCATATATTACAGGCGCTGCAAATTGCGCCGAAGAGTTTGCGCCTGCTGCAGCAGCTTGCCCGCGTTGATATCGCCGGCCAGCAGACCCTGGAGGTGGAAAAAACTCTCGCCCGCATGGATGAATTCGCGCCAAATCACGCGCTGGTACACGAGCTGCGCGGCGATTTTGCACGCGCGCAAGATAATGAAGAGGGTGCGATCAAGAGCTACCAGTTGGCCTGGAACGAAGCTGAGCTCGACAGCAGCGCTGGCAAACTGTATCAGCTACTTAGTAGCAAGCAACCCCGGCAAGCCCGAGAGTTTCTACAACAATGGCAATTTACAACACCCGATAGCCTGGTTTTGCTCACTCTCATGGCGCAACAAAAAGAAAGCGTCGGCGACAAGCGCGGTGCGATCAAAATGTATAACAAAGCCCTGGAAGTAGCGCCAAACTCGCCTGGCGTATTGAACAATCTGGCCTGGTTATATCATACCGACGGCGACAAGCGCGGCCTTGAATTGGCACAACAGGCATACCAACTCGCGCCCGGCTCTGCAGCCATTGCCGATACCTACGGCTGGATATTGGCTAGCAACGGCAAGAAAGAGAAAGCCATAGAAGTACTGGAATACGCCGCATCGCTTGCGCCAGGTGTGGAAGAGATTGAACAGCATTTAGCCCAAGCCAAAGCTCTGACGTAGGGTGCGCAGCGCGCACGAGAATCCTGCGCGGCATCATCCCACATGCACCTTGAAGCAGAATACGCTGTAAACTACCGTTGAGTCTGGTCTTTTCGTGGAGTTAAAGATGAAACCTTCCGACGCACTGCGTACCAATCGCGCCGCGATCCGGCAAGTTGTTAAAGCACACAGAGCGAGTAATGTACGGATTTTTGGCTCCGTTGCTCGAGGTGAAGACGGCCACGACAGTGACCTCGACATCTTGATCGACCCCACTACCGAAACAACGCTTTTCGATATTGGCGCAATTCGTCGCGAGCTACGTAAACTGCTCGGTGTCCAGGTAGATGTATTGACCCCAATGGCGTTGCCTGAGAAAGTTCGCGCCGCCGTTCTCGCAGAAGCTGTGCTCCTATAATAGAACCATGAGTAGTTCGTTAACAAACAGAGGCTATGCGGCTCGTATAGAGTTCAGCGTAGAAGATGATAGCTTTGTTTGTCACATTGCAGGAATCAAAGATGTCGTTGGCTTTCATGGCGAAACCGTCACTGAACTCAAAACAGCTTTTGAAGAGACGGTTAACGACTATCTCGACGCTTGTGAACGATTAGGTAAATCGCCTCAAAAACCTTATTCCGGAAAACTAATGTTACGTATACCTCCGGAAATACACGCGGCCGTTGCTACGGCAGCAGAATTGAGTGGTAAAAGTTTTAATCAATGGGTTTCGGAAGCGCTTGATTGGGAAGCAAATCTGTAACGGTTTCAACAAGTCAGCAGTCGAGCGGCTGTTCCGTCCCTTCGTTGGGGCGCCACAATACTAGCTGGCGACTGCCGGTAAGCCAGCCGCGTAAGGTGCGCTGTGCGCACGTGAAATATTAACAAAACCACTTGAATCGGCTGTTCGCCCCAAATGGGTAGCAACCGCTCGCTAGATGACCGCGCCGATTCTCATCGCTTCAAATATTTCACTGCATCCACCATCGACTCAGCGCTGAACTCTCTGTGAACGTCCAACAGGCCGAGTATGACGCTGCCTATTGTAAATCGCTGAGAGGCATAAACGATTCCGGCATGCTCGATGCCATGAGCAGCTAGCATCAGAAAGTCATTGTCCTGGGTGAATAGCACTCGCTGTTCCGCCGTCGAAAATTTAAGCTGATCTTCATCATTTGCATGATTGTTGCCGGCTTCGGGCGTCGATAGTACGTCAATACCTCTTTGACGCAAGCCACGAATAACAGCCTTGGAAACCTGCTCATCGGTATAGTAGCGAATATCAGTCACTTCGCACATCTGCTGACTTCGAGTCTGAAGCTGTTTGACCACCTTGCTGGAGCGTGGCTTCAAAAGCCCGGCTCTCGGCAATGCTCTGATCTATGTCTTCCCTATTGTCGAAATAGTATGCGAGAGCTGCATATATTTCTGCAAGTTCCAAGTCATAGTCGAAAGATATTTCGTCAACCGACCTCCCCATTTGTTCGTGCCAGATCACAATATCTCGTACCGATATTCGGTGCCCTACTATGTGCGGTTTGCCTCCGACCACACCAACTGTTACCGCGATGTGTTTGTACAGATCTAAAGCATGCATTGGTCTTGTTCCAAGTGGCTCTTTTTCAATCAAAGATTATATCACTCCAAGGGGTTGCCCATTAAAGAGCCAAACGCGTCCAACTGACTGTTGTGAACAGCAGACTTTATGCTTGTTCAGAATTGCAAACAACGATTGATCTTATCAATATGCGTCGATTCCACCCCGTTATGTACAGGCAGAGTCAGCAAACGGCCGGCAAAAGAGCGGGCGTTAAGCAACTCTTCCGGGCTATCAACCAACGCTCGAACGCCGCGTATAGAGGGCAATGTCTCCCTGTACAATGCAGAACCGCCTAAACCTTCCTTGCGTAACTTTTCCAGCAAAACGTTTCTCTCGTCTGCACTTGCGGCTAGCAGCGGATAACGCAACAGGCGCTTGTCTAACGCGTTCTGCCGCAC
>JBBKXJ010000342.1:0-4224 GCA_037969395.1 Pseudomonadales bacterium
CTAATTCTTCGGACACTGACATTGAAGGAGGAGTGCCTTGACTGGCACTAACAATTTGAGGTGATTCCTGATCAGCCAGATTCAGACAAACTCAGCATGTACGCTTTGTACTCATTTGCTTTGTCTATATTGCCCGTTTTCTCGGCAGCCTGAGCAGCACCGCGCAGGCTGCGTGCTCTGCCGGGAGAGACACTCAACGCCGCTTCATAGGCAACGAGTGCTTCGGCAGGTTTATCCATCAGCTGGAGCATGTCGCCGTACAATTCTCTGGCCGGTAATACTGCACCCGGCGTTACCGGAGATTTATCAACCGAATCCTCGATGTCGGCGGCTTTGCCCATAAGATCGATCGCAGCCGATAAATCATCTTCGGCGAATGCTTTCCAGGCTTTTACGGAATGTACCATTGACTCGGTCAGTGTTGCCCAGTATCCCTGCTGCGCCTCTTGTAACTCTTTATGCAGTCGCTCAAGTTCAGCAATGGAGTTTCCCGCCAGTTCAAGATCATCACCTCTAGCGCCACCAATTCCACGAGCAAAATGGGTCATCGGTTCTGCGTATTTAAATTTGTCCCAGCTAATTTTTTCTTTTTCATTAACGGGTAGTTTGGTTGCCGCTGACCAATCACTCTGCTCCAGCGGTATTCGCGCTGCTGATGCCGTCAGCGCGTAAGCCGAGGCAAAAGAGTCTTGGTGATTGTCGACGTCATATAATTCTTGCAAACTATTGGTCGCCTCTTCAATCTTACCTTGTTGTAGCTGCGCATAAACCAGGTAGTCCATTGCATGAGCGAAGCCTTGGGAGGTCACTTTTTCTGTTGATTGATCCATGGCCGCGGCGGCGGCCCTTTTGTTCCAAAAAATAGTTTCATCCCAAAGACCCATGCGCACGAAAATATGCGACGGCATGTGCAGCGCGTGCGGGACTTCCGGTGCAATGGAATCGTAGGTCCTGGACGCTTGTTCTGCCTGTGCTGCCAAGGCAGGATTGTCATAAGCATGAATCACATAATGAAATCCAGCTGGGTGCGATGGTGCCTTTGCATGCAGATCCTCCATTAATTGGCCGGCCGCTTTTTGGTGTGCATAGGTTTTATCCGCTCTGTCCGCCGTGGCCAGGTGCGATAGCGCGTAGAACGAAGTGGCTTCCAGATTATCTGGATAGGATTTATATAACTCGTGTTGTTGGTCCGACCATGCATTAAGCCGATCACCTTTCTTCGCTGAAAAGTCGGTCGAGTAAAACGCATTGGCCGCATTGATGAAATCTTTTTCCGTGTCTAACTCGGTCGAGAGCTCAAGCGCTTTTTGTATAGCTGCAGAACCACGCTCAAATTCAGCCTCGCTTTGCATCCCTGCCCAGAGGGGGTGGAAATTCGACATAGCAATGCCCCAATGCAGCATGGCGCAATCGGGTGCCGATTCCGCGGCTTCGTTAAATACGCCAGCCGCCTGTACATACATCATGTTGTGCAGCAGGGCGAGGCCTTGGTTGAAATGCGCTTGTACGTCGTCATTGCAGGAAATGGGAAAATCAACTTCCCCGTAAGACGCCTCCGCTGAATCGTGAGCCACAGCGGAAGAGGAGTACATACCAAAGGAAACGAGTAGCGAGATAGGTAGTGCAGTGTATTTTCTTGACAACTTCATAGTTAAACTCCTAAGTCCCTTGAGAGCGAACGGCTATGGGAAACAGAATTCAATTAAAATTGCATTACGCTCTGAGAGAAGTGACGCGTTACGACTCTTCAATCGCTATTCAAGCTAAATGTCTGACGATTAGCTCCTACCACATTACCTCAAATTTCCCATGATCCATCAAAAAGCTGTGACGGTCCCTGGCAAACAAGTTGAGTGAGCTAGAGGACAGACGAGAAAAATTTCCTCAAAGAAAAAGTGAGCTAGCAAATAGGACTGAGGGGCTAATCTTTGTTTCTTGTGAACAATGCTCCAACAGAAGATAGCGAAATTAGCGGTGAATCTTTGCCTAAAAAATTACGCTACGCCTATCAAAGTGAAAAGTCAATAATATAGATTAATACAAACGCTATTCAACTTTTATGAATGACCGCTATACAAGCAAGAGTCAGCCTTAACACAAATCTATGAGTGCTGAAATCCCCAGTCAATTAGTAGCGTTTAAGTACCCAGTCCGTCGGCCAATTACGGTATTGAAAATCACCTCACTTTGAGTGCTTTTCGTCCGGCAGTTTTCAACACTTTTCTGCTGTAAGAAAACTACAAATCAAAGCAAAAATGGTGATCGGATGAATGGCAGGTTGTGGCCGTCAGCCGACTATAGCTGACGCAGGCAGCGGCCGTCTAAATGTCCGCTATAGAGAGAGTGTGATATTGGTGTGCTGAGGAAAAATTAACACGATTGATGATCATCGATTTCTAGCCTGATAGACCACGCGATGATCAGCACGATCATCGTCATACGTGGCGCTCATCTCCAGGATGGTTTTATCCTTGACCTTGTAGCGCTGCTCGACGGTTGCCTCGCGATGTTTTTGCCGGAACCTCTGCAGGTGCTTTTCCGCTTCCCAAACCGCCATGTATCGGCGTGGTGAGGCTTTCCACTGCAAGCGATTCCCCACCGGCAGCGTTTTCGCCTCAGCCATCACACTGACAGCGCCGGGGAAGTCCTTGAAGCTCACCGGTCTGGCCAGGCCAATGGCATCCATGATCGTGTCAACGGGTGCCTCCGCCTCCTTTTTGGCGGCTCGCTTGCGCGAGCTGGCTTTTTTGGCGACGGACTTCTTCTTCCTGACCGGCGGTTTTGGTTTAGGTGCCGGAGCCATGGCCAACTGCTCCGCTCGATGCTGGGCGAGTACTCGTGAGACGGTTGCGGCGTGCACCTGGAACAAACGCGCGACATCGGCGGCGCTTTTCTTTCCAGACCCCACCAAGTCGATGACTTCCTGCTGCTGCGCCTTTGTCAGCTTCGGACGGCGACCACCAACCCGCCCTGCCTTGCGCGCTTCATCCAATCCGACGCGAGTTCGCTCTCGGAGCAAGGATCGTTCGAATTCGGCAAACGAGCCGACCATGTGCATCATCATCCGACCAGCCGATGTCGTGGTATCGATCGCCTCGGTCAGACTCTGGAAGTGGGCACCGGCCTGATCGATTTTCTCCAGTACCAGCAACAGATCTTTCAGCGAACGTGAAAGCCGATCCAACTTCCACACCACCACGACATCATCTGAGCGTAGCTGCCCGAGCAGTTTCTGCAGCTGTGGCCGATCCCATCGTCCCCCGGAGGCCTTTTCCTGGAATAGCCGGTCACAATCCGCCGCCTTGAGGGCGGTCAGCTGAGCGGCGGCGTCCTGATCCTGGGTGGAGACTCGTGCATAGCCCAATCGCATCGTGCAAATACCTGTTGCAATTATATCTTATTGTGCAACAGGATTATGCAACGCGCAACGCCAGTATTTCCGTCAGGGGAAAAATCGTTGCGAATACCCTCGTTTGTGCAACATGCTTCACAACTCAAATATAACTTGCATGGAATATATCATGCGAGTTATATTGTTGGAGATGAAATGGACGATAAACTTCCATGGGAGCTTCGATCAGGAATTCGAGTCCATGGAAAGCGACCTGCAAGATGCGCTGCTATCACACCTGATCGCACTGCAGCTGTGCGGCCCGGAACTTGGACGCCCGGCAGTGGACACGCTGCAAGGTTCGCAGCACGGAAACATGAAGGAATTGCGTTTCAAGCACGATGGTGGCGTCTGGCGCGTTGCCTTTGCCTTCGACCCGGAGCGCAACGGAATCTTGCTGGTCGCCGGAGACAAGAGAGGCGCTGATCAAAAGAAGTTTTACAAAACGCTGATCAAAATTGCCGACGAACGATATGCAGATCATTTGTCGACACTGAAATAGAGACTATAGGCGGATATACGATGAAAACACTAGATGACAAAATTGCCGCGCTCTCACCCGAAAGACGAGAGAAGGTACTCGCACATGGGCAAGCACTGTACGCGCAAGAAATGACGCTGCGTCAGTTGCGCCAGGCCCTGAACATCACTCAGGATGAACTGGCTGATCGATTGGAAACCGCCCAGAACAACATCTCCCGCATGGAGCGACGAAATGACATGAAGCTGTCAACGCTAGAAGGCTATGTCGAAGCTCTGGGTGGATCTCTGAAACTGGTTGCTTCGTTTCCCGATAAAGACGACATCCAGCTGCAATCAGCCAGTCAGCGTTG
>JBBKXJ010000343.1:0-9853 GCA_037969395.1 Pseudomonadales bacterium
GGTGGCTGTATAATTAGCCTATAAGTTGCAACGATGCTGCATATATATGATGTTTTCAGAATAGGCTGTCGCTTCGCGATTGGTCTACGACCCGTAGACAGGCGTCCGCAATGTGACACAACCGGCCGGTCGCGGAGTAGAATGGTGGTCGACGGCATGCGACCCACAGGCTTCGGTCGCGATATTCACCGCGTATGTATCTATCGAGAAAGCTTTGAAGTCGGAATCGCCGACAAGCGCACGTTCGGAGCTTCGAGTCACGCCAAGTACTTGACTAGGCCATCCATGCAACCAATCCAGCCCTGTTGATGCTGTTCACTCAAAGCTTTAGTCGCAATTCGCTGGTGCGTAATTGTGATGTTGGTTCCAAGCTCGTGATGTTCGAAATGGATTTCGACTCTTTCGGTGGTCGGGCTCTCATTTTCAACAATCCACGTGTAGATCAGCAGGTGTGGTCTCTCAATCAGCTCGAAGTTACCCGAGATCCAAATTACTGATCCGTCGGGAAATCCGTTGGCGATCCTGAATTGACCACCCACTCGAAGGTCAACTTCGGCGGACAGACAGGTGACACCCGTAGGACCCCACCACTTTTTCATTACTGCCGGCTCGGTCCACGCTCTAAATACACGATCTGGCGATGCTGGAACCAACCTCCGCAGTCGCAGGGTTTCAAAGTTGGCTTGATTAGGACTGCTCAAATTCGTCCATCCATTTAGACATTGTTTTCGTTGTCAGCGTCGTTCTGGAAATACTCACTCAACGCATCGAGCGTTTCGCTCCAGAACTTCTGGTAATGCTCTAACCAGTCCTCCACTTTTTTTAGCGGCAACGGGTTGAGAGCACATTGATGTACGCGTCCATTAATACTGCGTTCTATCAACCCTGCTTTTTCGAGCACACGGAGATGCTTTCCCACGGCCGGTAAAGACATGTCGAAAGGCTTCGCGAGCTCGGTGACCATCGCAGGTCCTTCTGAGAGTCTTGCGAGTAGATCGCGACGGGTTTGGTCGCCTAGCGCCTTGAACACAAGATCGAGGTTCTGTGGCGCGGTTCGACGTTCATTGGTACTTGACAGCATGGCAGCAATAGTAAACCATATGGTTTATCTTATCAATCGCTGATAGAGGGCGCAGCAGCTATGGCCATCAAACAGAAAATAACCTTCAGCAACTCCCCGCATAAGCTTTACCAGGCACTGACGTCCGCAAAAGAATTTAGTAGGGTGACAGACGCACCCGCTGAAATCGCCGAAGACGAAGGTGGTGCATTTTCCTGTTTCGGCGGCCAGATTACGGGTCGCCATATTGAGTTAATACCGAACAAGAGAATCGTGCAGGCTTGGCGTGCCGGTTCGTGGCCGGACGGCGTCTACTCAATCGTAAGATTCGAGATCAGCATGTCAGGTGCGTTGACGAAAGTCGAACTTGAGCACACTGGGTATCCGGAAGGTACGAAGGAACATCTGGAGGGAGGCTGGCACAAAATGTATTGGGATCCGTTAAAGGCCCATTTGAACTGAGGCAGCGCTTACTGGCGGGACTTGTTATGCAATTGTTATGCGTGATGCAGCGGTTTCGGCTAATGACAGGAATTGGCCGTAACTTGCCTGATTGCAGAACATTCTGCGGCGGCATCGACCGTACGCAGCTATGGGTAAGCTGCCCCTCGATGTTTACGGCAGCGACAGACCCTTCGCGACCCGTTCCAGTCATTCGCGATCGTGGGCGCCATAGCAGTGGTTGAGCTGACAAGACCAGATACGCCGTTTGGGTCGTAAGCGGGCATGATCGGTTGTCCTAAAAACCAAAGTTTTCCTTAATGTGAATATAGGAGTTAAGATTAGTAGGTTGATTCTAAAATTGCTCGCTATGTTAACGACAATCGCGAGATAAGCACTTTCGCGAAATTATTTTGATCCTTAATTCACTGCACGGAGGCCATCATGGTACAAGCTAGCACTGCACAGAAAACTACAACTGCCAAGAAAGAAAGTAACGACTCATCTGACAATTTGAATGTAGGAAAAGTTGCCGAAGCGGTCAAGGATACAGCACTCGCTAGCCTTGGTATTTACGGCAAATTGTTTGACAAAGTTAAAGCTAGCGTTGAGTCCGTACGCAAAGCATCACCTAATAAATGGGGTGATTTTGTACAGCGCGGCGAACAAGTAAAAGATGCTGCAAACGACAAAGTGAACAATATTAGCTTCTCTTACAAATTCGACATGGAAGATCAGCGTGCGAAGTTCCGTGACGTAGTAGATGCCCTGCGGGCATTTGTCACACCTTCGAAAGCCAAGTAAGCAGCCATAGCAATAGGGTCTTGAAAAGATCAATACCACGCTGGCGGTTGGCACAGCCGGGATCGCGCAATTTAAACAGCCAGCGCCTGCTGACTGCCTGCTGCAGGGACGGTGGCGTCGAGATACTCCTGCAGCTTCTCCTCACTCTGCGCACCGAACAGAATATCGCAGGCCTCTTTCAAGCCGCTAGAATCGATATAATCTTCGCGCCTGACCACCAGGGAAATTTTGGAACGCCGGCGTAAAAAATCCTCCAGTTTGGTAATCATCTCCCTTTCGGCCGCGTACTCGATTTCACAGCGAATATAGTCCGCGCTAGTAATCAGCAGTTCTGCTTTGGACGGGTCGTGTCGAATGCTGTCCAGCAGGCCAAAGGCCCGATCGCCATAGCGCCGCCACAACCGTTCGGAAAGAGGCTCCAGGGAGGATGAAGCCGTCATGTCATCCAGGCCCATGGCTTTGGCTTGGCGCAGGTACTCATCTTCGACACTTTTATCTTGCTCGCCGTACCATTTTTTACTGCGCTGGGGCAGCGCGATTCCCAAATCGCTGACGATACCCGCAATTTCTTCACCCACATTAAGACAATCAGTCAACTTGCCGCCAAAAATGCTCAGGTGCTGATCATTGACATTGATATCAATCGCGTGTTTACGGGAAAGTTTTGCCCAGTCAACGACGCCGCCTCGCCCTTCAATGGCCAGCGGTCGGACTCCGCATCGTTCCGAAATAATATCCTTCCGGGTCAAAGGCTGCGGCAGGTCCAGCACGGCGTTGACATTATCCAGCACAAACTGTCGGTCTTCTTCCGTGACTTCCTGATTAGCGGGGCTGTCAACAAAGCGGCCGAGGATCCAGTACAGAATCGTGCCGAGAAAGACAAAGAACACAGGTAGCCGGAATCCTTTTTGAATGGTGGTTAAAAAGCGTATCTCTTGCACGACGGAGGGATAGTTCCGCATCAAATGGTTTCTGCTTTTGCTCAGTTTATTCACCAGAAATAACTCGTAACTCTCCAGGTACTTGACGCCGCCCCAGGCCAGATTTGAAGAGTTTGAGCTCGAAACCCCCGCAAAGTCGCCTCTATCAATCAACGCAACCTTCGCGCCTTGTGCGGCTAGCGATACCGCGGAAACGGCGCCATTAATACCTCCACCCAAAATAAAGACGTCATCAACCCCATCACCGAGTTGGTTGACGTTGTTGGCTCGTAACTTCATCTGCGTGTCTCTTGGCTTCTATATTAAGTTTTGCGTGATACGGCATCATCAATACAGGATCAGTTACGCCACATCCAACGGAAAGGGCCCGTTAGCTTTTGTTACGAAAAATGGACCTCCGGCAGGTCGGTGCGACACGGACCGACCGGGGTCCAGCAAGAGAAGCCCTTATTTAACCCGTCCTTCTTTCCAGGCCTGCAACAGCTTGTCGTAATCCACCGTCTCGCCGGGCGGTTTTTCGTTTGCCAACTTGGGCTTCGGTGCACCGGGCTGCTTGAGCCAGTATTCGGCACTACGCGGCTTGTTCAGTTTGGGCCCACACTCACCCTGCACTTTGGCGCGCTCAAGTCGTTTAAGCACCTTGTCCTGTTGCGCTGCCAAATTGTCCATGGCTTCCTGCGGCGTTTGCTCTCCTGTAACCGCTTCAGCCACATTAGCCCACCACAGCTGAGCCAGCTTAGGATAGTCGGGTACGTTGGTGCCGGTCGGTGTCCAGGCAACGCGCGCCGGGCTGCGGTAGAACTCCACCAGACCGCCGAGCTTCGGTGCGGCCTCGGTCATGGCATCGCTCTGCAGATCTGATTCGCGAATGGGCGTTAGGCCCACCAGCGTCTTTTTCAGAGAAACGGTTTTCGAAACCGCAAATTGAGCGTACAACCAGGCGGCCTGACGGCGCTTCACCGGCGTACTTTTCAGCAGCGTCCAGGAACCGGCGTCCTGATAGCCCAGTTTCATACCGTCAGTCCAATAAGGACCATGAGGCGAAGGCGCCATACGCCACTTAGGTGTGCCGTCAGCATTGACCACGGGCAGGCCTTTCTTAGTCATGTCAGCGGTAAACACGGTATACCAGAAGATTTGCTGGGCAATCTGACCCTGGGCCGGTACCGGTCCGGCTTCGGAGAAGGTCATACCCCCCGCTTCCCGCGGTGCATACTTCTTTAACCACTCGATGTACTTGGTCAGCGCATATACAGCAGCCGGGCCGTTGGTGGCGCCGCCACGCTCAACACTGGATCCCACCGGGCGGCAGCCCTCGACACGGATACCCCATTCGTCTACTGGCAAGCCGTTGGGGATGCCCTCATCACCCGCGCCGGCCATGGACAACCAGGCGTCGGTAAAACGCCAACCCAGAGACGGATCTTTTTTACCATAATCCATGTGGCCCCATATCCGCTTGCCGTCAACTTTTTTTACATGGTTAGAGAAGAAATCGGCTATGTCTTCGTAGGCTGACCAGTTGACCGGCACTCCCAGTTCGTAACCATAGATCTCTTTGAATTTCTTCTTGAGTTCCGGGCGTTTGAACAAGTCGTAGCGGAACCAATACAAATTGGCAAACTGTTGATCGGGAAGTTGGTACAGCTTGCCGTCGGGGCCGGTAGTGAAATCCTTACCGATAAAATCGTCAATATCGAGCATAGGGTTGGTAACTGATTTACCTTCCCCTTCCATCCAGTCAGACAAAGGAACAACCTTCTTGTAGCGCATATGCGTACCGATCAAATCAGAGTCGTTGACATAGGCGTCATAGATATTTTGATCAGACTGCATTTGTGTCTGCAGCTTCTCAATCACATCCCCTTCCTGCATCAGATCATGGGTGACTTTAATTCCCGTAATCTCGGTAAAGGCCTTGGCCAAAACCTTGGACTCGTATTCATGCGTGGTAATGGTTTCGGACACGACGCGGATATCCATTCCCTTGAAGGGCTCGGCCGCTTTGACAAACCACTCCATTTCCTTCATTTGCTCACTGCGTGACAGTGACGAAGGTTGCAGTTCTTTGTCTACCCACTTCTTGGCCTCGGTCATACCGGCCAGCGCCGATTGTGCCGACAGCCCGGCCAAGCCAACGCTGGCAGCCAGTGCAAAGGGCAAGTATTTGCCCTTGAGTGTCTTTCTGTTCATTGTATTCTCCTCTTAGGTCTCAGTTTATCGTTCTTTTGCTGCTGAATTCTTTCGTCGTCACGTCCTGTGCCAACCCGGTAGTTGCAGCTATTACCGGTACTACTTAACCGATCCGCTTTCAGCCCCATCTGAATAAGACAGCTACCCAGCCAATGCAGAGCAAGGTAGCCCACCACAAGGGAAGGCCCGCTAACCCCAGCCAAGCCAGGTGTATATAAGCACTACTGAGCAGACCAATAAACAGGCGATCGCCCCGCGTTGTTGCAAGCGGCAGAAAGCCTTGCCTTTCTACCGTTGGATACAAGAATTGCGCGATGGTCATGCCGGTTAGAATCAAGGCAATACCTAAAAAGAATGCTGCGGTAACCGGCGTCCAGTACATCCATTGCATGATGATATGCTCCTATACGCGGCCCATGGCGAAACCTTTGGCCACATGCTTACGCACGAACCAGATCACCAGGGCTCCAGGGATTATAGTGAGCACGCCCGCTGCCGCCAGCACACCCCAATCAATACCCGAGGCGCTGACGGTGCGCGTCATAATGGCGGCGATCGGTTTGGCGTCTACCGACGTCAGCGTGCGTGCAAGCAATAATTCCACCCAGCTGAACATGAAGCAGAAGAACGCGGCCACGCCGATCCCTGCTTTGATCAAGGGCATAAAAATCTTGACAAAAAATCGCGGAAAACTGTATCCGTCGAGGTATGCTGTCTCATCTATTTCACGCGGGATACCGGACATGAAGCCTTCCAGAATCCACACTGTCAGCGGCACGTTGAACAAACAGTGCGCAAGCGCAACCGCGAGGTGCGTGTCAAATAAACCGACGCTGGAATAAAGTTGGAAGAAAGGCAACAAAAATACGGCCGGTGGCGACATGCGGTTGGTTAACAACCAAAAAAACAAATGCTTGTCACCGAGGAAGTTATACCGGGAAAACGCGTACGCTGCCGGCAAGGCCACCGACAAAGAAAGCACGACGTTAATCGCCACGTATGTCATTGAGTTGATATACCCCATATACCAGGAGGGGTCAGAGAAAATGTGCAGGTAGTTATCGAAGGTGAAATTCTTCGGAAACAGGGTCAGCCCGCTGAGAATTTCCTGATTGGTCTTAAACGACATGTTAAGGAGCCAGTAAATAGGCACGAGCAAGAACAACACGTAAAGCAAGAGGAATAGGTATTTTTTTTCAATTTTCATGGCGGTTGCCCCCCTAATCTTTATCCATTTGGGTGATGTACGTATAGAACAACCATGAGAACAACAGGATGATCAGGAAATATATCAGTGAGAATGCAGCCGCCGGCCCCAGATCAAATTGCCCTACCGCCTTCTTGGAGAGTAGTTGGCTCAGAAACGTCGTCGCATTACCCGGCCCGCCGCCCGTCAGCACAAAGGGCTCGGCGTAGATCATGAAGCTGTCCATGAACCGTAACAGTACGGCGATCACCAGCACGTTGGTCAGCTTGGGTAGCTGGATATACCGAAATACAGCCCAGCGCGACGCACCGTCAATGTTTGCGGCCTGATAATAGGCTTCGGGGATGGATACCAAGCCGGCGTAGCAAAGCAGCACTACCAGTGACGTCCAATGCCAGACGTCCATGACCAGTACAGTCCACCATGCATCAATGGCGTTAGTGGCATAGTTGTATTCAATGCCCAGGCCTTTGAGCACTGCACCTCCTAGCCCGATATCGGCTCGCCCGAATACCTGCCAGATCGTTCCCACGACATTGAAAGGGATAAGCAACGGCAGCGACAATGTCACCATGCAAATCGACACCCATATTCCGCGTGTGGGCATACACAAGGCAATGGCGATGCCTAAGGGAATTTCGATCAGCAAAACTGCGGTTGAAAAAAACAGTTGCCGCCCCAGCGCATCGTGCAACCTTGAATCATGTAACAATTCATAAAACCATTCGGTGCCTACAAAAACCTGGGTTTGCGGGTCGAGAATGTCCTGCACCGAATAATTCACTACCGTCATCAGCGGAATAATCGCGCTGAAAGCCACCAAAATCATGACCGGAAGAATCAATAACCACGCTTTCTCATTGTGAACTTTATTCATGTATTCCTCCGCCTTACTCGAACCGTTTAACGGTACCGTTCAGTTGACCAACCATTCATCCGCATACAGCCTGATAAGCTCCGGGGTAAGCTTTAAGTAACACTGCTCGGCCGGAACTGACTGGATTTCAGGCATCTTGACTTTTATAACATGTTCGTCGAGGCGCACCGTGGCAATCTTGAAGTTGCCAAGGTCCTCGACGGCTACAACCGTTACCGGTAAGCCACCGTCATTGGCATCGCTTGCCAGCTGCAGAAACTCGGGACGTAAGCCCAATTTCATTGCGCCGCCTTTCTGCACGGCTTTTGCCCCTTCGCCCGGCTGCAACGTTATCGAGTGCTGGCCCACCATGGCACGATCACCCGCGACCGTACAAGGCAAAAAATTCATACCGGGACTACCGATAAAGTGGCCGACGAAAGTGTGCGCCGGGCGCTCAAACAATTCCTGAGGCGTACCTAATTGCAGTACTTCCCCCTGTTGCATAACCACCACCTTGTCGGCAAAGGTGAGCGCTTCATTCTGGTCGTGAGTTACATATACCAGGGTCAATTTGGAATGTTCATGGATTTGCTTGAGTTTGCGCCGCAGTATCCATTTAAGGTGAGGATCGATAACGGTTAACGGTTCGTCGAACAAAATAGCCGCGACGTCGCTACGCACCAGGCCCCGTCCCAGCGATATGGTTTGTTTTGCATCGGCGGTCAAACCCCTGGCCCTTTTTTTCAGCACCGAGGTCAGATCGAGCATATCGGCCACTTCGTGTACGCGCTCACGCACCTGGCTCTCACTGAAACCCCGATTACGCAGCGGAAAGGCCAGGTTGTCATACACTCTCATCGTGTCGTATATCACCGGAAACTGAAACACTTGAGCTATATTGCGCTCTTTGGTAAGTGCGGTGGTGACGTCTTTCTCATCAAACAGTACCCTGCCTTCACTCGGTTCAACTATCCCGGAAATGATATTTAGCAACGTGGACTTACCGCAGCCCGAGGGCCCCAGCAACGCATACGCGCCGCCATCCTCCCAGATATGATCCATCGGCCGCAGCGCATAGTCCTCGGCAGCCTTTGGATTGGGAAGGTAGGAATGGGCGATGTTTTTCAGGTGTATTCGTGCCATAGCAAACTCCTGCTCGACCTTCAGCGCCCAAGGGTTCGATCGGCCGATGCCACCAGACTTCCGTCTGTGGCAAAGGCGAACACATGGAGGGGATTAAAAAAGACCGTAATATCTTCACCAATGCCGGCTAAGTGCACCCCTTCTTCTTGCACCACCCAATGGAAGCCGTTATGGGATATGTGGATGAAGGTTTCCGAACCGTTCACCTCCGCCAGTTCAACCGTTCCCCGAATTTCAACATCATCAGCGGAACATCTCGCCACAGAAAGGTCGTTAGCCCGCACGCCGAAACGATAAGGTGACGGTGCAAGCTTCTGCAAAGCGCCTACAACCGGGAAACGCACGACACCGTCGCCAAAGTGTATTTCCTCGTCGCTGATACTGCCGCTGATGGTATTGATGGGTGGGTCGCTAAATACTTCGCCGACGCGCTCGGTGGCCGGATTGTGGTAGACCTCTACGGCCGCGCCGGTCTGTAATATTCGACCGCGATCAAGCACCACACATTGCCCGCCAAGCAGTAACGCTTCCATCGGCTCAGTTGTTGAATAAACCACGATGGCACGCCGCCGCTTAAAAATGTCTCGCATTTCACTCCGCAGTTCTTCGCGCAGTTTGTAATCCAGGTTTACCAGCGGCTCATCGAACAGCAACAGTTCCGATTCTTTCACCAATGCTCGCGCCATGGCGGTCCGCTGCTGCTGGCCACCGGACAGCTCGCCAGGCAGACGTTGCAGATACGGCTCAATATGCATCATTTCCGCCACTTCACTCACCTGCCGGTCAATTTCGCTGCGATCCTTGCCTGCCAGTTTGAGGGGCGAGGCAATGTTGTCGTAAACAGTCATCGAGGGGTAATTGATAAACTGCTGGTACACCATGGCAACGTTACGCTTTTGTACCGGCAGTTTCGTGACGTCACGCCCATCCATAATCACGCGCCCAGTGGTCGGTTTATCCAGGCCTGCCATAAGCCGCATCAACGACGTCTTGCCCGCTAAAGTCTGACCGATAAATACCGTCAAGCCCGGCTCTAACTCCAGAGTGGTTTCGTGAATGTGCGTTTCGGCGCCTACATTTTTTGTTATTTGTTCGAGCTTCAGTGACATCGATGGCTTACCTCGCAAACATACGTATCAACGAATAGCGGGAGCACGTTCGGCTCCCGATAATCCAAATGCCTTACCGACTATACCCCCATAGAC
>JBBKXJ010000344.1:0-4495 GCA_037969395.1 Pseudomonadales bacterium
TCTACAACACCCTTGGCAAACCGCAGTTGGCCAGTAAGTACGCCGCCCGGGTGGAGACGTTTCGACGCAAAAACCCCTACCTGCTGTATGCACGCGCCGAACAGGCTTACGCCAATGCAGACTATGAACGCACACAGAAACTGCTGCGGTCGGCCATCAAACGACACTCGAAGGAGCATCGGTTTTATCGGCTACAGGGCTTAGCCTGGCTTAAACTGAGCGAGCCGGATAAAGCGCGGAAGAGTTTTTCCAAAGCCGCCGAGGTTGCTACCGAGACAGAATACAGCGCAATTTACGAGCGCAAACTGAAAATGTTGGCACAGATGGATCGATAACCTTCATGCGTAGGTTGCGGCTTTTTCTCAAACTTTAGATATTCGAATCAAGAGGCTAGATAACCTCGACCCCCGCAGCAATTAAAATGTCTTTCACCGGCTGCAGCTCTTTTTCATAGTGACGCCACTTCTGCACCGAGGTGTTATACAAAGGTTGCCGCACTTGACTGGCGCTGGCAGTATCCACCACTGTTTTGTTTTTGTGGAAATTCAAGCAGTTTACCTCCCAATCCAAGTCGCAGAAATCCAGTATGCGTCTAATTTCGTCTTCGGGTTGCTCCACCAGAAGTTCATAATGCACATCCAGAATGCGGCCAGGAAAAAATTCATGCCAAAATGCCATCAATTCGCGGTATAGCAAGTAATGTTGCGCTGTATTTTCCAGATCGTACGAATATTGGTAAAAGTGCTTGCCGAAGGTTTGCTTGTAAACACTAAAACAGGTATCCATAGAGTTGCGCACGCTGTGAATAAAACGCGCATCGGGTAAGGCACGGCCAATCAAGCCAATAAAAAAATAATTCATCGGCATCTTATCCAGAAAGAATCGTGACTTTCCGGCAGCAAACTGCGCAAGCTCGATATAGCGTTTGCCGATTTCCTTGTAGGAAATGTTTAGGCCCGGTTGCTCGAAGAAGTTTTCAAAAAAATCGCCACGGCTGTCTTGGCCATAGAGTTCCTGCACCGCCATACGAAAGCACATAAGCTCACCGGCGGAACTTACCTCACTGTGGCTGGAAAGTATGCGGTCAATCAGGGTAGAGCCCGTACGTGGCATACCAACGTTAAAGAGAGGGCGATCATCGGCGCAGCTTTCTTTTCCAACCACATTTTCCGGCTTAGTGAACCAATGCTGAAAGGATGACAATACGCGTTTGTCTGCGGCCACGCTGTAGCGCGTGGTTTTGTTGGTCAAATCGGCGCTGGCCTTGAAGTTTTCAAAAGCCGCTGCGTATTGGCCGATATCCTCGTATTCTTTTCCCAGGGCGGAATACACAGAGGTCAGGTCAGATTCTGACCCAGCACGATGTTGCAGATAGGCCTGCAAGGTAGCAAGGTTATTGTCGTCAGCCGTCCATTTTTTAAGATAAGACAAAGCGTACAAAGCGCGAACTGTATCGGGATTAATGGCCAAGGCGGCGCGATAACTTTGTTCGGCTTTGCTTAAATCGCCCAGGCTCTGATAATGCCAGCCCAGCATGCAATGGTATTCTGTATTATCCGGCTCTTGATCGACGAGCCCCGCGCACAAATCAGCCGCCTGTGCGTGCAGTTTCAGCAGGTTCATCATACGAATCTGCAGCAATGTCCAAACGACACCCTTAACCTCTAAACCTTGTACGCGCTCTAGTAGTTGCGCAAGAGCGCTGAAATTTGCCGTGGCCGCATAACAGCTCACCAGATAGGCGTACGTGTCGATGCTGACGGGGTCATATTTCAATCGCTTATTGAGTAGCCGGGTTGCTTGCGGGTATTGGCCTTTTCGGAGTAAGGCCAGGCTGGCAATATCAAGGACTTCTGCATTTTCGATACCGGCATCAAGCAGCCGGGTGCTGTTTTCCAGGCTCCGATCAGCATCTGTTGCCAGATGCTGTTTAGCGTCTTTCAAACAACGTTGCGCGCGAGCAGCTGTTAACATTGTTGCACCCGGATGACGATGACAGGTAGTGTTCGAACAACGAAAAATTCAAACTCACTAGCCCAATAATGACTGTGGGCGTAGTATAAGGGCGTAAAAATATTAATGTAAGCGACACGCCGTTGGCGAGGTCTTCAACATGCTTCCTGCATCTGCACTATTCATTTTTTTTTCTGCGCTGTTAGCGTCCGGCCACAGTAACGCGTTTGAGCGTTCGCACTCGATTGACCCACGAGCCGACCCGCCCACAGCATATGGCTTGAATCTGGTCAGGCCGGAGCATAGGCAGTCCATCGACGACCGTGTGTACGAGGTACCCGCCGATAATTCGATTAACGTAGACGAATTTGCGGCAAAGATTGCAAATTTTGAAGCAGAGTCTGGCCCCTATGCCACGCAGCTCACCCAACCGTTGGCGGACTTGGGTTCAGCGCATCTTAACGGCGGTCGTGCGCAGCAAGCGATCGATGTATTTAAACGCGCAATACACGTGTTGCGAATCAATCACGGGCTCGACACGCCACTGCAAATTCCGTTGTTGACTCAATTGATTGACGGCCATCTGACGCTCGAAAACTTCAAAGAAGCGGACAAAAAACAAAGTGTTTTATACAACTTAAAGCTGCGCATCTATCAGGAGGAAGATCCGCTGAGGCATATCGCAGCCGAGCATTTCGCCGACTGGCAGCGTAATGCCTACCTGGCTGAGTTGGGCAAGAAAAAATTCAACCGGCTGCTGGGCATTCACAATCTATATACTGATTTAACGGCAACCCAGAAGAGGCTCGTAGGTAATAATGACTCGGCGCTCGTGCCTTTACTTTACAAGCAGATGCACGCCGAATACTTGATATCGCTTTACAATGGTGAAAAGAAAGATGCGGTGGAGATAAATTCGTCGCAGCCAGGCGGAGACGAATTTGAACGAGTCCCAAGCCAGGCAAAAATGCTGTTTTTGATGTTGCAGAAGAATAATTTTCGCAATGGCAAACAGGCGATAAGGCGCATTCTGGAGATTTATGCACACAACCCGGAGACGCCTGTTAGTGATGTCGCCAAAGCCAAAATTGCCCTAGGTGACTGGCATATCTGGTTTGGCAAACCGGTAATTGCCAAACACCGCTATGAGGAGGCGTTTTCATTGCTCGCGGCGAGCGATGACAACGAAGCACTGATTGAGGAATATTTTGGCAAGCCATTGGAGCTGCCAATATCCGGCGTGTTTCAGCCCGGAATCATTGCGCCGCGCACCAGGCACAAGGGCGAGATGGTTATGCGTTTTTCGGTGACCAACTACGGCCAGGCACGCAAGATAAAAACCATTGTATCCGACCCTGCAATGACAGAAACCGACGCGGGTCGTCGGACTTACAAGATGTTGAAGAAGGTACGCTTTCGCCCGCGTATGGAGGCCGGGAAAGTCGTTTCAACCGAGGGGCTGGAGCGCAAGTATTATGTTTCTTATTAAACGTGTGCAGCTTACACAACCGGTACAACATCAAAAGCAACGGTCAACCTGTTTTGTACAGATTCAAATGGTATCGTGCCGTGCCACATGTAGGATGGAAATAGCGCAAGTTTTCCCAACGCCGGCACGATGATTTTTTCCGCGACATCCTGCTCGACCGGCAAGCCAAGATTACTTTGGCCTAGTTGCAAGCAGCCCGAGGGGTAATTGCTTTCCATTTCATCCGGCAGTGAAATGTACAAAGCTGAACTGATCCAGCCTTCGCGGTGCGTATGATTCACGTGATAGCCCTGATTGCGCAACAGTACCGACCAGGAACCGTTAAACCTGAGGCGCCTGGCCTTGCGCATGAGCAGAGGATGTTCTTTGTCGTCAGGCAGCGAAGCGATGTAGTCTTGCAAAATCTCCTGAATGCGTTGTTTTAATTTATGCACCAGCGGATTTGTGCTGGCAAACAGCGAACCGAAGGTTTGGCTGCCGTGGCGCAAGGTCTGGTCAAAGGGGGCGTGTTTGAATTGATGCAAGGTCAAAAGATGTTTTGCTAATTCTGCCAGGAATGCCCGGTCGATTTCACCCCCGAAGATCGAATGTTCTTGTGCGAACTTGGCGTAGTCGCATAACCACTGATAATTTGGATTGCGTTGCAGCTTCCAGCAGCTTGTTAGGTATCCCAACGCTTCCTGATCGTGCGCATTATCAGCCAACGTGGTTAGCAACAATTGTTCTGCTTGTGGCAGCTTCGCCGTTTTGATCAGCAAGCGGCAGAAATCCAGGCTAATTTCCCTGTGTTCAGGGTGAAGTTGCTGCGCTGTCGCGAAGCAGGTGTGGGCAGCATCCAGATCTCCGCTGTGATGCAACAGCCGTCCCTGCAGCCGAAGGGTCTCAGCGTCGTTCGGAATTTTCTCCGCGGCCAGTTGTATGGTGGCCAGGGCTTGTTCGCTTTCACCTGTTTTCTCCAGCGTCGCAGCCAGTTGCGTGAGCAGCGGCGGGTCTTGCGTGCGCGCATAACTCTCACGCAGACTCGCGCCAATCTTGTCTTTGGCGCCGGTTTCG
>JBBKXJ010000345.1:0-4540 GCA_037969395.1 Pseudomonadales bacterium
GTCACGACAAGGGAAGCCGGACCAGCCCAAGTCGCGAATTGCTTACAAATTTTACAAGCGATTGTAACCTTTGCCAAGCTGTTACCCTGCAGAACAGCTATGGTCCACAGCGCCTGGCACCACCTGATTTTGGATATTTTAGTACCTTCAATACTGACATCTGCCATCAGGCCTTGCTGGTCGGAGATAAACGCGTAGGCGTCTTCCCGCAATGTTGAGGTAGTCAGGTTTTCCGCAAGGCCTTCGCTAACGGCAACCACACTCGGGCCAGTGCCAATCTCCCACCCTTTCGACTGGTCGAGGTAGTTTATGGCCTTGTCGGTTATCAAAAACACTACATACGAATACGACTGCCCGCCTATCTGCAAACCCCACGACGCCGACACTGAGTTGTAGTAGTTGGCTACTTTGCCGTCTTCCATTAGCACGCTCTCACCGTCACTGCCGCCAAACACTAGGCCGGCTTTAACAATATTGGGACACACGAGAAAAGCTTCCGCTTTTTTAGAAAGCGTTGCGACCGCCAGGTTATTGTTTACCGGCGCCAGTCGTTTTTGGTTAGTGTTTTACATGAGCTACGCTCAATGATTTCTCACAACGCGGCAGGTATTACACCAATTAATCTATTATTTCCGCACTAACTGTGCCAAGCCAGTTGGTAATTCCTCAGAAAGTCATTCTTCGCGCTACATATACCCAGCTTGAGTTGACCAGTCGAAGCTTGTTCAATAACCTGCTTAGTTACTTGTACATTCCCGTATTGGCGTGCAAGCCAGCCACACTGACGGCCACACTTACACTAACGGACTGCTCGACTACAGTCGGTTGGAAAATCGGTGATGCAGCAAAGCGTCTGCTCAGAAACAGCGAGAACTGGCCGCCCGTGACGCTGACGGCGACAACAGTGGCTTCGTTATTGCAGAGCCGGAATAGCACCTTTACACCCACTCTGAATTCGCCTTTTTTAAGGTCGCCTGGAGGTGGGTTACTTGTAACTTTTACAAAGGGTTTGCGATATTTACATTTGTCGTGCACCGCCGTACTGTATGGCTGGCTATCCCGGCCGTACGCTTCTCATAAAAACAGCTGGAGACGATAATGGCCGAACAAAAAGTTGATGCAGATATTGGCAATATCTTTGAAAAAGTAGATGCCTGGCTCGACGGCTTTCTGGCTTTACTGCCGAACATCGGCGTTGCCATTGTCGTGTGCGCGATTTTTGTGGTCCTTGGCTACTTTGTTGCTCGCCTTATTCGCAGTCGCGCTAGTAAACACAACCGCAATAGCCTGGGAAATGTCGCCAGCGCGCTGGTTAAATGGGCGCTCATTATCACCGGTGCCATGTTTGCGATAACGATTGTGGTGCCCTCGGTGAAGCCGGGCGACCTGTTGGCCAGCCTCGGTATCGGCTCGGTCGCCATCGGTTTCGCGTTCAAGGATATACTGCAAAACCTGCTGGCCGGCATTCTCATCCTGCTACGTCAGCCATTCTCCGTTGGCGATCAAATCGTCTCCGGCGCCCATGAAGGTACGGTAGAGAAAATCGAAACCAGGGCGACGTTCCTGAAAACGTACGACGGCCAACGGGTGATAATTCCTAACTCGCAAATCTATACCGACGCGGTGGTGGTCAAAACTGCCTTCGATATTATTCGCTCGGAGTACGATATCAGCATCGGCTGCAACGACAGTTGGAGCAAGGCCAAGGACTTAATGGTCGAAGCGGCAAAAAGCTGCGAGGGGGTTGTCAGCGACCCGCCGCCCGAGGCGATTCCGGTCGCTATTGCCGATTTTGGCAACAATATTCGCCTGCGCTGGTGGACTAAATCTGACCGCGCCTCGGTAATTCATACCTTTGGGCGAGTGATTGAAGCGGTGTACAAAGCGCTGGACGAAAACGCCATCGATATGCCTTATCCCACTAACGTGGTGCTGTTCCATGACCAGACCGAAGAGACCGACGGTAATCGGTCGAAACAACGTGAGGGCTGGCCGGCGGGTAACATCGAAGTACCGAAGACCGACCGCATGGCGGAAGCGATTGCGAAGCGAGGGCAAAAACAGACGGGACAAACTGACCAGGGTCATACAGCTGACAAGTCTGATGAGTCGGCATAAGGTTAGTGATGGCTAATATCAACGGCGAGGCTAATACAGGTTTGTAGCCCGCTGATTGCTGAATCGGGGATTGCTGCAACTCGCGCCGCGAGGGTTGTTGGCTAAGCAAACGCGCAAGAGTAATAAGGTTAGAGCAGACACTGGCATACGTGTGCGGGCGACGGGCATTGTGCAAGACGTGCTGTACGCCGAAGGAGCAGATGTGAAGAAAGGCCAGCTGCTGTTTTGAATCGATCCGCGCCAGCGAGAAGCCGCCTTTCAAAAAGCGAAAGCAACGCTGCAGAGCGCCGAGGCGACAGCTGCCGACAGCCGTCAGGTCGTTAAGCGTTACAGAGGACTGGTTGAAGAAAAGGCTATCAGTCAGCAGGAATATGACTCGGCAGTAGCCGATTCGCGGGTTGCCGAGGCCGGCGTAGCGCAGGCGATTGCGGCGGTCGACGCAGCCCAGCTTGACCTCGACTATACCAGTGTTACGTAGCCTATCGCCGGGCGCATCAGTCGCGCTCTGGTGCGCGCCGGTTCACTGGTGAGCGAAACCGAGGCGACGCTGCTCACCGTCGTCAGGCAGATCGACAAAGTCTATGTCAATCTTCCCCAGTCGGCGTCAAGCGTGCTGGAAGTGCGCCGCCAAATTACCGAGGGCATTATCGAAGTGCCGGACGCTAAAAATGTTGAGGTGACACTATCGCTGGAAAACGGCGCTGCGTATGACGTCACGGGGCATCTCGACTTTCTCAACCTGACGGTGACCGAAAAAACCGGCTCGGTACTGGTTCGAGCCGAAGTCGCCGGGAATTTTGATCGGCGACAACGCCGGTGACAAACCATTAGAGAAATAACTGACACCACCCAGTCTGTTAAGCTAACTTTAGCTCGCCTGGCGCCGGTCAATTGTCATTCGATTACAAACGCTCGGTTTCTCAGTCGTTTGAAAATTTGCGCCAAAGATAGATCGCCAACGCAGCCGGCAGGCCAAATATAATGAGGAAAAGCGGAGCCTCTTCCACCACTGAATATCCTGCGTAGCTAACCCCCCTCCACAGCGTGTAGCTGCCGGCAAACAGCCAGAGGGGTAAGAAGAGCAGCGCCGCCCTGGCCATGGTGCCTCTATTGTTGTCACTCATTGCACGGCTTACGAAGACGATGATGAGTAGCAGAAAAAATCCGCTGGCGAGGATAACAATAGCGCGCATTGTATATTGCTCTCACAAAAAATATGAGCATGACAGAAATCATCAGCTGCGACTAGCGTGGCAACAGTTTTGACCGCAACCGATGGCGACATCAACCTGCTTTTTGACCACTTGCTGGACTTTGACTTTTACACAGTTGAGGATGGCTAAATCCACATGTAGCATAAAGCGCTGGCGTAGATGTGAACCCAGGGCTAACATTAGTGTCTGCTACGCTACGGTTCGCGACCTGCGCCTCCCTTCACCCTATTCCCGGTATTTTATGATCACTTTTCGTGGCGTTCGAAAAGTTTCGCTTATAGCACTTTGTGCAACGTTGTGGGGCTGTGCCAATACCCCGCTACAAACCGCTAGTACGTTGTTTGCAAAGTTCGGGAATCATAGTTCGCCGGCGGTGCAAGGCCCTGAGTCTTGCCAGAACGCCATAGTAGCGCCGTTAGACGCCGCGGCACCGACGCTGGATCCGCATCAAATCGAGTTATTCGTTTGGAATATACAAAAAGGCCTTAACCCGCGTTCATTTAATGATCTCGCAAGACTGGCGGGCGGTAAAAATCTGGTGTTGATTCAGGAAGCCCGCCTTGAACAACATCCGTTCGACGCGCTTGAATTGGCTAAATTCTGGTCTTTCGCGCCGGGTTATAAAACCACCTCGGCATCGACCGGGGTAATGACTATGAGCGACATTGCACCAGTAACACACTGTTACCTTAGCGACCGCGAACCGTGGCTGCGTTCGCCCAAGGCCATTAGCATTACTCGTTTCGGGCTCGCGTCAACCGATGCTACGTTGGTGGTGGTCAATGTACATGCCGTCAATTTCACCTGGGGCGTCGTCGATTTCAGCAAGCAGGTCGCCAAAATTGAAGCCGCGCTAGCGATGCACAACGGGCCAGTGATTGTGGCCGGCGACTTCAATACCTGGCGCAAACGACGTTTGGAGGTATTGCAAGGCGTTGCCAAGCGGCTTGAATTAGAAGAACTGGCATTCGATGAAGACCAACGCGTGACGCCGTTCGGCAGCATTGTGGACCGCATTTTCATACGTGGCCTGAATACCAGCAACGCGTTGACGACAGCTGTCACCAGTTCCGATCATAATCCCATGTCGGTTACATTGAGCATGCAATAGTGCGCAATACAGTTATCGCGACCCTGCTGGCCGCTATGGTATCAGCGCCAGCATTCGGTGCAGCGCCGCAAGAAGAGATCCAGCATCTGCTCTCAGC
>JBBKXJ010000346.1:0-11293 GCA_037969395.1 Pseudomonadales bacterium
GACCAAAGCGCTGCAGGCAGCCGAGCGCACGGTCTATGGTTTCTTCGGTGAGTGTATTGTGTTCGTCAAGACCGCTGGCAAGCTGCACCATTTCGCGCATGCGGTCGACGGTACGCAGCCGTCCGGAAGACTCCACCCGCGCTATCTTCATATGAAAACTGTTAGAGCCGAGATCGATGGCGGCAAGGAACTCGGGCTTGGGGTCGGCCATATTGTTTTTTAGCCTAACGGCGGCTTGGCGCTACTGGCGAGGTGCGTCAGGATATTACAAAACGCGATGCAAGTTAACGCGCAAGCCCTGTTTTTCTTCACGCAACGAGAATGAGTTCAAACTTGACTGTGCCGCCTGTTTACACCGACTGTTCCTCGACAGTCCAGCTTGCGTAGGGGCGCAGGCTGAGGTTCCTGTTGTAGAATTTGGCGTCCTGTGTCACTTCTTTGCCCAACCAGGCGGGACGGGCAAACTGTTCGGCCTCATTTGTCAGTTCGATTTCGACAACCACCAAACCGCTGTTATCGCCTTCGAATACATCCACCTCCCACAGCTTGCCTTCAAAATGCAGTTTGTAACGCGTTTTAATAATGACCGAGCCGGTGCACAATTCCACCAGCTGCTGTCCGTCTTCAAGGGGAATGATGTACTCAAACTCGCTGCGGCGCATGCCGGCGGTATTGCTTTTCAGGGTAAGCAGGGCACGATCTTCGGTCAGGCGCACACGTGTGACGAGGTTTTCAGATTCGCATAAATACGCCTGAATGTAACGCTCGCCTGCCACATCTGGCCGCCAGTTCGCATCACCGAGTAAGAATTTTCGTTCAATTTCATGCGCCATGGATTGGTCTCTTTGTGTGGTGCCCTAAACACACCGCAACCCGCATTTATCTCACGCGTCGATGTTTGGGGTGCAAGCTTTTACCGAGGATGTGTTGGGCACTACCGACAACGTGCCTGCTCGAACCGACAATCAACGGGTCCGGGCCCTTGACGACCGCCGCGGATTTGTCAGGATACGGCAAACTCGACAGAAAGTACTGCATGGTATTCAGGCGAGCGCGTTTCTTGTCATTCGACTTGACGATGGTCCACGGTGCGTCAGCCGTATCAGTGTAAAAGAACATAGCCTCTTTCGCTTCCGTGTAGTCGTCCCATTTTTTCAGTGAGGCCTGATCTATCGGCGACAGTTTCCATTGTTTAAGCGGGTCGTGTTTGCGCGACTCAAAGCGCCGTAGCTGTTCTTCCTGGGTCACCGAGTACCAGAATTTAAACAGCCGGATGCCCGAGCGGGTTAGCATACGCTCGAAATCAGGGCATTGGCGCATGAATTCCAGATAATCGTTCGGCTGGCAGAAACCCATTACCCGCTCCACACCGGCGCGGTTGTACCAGGAGCGATCGAATAACACCATCTCACCAGCCGATGGCAAATGCTTTATGTAACGCTGGAAATACCATTGTGTTTGTTCCGCCTCGGTAGGCTTCTCCAGTGCCACCACGCGCGCGCTGCGCGGATTCAGATGCTCCATAAAGCGCTTGATCGTACCGCCTTTGCCGGCAGCGTCGCGGCCCTCGAATATCAGCACGACCTTTTGGCCGGTGTCTTTGACCCATTTCTGCACCTTAAGCAATTCAACCTGCAGATCGTTTTTATGCGTCTCGTAAGCCTGGCGGCGAATTTTTGTATGGTATGGATATTCCCCGGTTTCAAATGCGCGGCGGATTTCATCGGGGTCGTTGTGCTTTTGGCTTATCTGCTGACTCGTTTCAGCAGCGCTTGGAGACTGGGGCGCGGAGTCATTAACTACCGCCCTGGTGCTAGCCGTCTTTTTAGCGGCTTTTATTTTCGCTTGCTTCGCAGGCTTGTCGTTGGCCGGCACATCGCTCAGCGGCTTGGGCTTGGCTGCTGCGCGTTGTTGTTTCGACTCCGGCTCGCTGAGGCTGGATTGTTCGGTGATTTTATCGGTCATAATCGGTCCTTGTGACGGGCAATTAAATTGTGTTGTGACGTATGTTCGACTCACTGCCAAGAATAAGGCGATATCAAAGCGGGCAACATGATCTAAATCAAACTAGCGCAGGATACGGTGTGATAGATGGTAGCTTTCACATTGCAGCGCGCAGTAAGGTGGAAAGGGCACCTTTATTAATTGCTATTGATTAGTTTCGGGTGTTGGTAAACGCTTCGGAATGTTCGGTCATCATCAGGAAACACAGCGTGGAAATTCCCGCCGAGCCAAAAATCATGCACATCACCATGATTTGATACCGGGCTGCAATAAATGGCGACACGCCCGACAGTATCTGCCCTGTCATCATGCCGGGTAGTGATACTAAGCCAACCGCGAATAGAGAATTTATCACCGGTATCATCGCCGCCTGGAACGCAGTGTTGCGTGCTTTGAGATAGACGCTACCGTTTTCCAGCTCAGCATGCAGGCGCTCTGCTGCCAGGCTGATGCTGTTCATGCTGTTGGCAAATATCATTCCCGCTAGCGGAATCATATAGCTCGCCTTGTACCAGGGATCGAGCCGCAGCACGACTTGCGTGGTCAGTATCAGTGTGAACCCACCACCCAGGGCGATCGACAGCAGTGACGCACGGTATAATGCGGCTCTTCCTGTGTGAATGGTATTCAATGCGATCCAGCTTGCGGCCAATACCATTACCGACAAGACGGCCAAAACGATCAGCGCTGACTCTGAGCTAAAAATATAGACCAGCGCGTAGCCAATCAGCAGCAGCTGAATCAGCATGCGCGCTAAGGCGTAGAGGGCGGTGGCGTAACCCAAACGCCAACGCCACATCAATACAATAACGAACGCCACTGGCACGAAGGCCAGCAATAACTGGCTAATAGGAATGGTTTCAATATTCATGCATCAACACGCGGAGAATGGACGTAGCTGCAAGCAATTCGTAGAGACGCCCTGTAGTTGCTATTGATTCGACGGTATCATTGCCTCTCTCCAGCCACAAGCTCAGCGAAATACACAGCAGCATGAAAATCTTCACGACCGGCGGCACCATCGACAAGATCTACTTCGATGCAAACAGCGAGTTCCAGATAGGCAGCCCGGCTATTGAGCAGTTGTTGCAAGCAGAGACTCCGGGTTTCGACTATGTGGTTGAGTCCTTGCTGCGCAAGGATAGTTTAGAGCTCACTGATGCCGACCGGCAGCTTATTCGTGCCCGCGTGCTAGCAGACAGCAGCGACAAAATTCTGATTACTCACGGCACCGACTCGATGGTTGCCACCGCTATGCAGCTACTCGACATAGCCGGCAAAACCATAGTGCTAACAGGCGCTATGCAGCCTGCAAAAATGCGAGTTAGCGATGCAGCGTTCAATATTGGCTGCGCCGTTACTGCCGTCCAATTGCTCGATCCCGGCGTGTACATTGCCATGCAAGGTCGCGTTTTCGATCCGCGCAGCACACGTAAAAATTTGCAGCGCCAGTGTTTTGAGGAAATAAAATAAGTGATGCAATGTTAACCATCACTGACACGGTCGCCATTGCCGATACCGAACTCGACTTGCAAGCCATCCGCGCGCAGGGTGCCGGCGGGCAAAATGTAAATAAAGTATCCAGCGCCATTCATCTGCGTTTTGATATCAACGCATCATCACTGCCTGGCGTCTACAAACAGCGCTTGCTGCAGCTGAAGGATCGACGCATTTCCAGCGACGGCATATTGATTATTAAAGCGCAGCGCTACCGCACGCAGGAGAAGAATCGGGAAGACGCGCTGGCGAGACTGCAGACCTTGGTGCAAGCTGTCACCATTGAGCGCAAATCACGCCGCCCTACCCGACCTACCGCCGGTTCACGCAAACGGCGATTAGAAAGCAAAAAGAAACGCGGGCTGGCGAAATCGCTGCGCGGGAAAGTGGATGACGATTAAAAAGGCGCGCATAAGGGCATAGAGGCACACAATGAATACGGTTATTTTTGACGGGCAAGCGGTCACGCCTTCGAAGGTGGTCTGCATCGGCCGTAACTATGTGGAGCATATTGCCGAACTCGGCAATGAAATGCCGACCGAACCGGTTATTTTCGTAAAGCCGAATTCAGCTATCAGCACTCAGCTGTTTGCGCGCAGCGATGGCGAAATTCATTATGAGAGCGAGCTGTCGTTTTTGCTTGAGAAGCAGGCGCTGGTGGGCGTCGGCTTTGGGCTGGATCTGACCAAACGTGACGTGCAGGCCAGCCTCAAGGCTAAAGGGTTGCCCTGGGAACGCGCTAAGGCGTTTGATCACGCGGCGGTATTCAGCGAATTCGTGCGTTTCGACGCGCCGCTTTCGAGTCTGAAAATCGAATTGCACATTAACGGCGCGCTGGCGCAGCAAGGAGGCTACCAGCATATGTTGCATAAGCCGCAACAAATCGTTACCGAAGTGTCGAAATTTATGAGCTTTGCAGACGGTGACATTCTTATGACGGGCACGCCGAAAGGGGTTGGCGCTATTAATGAATCAGACGAGTTCATGGGAAGGGTATTCGCCGCTGACAAGCTGTTGCTTGAGCAGCGCTGGGTTGCGATGGCGGCGGTAGATGAACAATAGACACGCAGAACGGCGAGGTGATTGCACCACCGCCAATATGTTAGAGGCGCGAAACGTGGAATTAGTGTATAATGGGCGGCTAACTTAAGCTCGATCAAGTCACTGAGGTAACCAATGCAAGCTACAGCAGCAACCAAGCCCGCCACTAAACCCAAGCTTAAAAGATCATCCGCTCCAAAAAAATCGCAGGCCACGCCAGCCGTGTCGCGCGAGGCGATCGCATCTCAAACTGCCGCATTTCTCAAGTCTGGTAAAAAAATCGAGAAAATACCTACCGGAGTCAGTGGCCAACAAAACGTTGCTGGTCCGAAACACATCGTACTGAAAAAGAGAACACACTAAACCTGTCAGCTGAATCGTTATTCGAAAAATAGTCCAGGCACGCGCCTGGGCTGGCGCAGCAGCATCTGTCCGCATCGCTTCAACTCCCCGCTAATATAACAACCCGCTTGCAGCAGGCAGGCGGGTTGCTTGTGGTCTAGACTGAATAATAATCATTAAAAGTCTGACAGTGCGCATTTCGTCGCGCACGGGTACGTGTTCACATGGCGCTATGGGTAGTAGTTTTTTTAGTCTCCAGCATTTTCGGCATGGCGCTGTTGCGAAGGCGTGTGCAGGCGAGGCGCAAACAGCAGGCTGCACAGCACACAGCGCGCAGTCCGTATCAGGCAGTAACAGTAAAACGCAAGATGGACGCGTGCGCTGCGGTGACCAGGCTCGACGGGCAGCGCATCATATGCGCCGACGCGCCGAGTTTCCCGTTACCAGATTGCGACGCTGAGCAATGCAACTGTCGCTATCAGTTCCACGGCGACAGGCGTGATGCCGACCGGCGCTTGCTGGGCGGGGTGAGCAATAGCTTCGTTGTTACGTACGGCGGAGCCGATAATCGCGAGCAGGATGATCGTCGCCGCGATGAATGAACGAGGTTAGCCACTCTCCAGGCTGACCTCTGACTCGCGCCTGTTTGCCGGACCCTGCAGGTAGTTGCTTGCCAACAGATCTGGTATTTGAGCTGGCTCAACCGCGCGACTTATATAAAATCCCTGAATCGAATCGCAGTTGGATTGCCGCAAAAAGCGCACATGCTTTTCATTTTCTACACCTTCGGCAACCACCAGCAAACTGAGGCTGTGGGCAATATCGATGACTGCCCGCGTAATCGTCGCGTCGACATGACTCTCGGTCACGTCACGAATAAACTGCCGATCAATCTTAAGAATATCAGCCGGGAAACGTTTTAATAAGCTCAGCGATGAGTAACCGGTGCCGAAATCATCGATTGCGATGTGTATGCCCTGTTGGCGCAGCCTGTTAAGACGCAGAATAGTCATGCTCTGGGCTTCAATGAACATGTTTTCGGTGATTTCCAGAATCAGATGTTCGGGCGGAAAACTCGTGCTGCGTAGAATTTGCTCAACCGAGTTAACCAGATTTTTGTGCTGAATTTGCCGTGCCGACAAGTTTACGGAGATTCGATCGACGCCATATTTCGTTGCGCTGGCCAACCACTGCCTGCCGTGTACGCAGGCCTCACGCAACACGAACTCGCCAATCTCGGTTATCAAGCCAGCTTCTTCGGCGATGGGAATAAACGTGTGTGGCGATATCCAGCCTAACTCCGGGTGGCGCCAGCGGGCCAGTGCTTCCAGGGCGGTAATTTTGCCAATGGTGAGGTCAAATTTGGGCTGGTAGTAGACCTCAATTTCGTTGTTGCCCAACGCTTTACGCAGGTCCAGCTCCAGCTTTAAGCGCGATAGCAGCAGTCGCCGCGCCGCCGCACTGTAGAAGCTGCAGCTATTGCCGCCCGCATGTTTGGCTTCAGCCACGGCAATCGCTGCCTGCTGGGTAAGCTCGGCGGCAGAATTTGCGCGTGCTGGATAGTCGCTAATACCCGCACTGGCAGTTAGCAGCAGTTCCTGCTCTGCGATGACGATTGCCTCACTTATGCTGCGCAGCGCGCGCTGGCCGAAAACGCGTAATTGTGACGGCTTCTCGTTAGCCAGCAAGACGGCGAACTCATCGTTGCCCATATGCGCAACTGTCAGCGCTGCAGGAAACGCCTGCAGCAGTCGCTGCGCGACGATTTCCAGCGCCTGATAGCCGAATTCGTGGCCCAGCACGGCGTTAATGGTGCCGAAGCGGTCGATGTCAAAAAACACGACAGCAGCCGACTCGTCTTCTCCAATACCGGCGACGGCGTCTTTCACAGCGTTTGTAAATTCGGCGCGATTGGCCAGCAGGCCAACGCCGGTATGGAGGTGGGTAGCACCGAAACCGGGGTGAGCGTTCACTTGCGGTTATCCTGCAATATTCATGCTTGAAGCTTAACAAATATACAGCTTACTTAGCAGTTAAAAACTGCACAATAAAGCCGGCAGAGTAATCTATCTTTGCTAACATGCGCGCATGGATGTAACCGCAATTCTCGACCCTTTGAACGAACCGCAGCGCCAGGCCGTGACCGCGCCCGGCTCCAGCGTATTAGTACTGGCCGGTGCCGGCAGTGGCAAAACACGGGTGCTGGTGCATCGCATTGCCTGGCTGGTACAGGCGCAGGGCATATCGCCGCACAGTATCCTGGCCGTCACGTTTACCAACAAGGCTGCCAGGGAAATGCGCCATCGCATCGATGAGCTGCTAGGCGTCTCCACTCGCGGCATGTGGGTAGGCACTTTTCACGGGCTGGCACACCGCCTGCTGAAAATGCACTGGCAGGATGCAAAACTGCCGCAAAACTTTCAAATTCTTGACTCAGACGACCAGCTGCGTGTCATCAAGCGCATTTGCAAAAGCATGGCATTGGACGAAAGCCGCTGGCCGCCGAAGCAGGCACAGTGGTTTATCAACAACCAGAAAGATGAAGGTCGCCGCGCCGCTCATATAGCGCCGGAAGCCGATGTATTTCACGAAACCATGCTGAATGTGTACCGCGCCTACGAAGAAAGCTGCGAGCGCGGCGGCATGGTCGACTTTGCCGAGCTGCTACTGCGCGCCCATGAACTGTGGCTGCACAACCCGGCCATACTGGCCCACTACCAGCGCCGCTTTCAGCAAATACTGGTCGACGAATTTCAGGACACCAACGCCATTCAATACGCCTGGCTACGCGTGCTGGCGGGCGCGCAGGTGCCTATCACTGCCGTTGGCGACGATGACCAGTCGATCTATGGCTGGCGCGGTGCGCGCATCGAAAACATCCAGCAGTTCAGCGAAGATTTTGCCAATACTGAGCTGATAAAGCTGGAACAAAACTACCGCTCCACCAGCACCATTCTTGGCGCGGCCAATGCGCTGATTGCCAACAACTCCGGTCGCATGGGTAAAAACCTGTGGACCGACGGGGAAGACGGCGAGCAAATCGCACTGTACGCCGGCTTTAATGAACTGGACGAAGCGCGCTACATCGTCGAGCGTATTGAGGAAATACTGCAGCAGGGCAATAAACGCGCTGATGTCGCTATTCTGTATCGTTCCAACGCGCAATCGCGGGTCTTGGAGGAAGGCCTGCTGCGGCAAAATATTCCGTACCGTGTTTACGGCGGCCAGCGTTTCTACGACCGGCTGGAAATCAAAAATGCGCTTGCCTATATGCGCCTGCTGGTGAACCAGGATGCGGATGCATCGTTCGAGCGCGTGGTTAATGTACCAACGCGCGGTATAGGCAATAAAACGCTGGAAGATATTCGTGCTGTGGCGCGCGAGCGGCAGCTTTCGCTATGGCAGGCTGCTACGCAGCTGCTGGCCGAGCAGAGTTTGAGTAGTCGTGCCGCTAATGCGCTGACGCAGTTTATGCAGCTGATTAATAATCTGAACAGGGAAACCGACGACATGATGTTGCCGGACCTGGCCGATCATATACTCACCGCCACCGGCCTGCTGGATTATCACGCCAAAGAAAAAGGCGAGAAGGGTCAGGCGAGGGTGGAAAATCTGGAGGAGTTGGTCAGTGCCTGTCGCAGCTTCGCGCCGGAAGATGAAACACTGTCGCCGCTGCAGGAGTTTCTCGATAGCGCCGCGCTGGACGCCGGCGACACCCAGGCCGACGAATACGAAGACAGCATACAGCTGATGACGCTGCATTCAGCTAAAGGGCTGGAGTTTCCGTTCGTCATGCTGGCAGGCATGGAGGAAAACCTGTTCCCGCATCGTATGTCGATGGAGGAGCCGGGTCGGCTGGAGGAGGAAAGACGGCTTTGCTACGTTGGCATCACCCGCGCCATGCAAAAACTGCACTTAAGTTACGCCGAAGTGCGCCGCCTGCACGGCAGCGATACCTACAATGCGCCATCGCGTTTTATTCGGGAAATTCCTGCCGATTTGATGCACGAAATTCGGCTAAAGGGTGCCGTGCAGCGCCCGGTCAGTTACGCGCGCCACAGCATGGCAGCAGACGTTCCCGACACCGGTTTTTCACTTGGCCAGCGGGTACAGCATCAAAAATTTGGCGAGGGCGTTATTCTAAATTTCGAGGGGCAGGGTAACAACGCGCGCGTGCAGGTTAATTTTGAAGAGGGCAGCAAATGGCTGGTGCTGTCGTTTGCTAAATTGGATGCAATTTAATAGTGGACATAACGCTACGCCAACGGGACAGCAATAATGAAGATAATGCACAGGCTTTTTTTACTACTCAGTATCGCAGCGTTGACCAGCTGTGGCGGCGATAGCGCACCAGCAAGCGGTAATGTTAGTTCTGCTGAGCCGGTACAAACCTTCAAGTGGAAGTTGGTGACAACCTGGCCGAAAAACTATCCTGGCCTGGGCACGGGGCCAGAACACTTCGCCAAACTGGTCGACGAGATGAGTGCCGGCCGTTTGCAAATAAAAGTCTATGGCGCCGGAGATTTGGTGCCGGCGATGGAAGCCTTCGACACGGTGCAGCAAGGCACTGCAGAAATGAGTCACGGCGGTGCCTATTACTGGAAGGGCAAGCTGCCAGTGGCGCCTTTTTTTACTACCGTACCGTTTGGGCTTACCGCACAGGAGATGAACGCCTGGCTGTATCACGGTGGCGGTATGGAATTGTGGCGTGAGGCATATGCGCCGTTTGGATTAATCCCATTGGCTGGCGGCAACACTGGCGTACAAATGGCCGGTTGGTTTAATAAGGAAATCAAATCACTGAAAGACCTTAAAGGCCTCAAGATGCGCCTGCCTGGCCTGGCCGGCGATGTATTAAATCGCATTGGCGGCACGGCGGTGAACCTGCCCGGCAGTGAACTGTTCACGTCGCTGCAAACCGGGGTTATCGATGCCACTGAATGGGTTGGCCCCTACAACGATTTAGCCTTCGGTTTACACAAAGTGGCGAAATACTACTACTACCCTGGCTGGCAGGAGCCCGGCCCCACGCTGGAATTCGTAGTCAACAAAGCGGCGTATGATACCCTGCCAGCGGATTTACAGGCCATTGTCACCACCGCCGCGCGAGCGATAAATCAGGACATGCTGGACGAATTTACGGCGTCCAATAACGCGGCGCTTAAAACTCTGGTGGAAGACCACAACGTGCAGCTGAGGCGGCTGCCGGACGACGTGCTGCGCGCATTACACAAAACATCCGACCAGGTACTGAAGGAACTGGCTGCGACATCGCCAGAGGCGCAAAAGATTTACGACTCATTCACGCAATTCCGTGACAATGTCAGAGCCTGGCACGCGATTTCCGAGCAGGCGTATATCGAGGCGCGCGATTTGGCGTACTAGTGTGCTGCAACGAATATGGCCTGCGCCTCGAATGGCGCTAAGTCTTAAACCAGTGACGCGTAAGTGTTAAATCGGTCATGCAGATAGCGGCAGCGCAAGCTTTTCGATGCGGGCCGGGACATTTTTATGCCAGGGTGTGCCGGCGAGGAAATCACGTCGGGAATTATCCGTAAGCTCGTTCGGCGCAATGCCATTCTTCACTTCGCTACCATCGGCACGGCGATAGCGAATGCCGGTGCCGTTCGGTAGCGAGATGTTGCCGGGTTGCATCATCGAGGAGACTTCTACCGGCACATCGACACTGCCTCGGGCAGTGGTTAAACGCACGTTATCGCCGGTTTGAATTTCCAGCAGTTCAGCATCTTGCGAGCTCACCCGCAGTGCTCCATAAATCCCTTGTCGATGCCATGAGCTATCGCGTATCGCGGTATTCGTAGTCTCAGAGCGACGCTCGCCAGCAGCGAGGATGTAGGGATATTCAGGATCCGCTGCGGCTGGGCCCTCCGCCAGGGTTTTGAGTTCCGCGAGCATCTCGGGGATGTGCAGATTGATTTTGTGTTCGGGCAGGCCAATGGCTTGCCAACTGTCTTCGAAGTCGCTGCGCGAGAACACCACGCCGGAAGGCTGCTTGAGCATGGCGTCAAACAGACGATTCGCGGCCACGGGCAGCATGCCGCCGAAGCCGGCGCGTTTAGCCATTTCTGGCCGCGCTTGTACGAACAGCAGGCACAACCCCCAGACGACAGCAGCAGACTCCATGCCCTTCGGCAGGGTGGGGCCGAGCGTGCGGTAAAGCAAAACGGCGACGTAGTTCATCAACTTAGGCTTGAGCGCGATTTTGGTGACGAAAGCAGCGCTAAATGCCGTGCGGCCAAGCCTGGCTGCACGCCGCAGCAGGCGATAATCCTTGTCGTCCAAAACACCAAGGGCTTCGAGCAGACGGGCGAAGATTTCCGCTTCGGGTAATGTGCCCTCCAATGGTTCGAACAGCGGCTGACGCAAATGAAACGCATTGTCAGGGAAG
>JBBKXJ010000347.1:0-7590 GCA_037969395.1 Pseudomonadales bacterium
CGCGCCTCATTGGCCATTCGACATTCGTCGCCTGCCGTTCTACTACGGTTGGCTAATCTGGGTGTTCAGCGCTCTGGGGGTTCTCGTCAGCATCCCGGGACAAACGATGGGCATGGCCGTATTCACCGACCACCTGATCGAGGCGTTGCACCTTAGCCGCACGCAGCTCTCCATGGCTTATTTGATCGGAACCGTGGCTTCGTCATTATTTCTTACTCGGGCAGGTCGCTGGTATGACAAACTCGGTGGTCGTTTAACAGTCACCCTGGCCAGCGCTGGCCTGGCGACCATGATTCTGTTTATCTCTGTGACTGACAGCCTCGCCGTCAGATTCGGCGGTAGCGCGGTGATCAGTTTCCTGCTGATCACCCTTGGATATTTTGGCGTGCGCTTTTTCGGTCAGGGTGTGCTGACCAGCGCCTCGATCAACGTTTTGCTGGTTTGGTTTGAAAAGCGGCGCGGGTTGATGAGTAGCGTTCGCGGCGTGTTCGTGAGTTTCGGGTTCTCAATTGCACCGCTGGCGCTGGCCTGGCTAATTTCCAGGGGCGGCTGGCACGAGGCGCTGTGGACGTTGGCTATCCTCTGCCTGGTCTTTGCTGGCCTTGCCGTCGTTTTTCTCCGAGACAACCCCGAGTCCTGTGGCGTACTGGTGGATGGCCACACCCACGAAGACCAGGTGCCCGAAGCCAACCTCCAGCCTAGCGCCACACTTGACCAGGCTAGACGCACGCCGATCTTCTGGCTGGCCACCCTTAGTTTGGGTATTCACTCACTGCTGGGCACAGCAGTAACCTTCCATATCGTCTCGGTATTTGCAGAGGCTGGGCGCAGCCAGACCGAGGCCTTTTCTTATTTTTTCCCAACTGCGGTATTTGCCACGACAACCAACTTGATTTGTGGTTGGCTTTCCGACAAACGCTCCCTAAAGCCTTTCATGATTATCATGTTGAGCGGCTTCCTGGTGGCTGCAACAGGGCTACTCCACTTACAGCACGATTGGGGTTATGCCGCGCTAGTCGTCGGCTTTGGGGTTGGAGGAGGAATTTGGTCGCTAGTATCGAATCTCGTCTTTATTCGCAACTTCGGGCCACTGCACCTGGGCGAGATCACAGGCCTTTGTACTTCGATCATGGTGTTCACTAGCGCCATTGGTCCCGCCCTGTTCAGTCTGGGGTTTGATTACTTCGGCAGCTACGCCGCTGCGCAATGGGCGTGTATTGTCGCAATTTTGCTACTCATAGTATTCGCTATGCTAACGCCACAACACGCCCCTGATGCAATGGGCAAGCCTCTATGACAACACAATGTCGCATGCGGCGAGCACAATACGCGCTAAACCATTCGCAATTTCAAATGGCGCACAGGCGGGAAATACATTAGTGCAGTTTGAACAATTCGTAATTGAAATCTGCGGCAGCTGGTCTTCTGGCAGTGCAGTCATGGCGCAGTGGCTTGCCAAAGCCCGTCGGGCCACGAAACCGGAGATCAGCGTTTTGCCAAATAGTCCTGGTCCAGCACAGGGTTATTCATGCAGTGCTCTCCGATCGGGTAGCTTGACGAACAAGAAAGTTCTGCGGCTCGCTGTCCGTGCCGATGAGCATGCTCCGGCGCCGGTCTTTTAGTGTCACACCGGACGTATTGAGCTTGCGTGCCCGCCGTAGCAGATAAACGGCTCGTTCAGCGGCCTCATCGTAAGCCAGTCCGGCCGGTCGAATATTGGAAATGCAGTTACGTCGCGAGTCATGCAGCCCGGTTCGTGGTGACCATGTCAGATAGAGTCCAAGGCTGTCGGGCGAGTTCAGCCCGGGACGTTCGCCAATCAGCACCAGTACACAGCGAGCGTTCAGCAGTTCGCCGATCGAGTCACCGATGGCAACGCGGCCCTGCTCAACAATCGACACAGGAGCCAGGGAAAACGGCTCGTCGGCGCCATCATTCAAGCGTGCGCAGAAACTGTCGATAAACGGCGCAGCGTTGTCCTGCGCCGCCCGCGAGGACAACCCATCGACGATTACCAGGGCGAGATCGAATGCCGCTTGCGGGGTGTCAATCCATGCGGCGAGTCGCTCGCGAGAATCGTCGTCGAGGAGCCGGCCCAGATCGGGCTGTTGCAGGTAGGTCAAACGATCTCTCGCCTGGCTATGCAAGCGCAGCGCATCGTCTTTGACGATGGCATGCGCCAGTTCGGCCAGACGCTGCTGCAACGCATCAACATCGAGCCGCACACGGACGGCATCAATCGCTTCGGCATGCGCCGCCTGAAAATCGAATAACGCGCGCGCGGGAGTACTGACACCGGATCCTCCCAGGGCATTGCGCGCGTCGGTTAAGCGGTGAAGCTTTTCCAATGGACTGCGGATAACACCGGCAGCGCGGGAGTCCTCTACGGCCGCGTGCCCGGCCGCCAATTCCTCAGCAGCTTTCTGCCGCGAATCGCGTGAATGTTCAAGCATCGTTACTGGCCTCCGGCAGCGGATCGTACGTCGGGTTATTGGGTTGCAGGCCGGTGGAGAGCCTGCTCCGAAACCCAACGGTATTTTGGAACGCGATGACACCCTCGCATTTTTTTGCACCCAGAATGAGAACCTGGTTACGCATCAGCTTGGAGACAGCAGCGGCCATCACTTCCGTCAAACTTCGGAAACCGTAGCGATGACCGCCGACCGTGTGACCGTAAGGCAATGAGCGGCTGGTTATGCCGTCATGTGACGTGTCGATGATGAATCACCTCTGCCAGATCGTCAGGATCTCGCGCTCAGAAGATGTCACAGCAAACCCGCAACATAGTTGAACACCCAAACCGTTAGTTAAACACTCAAACCGTTAATAGAAGTTGAACACTGTCACTGGAAAGCAATAAACTCGGATACTACAAACTCGCAGTGAAAATTTATACTGTACTTTGGGATGGGGTGAAAGTATTTTTTGTAGTACTAATTCCGTCCGTTCTAAACTTCGACCTTATCCAGCGTGACACGGGGGGAGGCGTGCGCTGGTTCTATCAAAAACAAGGGATACAAATATAGTCGGAATTACAAGCCCTTTTGCGCCCAGTCAGCTGAACTGGCTTGTGCCTTGCGACTGAATGTGAAGTAATCAGTAAATCTCGAAGGGGAGCGAACCGGCTCGAACAGTTCGCTCCGCTTTAGCAGACAGAATGATGGTTATGCGGTTGATATGACTTCGCTAAGATGCTTGTCAGTAGTTTGCTCCCATCACCAGCGCAGCCCCGGTAATCGACACCAGATCCCCGGCGATGGCCAGTGCACCCAGGCGCTCGTCGAAGAGAATAAAAGCTTCAAACGCGGTGACCGGCGGCACCAGATAGAACAGGCTGACAACCTGAGAGGCAGCACCACGCTTGATCAACGTCATTAGCAGCAAAATAGCCCCGATCGAGACCCCCAGAACCAGCCACGCCATCGATAACTGCAGCTGCAGGTGCCAAACCACTCGCCGGGTTTCAAGGGCAAACGCGCCCAAAGCAAAAAACACGCTGGCGGCACAGTATTGAATAAATGTGCCGGCAATAAGATCGATGGTTTCACCGTGGCGCTTCTGATACACGGTTCCAACCGAGATACCGATCAGTGCCACCAGCGCCCACAGCGAGGCCCATAGCGGAAAGCCCTCAAGTTGCGATTCACCGCTTATCTTTTCCAGCAATACCAGACCAACCCCGATTATGCCTAAAGACAAACCCGTCCACTGCAGCAGTGCTATCGATTCCCGCAAAATCAGTAGCGCGGCAATCGCCATGACCAGCGGCTGTAAGCCGACGATCAGCGATACCAGACCGGAGGGCATGTCTCCGGATATCGCGTAATACACGCCGCCCGGATACAAACCGTGCACCAGCAAACCGGTTACTGCGGTGTGAGCGGCCCTTTTTTTCGATAGCTATTTAACCGGCAAACCACGCCAGCACCCCCAGTAACACCAGCGTAGAGAGCATGCGATAAAGCAATAAGGTAAAGGGTTCGGCATAGGGCAGGCCGTATTTGGCGTCGATAAAGCCGGTACTCCGGAGCCAGACAAACAGTACCGGCACCAGATACACAGCCAGGCGCGAAATACGTGTTGGCACCGCTGATACCGAGCGTTCAGGCTCAGTCGCCATAACTTTATTCCTGTGTCGCCGGCGCGGACACTCAGAGACCAACCCTGGTTCCGATTGCGTCGTACATGCCGTTATGGTGAACTCAATAGCACTGCACGACAACGTGTTTCTCTGAATCGAATTGAGACACACTGGGATGACTTCTTACGGCTGGCAGGCTCGCTTAAATTAGGTCTGGTGCCAGCCACTGGAATCATGCGGACCTTACAGGTTGGTGATCGACCTACAAAATTGGCGCTGGCACTGGCTGAGTTTGGCCGAATAGAGAAGACACTCCATACCCTGATTATATTGGTGACGAGAATCACCGCCGAGCGACTTTATTGCAACTCAATCGTGGCGAGGGGCGGCATGGTCTGGCTCGTGAATTATTCCACGGTAAACGCGGGGAACTGCGCCAACGCTACCGGGAGGGACGAGAAGATCAGCTGGGCGCACTCGGGCTGGTGCTGAACATCATTGTACTGTGGAACACGATCTACATGAATGCTGCGCTAACTCAGTTACGCCAGGAAGGCTATCCGATACGAGAGGAAGACGAGGCGCGCCTGTCCCCATTTATTAATGAAAAACAGTTAAATCTGCAGGGACGCTACTCGACCAATACCCCTTTTCGCCGGATCAAAAGTTACGGTAAACACTGAACACCAGACCATCGTCCTTATAGTCGGTTATGCCGTCGGTATCAACATAATGCAGTGCCCAGTCAAGCCCGAACATTGAACGGCCGAGACCGACATCGTACACAGTGTAGCTGTCTAGCGTATCCTCCACATCCTGGTAACCGACCGCCAGACTCAGTGCAAACTCAGCGGGGAGTGCAAATTCGACAGCCAGTTCATTGTAGAGACTATCTGTATCATCCAAGCCAAAGTAGTTGTCGCTGAAGGCTATCTTCCAGCTGAGAATTTTCCAGCTGGTGACGGCAGACCACTCGTCCCAATCAAAATCAGACGCACTAGGGTAATCGTAATAGACATACCCTAGATCCACATTGACGTCGCTGACATCAAAACTGAACCCGGCGTAGTAATCGAGCTCGATATGGACGTCAGGGTTAGCGTCGCTAGTGTCGAAAGTGGCATTGGATCCCCAGATGCCGCCATAGAAGCCGCTCTCATGAGATACAGTCAAACTGGCATGAACGGCCGGGTCTTGGCCGGTCTGGGTATAACCGCGAAACAGGTAGTCACTTGCAAAGGTGAGATCGCCGGAAAGACTAAAAGGGTTAGGCTGATCTTCGGCAAAAGCACTGGCAGTCGCCATCAGAACCACGCCAGTCAACAAGGAATTTCTGAAAAAAGTATGCATTTATATTTCCTCTGATTATTTACATAGTGGTATGGGGGTAAACTGAAGAACCCCCGAACTTGACGAATCTGAGATAGTGTATTTCGGCATGCCTAGTAAATTCGTGGACTTAGAGCGAATACTGTCTATTAATTTACAAATTATTAGACGCGTGAAATCGACTAAAATCACTGTCTATTTAATCGGAATTTCGCCATTAGTAAACACGTGCTTCTACGAAACGATTTAGTAGACGCCAGAATAGTTATTTCTGGGGGTTCTTCAGTTTATCCCCTCATAGTAGATTAGCCGCAAAGGGGGCGTTAATTCCGCTTATCCTGATACCGCCAGGTCCTCCTCAGCCTGGGCCAGCATGGCAAATTCTTCGTCGGCGGTTTTCGCCACCAGGTGATGTCGACTGTAGAGATAAAAATAAAGTGTTCCGACAATGAACAGCACGATCGTATACCCGAACGCGCGCGGGTCAAAGGCATAGACCCCCGTCAATGCAACCAGCGACAGTACCAACGAAATCGATGAAGTAGCGATGCCGCCAGGTGTGCGGTATGGTCGCTCCATGTCGGGTTTGTTCAGACGCAGCAGAATGTGGCTCGCCGACATCAGCGCGTAGGATACGGTAGCTCCCACGACCGCCATACCAAGTATCAACTCGCCTTCGCCACTCAATGACACCAGAAATCCGAAGATACCGGGGATGATCAGGGCTCGGGCTGGTATCTTGCGTGCGTTGGTTACCGATAGCGCAGGTGGTAGATAGCCCGCTCGCGATAGCGCGAAAACGAGTCTGCTATACCCATAGATGATCGAGAAGAACGATGCGATAAGACCGACCAGACCGAGCACATTCACGACCGTCGCCAGGGTCGTATTGCCATCGGCATTCAGCGCATCCACCAGTGGCACGCCGCTGCTGCCGATCATCTCGGCACCGGCAGCCCCCGCCAGCAGAATGACCACCAGACTTGCCGTACACAGGAGCACCAGCATCGCGCCGATGATGCCACGCGGCACATCCCGGGCCGGATTTTTGGCCTCTTCCGCCGCCAGTGGTACACCCTCCACCGCAAGGAACAACCACATGCCAAACGGCAGTGCAGCCCACACCCCGTACCATCCGAACGGCAGAAAGCTCGACGCACCCAGCGCATCGGTCGGCGCGATATTGAACAAATTGGCTGAATCGAAACTGCCGACCAGTGCAACGGCGGTTGCGGCGATGGCAAACAGTGCCAGCAGACTGATGACCATCAGAAGTTTTAACGCCTCGCCGACACCGGCGAGGTGGATGCCAATGAAAACCGCGTAGAAAACGGCAGACACCATTGGACCCTTGATACCGATCAACTCTTCCACTGCAGCGCCGATGAAAATCACGATTGCTGCCGGGGCCAGCGCGTATTCGATCAATACTGCCAGCCCGGTAACGAAGCCGCCGGCAGTGCCCATCGCCTGGCGGGCGAAGCTGTATCCACCACCGGCAGCCGGTATCGCCGCCGACATCTCGGCTAACGACAACACCAGCGCAAAATACATGACGGCCATCAGAATTGCGGCAACCGCAAACCCACCCCAACCCGCCTGACCGATGCCAAAGTTCCAGCCCGCGAAGTCACCGGAAATAACATAGGACACACCCAACCCGGCGAGTAACACCCAGCCTGCTGTGCCTCGTTTAAGCTGGCGTTTTGCTAGATAGTCTTGGTCCAGGGTCGGGTCACTCATGTGGTGCTCTCCGGTCGGGTAGATTGCTGAATAAGAAAGTTCTGTGGTTCGCTGTCCTTGCTAACAACCGCGCTGCGTCGCCGGTCTTTGAGTGTCACACCGGACGTATCGAGCTTGCGTGCCTGCCGTAGCAGATTAAGGGCCCGATCAGCGGCCTCATCGTACGCCAGGCCGGCCGGTCGAACGTTGGAAATGCAGTTTCGTCGGGAGACACGCAGCCCGGCTCTTGGCGCCCATGTCAGATACAGTCCAAGACTGTCGGGAGAGCTCAGCCCGGGGCGCTCGCCAATCAACACCAGCACACAGCGAGCGTTCAGCAGCTCACCGATCGGGTCACCGATAGCAACGCGGCCCTGTTCGACTATCGACACAGGCGCCAGGGAAAACGGCTCGTCCTCGCCATCGCCATCGTTCAGCCGTGAGCAGAAGCTGTCGAT
>JBBKXJ010000348.1:0-5261 GCA_037969395.1 Pseudomonadales bacterium
GGTCATCGAGCGACTGGTTCAAACAGTCCTCGGCGTTAAACAAGCGGCCATCGCCCGCATAATGCCCTACCGTCACCGGGTTGCGGGCTAAGGCTAAGTCGCCGTGTGAAACAAATACCTTCACTTGTCGGCGCACTTTTTTAGCGGGCATCACGCGGTACTCGCTGCCCATGACGATTTTTTGCAGCGATTGCTGGTCCGGGTATATGTCGACTTCGTCTGGTGCCATATCGAACACGTCTTCTATGCCGCGTGCCCGCGCCGGTGCCTGCCTGCTTAGCTTATCGGTATCGCCGTGGGCCAGCAGTTCTTCCAGTGCCGCGAAGGCGGGCGGATGATCCGCCAGATCGCCGTGCAGGGCATCCATATACCAGGTTTTAATATTCGCTGGAATGCCGCTGTGCCAGCTCACCGTACCGTCGCCGTATGCCGACCCCTTGAATATTATTTGTCCGTCTTCGATGTGCAGCGCTATTGGCGTTTCCGGCGCGACACCGGCAACGTACAGCACTTTGTTACGGTCCTGGTTTTGCAGCGGATGCGCATTCAGCAATGCTCTGAAGTTTCTTGCCTGGTCGAGCAGCGCCGCAGAGGGAAGAGGGTAATTACCAGCGACTTGCCCTAGCCGCTCCCAGGTTGCCCGCTCAAATAAGTCCATCGTCGCGCTGCCGAAGTCGGGCAGCAGTTCAAGCACGCCTGGAAAGCGGCTAATAATATCTAGCAACTCTTCGTGGCTGTTCCTGATATCCACCAATGCCAGCGTTTTCAGCAGTTTGCTTTGCCCCAGCAGCATTCTTGGCACTGAGAACGAGCCGGCGTTTGGCGTGCCCAGCATCACAAAACGTGAGGTCGGGTGACGCATGATGTCACTCCATAACTCCGGGTGATTGCTGATCAGTAAGCGCGTTAGCAGGCCACCCATCGAATGCGCCACAATACGCAGCGGCTGATCGTGTACTTGCTGCTGCGCCAGCTTTTTCTTTACTTCTTTGGCGAAGCTGGTCACCTGGGAGGACAAGGATTTGCGCCAGTCGAAGGGAAACGTAATCACCTCATGAGTTTCGCTGAGGTGGTCCACCAAACGCGCATACGCGCTGGCCAGCAAGCGTTCGGCCACAACGTTGCCGGCCTGCATATTAAGTTTGTCCATACCGCCGTTGACGAGTGACAGTATGTTGAGCCAAATGTCATCGCCGTGCGCGGCCAGCTCGCTGCCCATCAGGCCGGGTACAATAAACACCACTGGTTGGGGCACGTCGCGTTTGCGTATGGCACTGCGCGGAATAGGTTTCGCCAGAGCCGGCAAGCCGGAGGTAAATATCGCTGGCAGTTGCGCCGCTGGCTCGGTTAAGCCTTTGAGCAAAGCGCTAGCCGTAGGCGTATTGCGAAAATAATTGAAGTGACTAACGTTGGCGCCGCTGACCGACAAAAAGCGAGCCCCCTCGATCCGCACACCGCCGCCGTACATCGACGCCGTGTTCACCACCAGGTCGTGTTCGCCGCCGTAGAATTTATCGGGCGCCAGCAGGGCGATGCGGCCAAACAGCGAGTCTTTCTCAATATCGCCGGAGATCACCGACAAATCGGCGTGCAGCTTATTTGTCGTAGTATTCAGCATACGCACCAGGGGCGAGTCGGGCATTTGTGCTTCCAGCCCGGGTATCTCATCCGGCCGCGCTTTATTTTCCACCAGCGCCAGCGCAAAGTTTTTGAACAAGCTGTAAAAGGGGGATTGGCCCAATACCGGCACCAGACCAATGAGGTTAAACATAATCGACAGCCAGCGGTCCAGCCGGCCGGATGCCAGCGTGGTTCCGCGCGCCGGGCATGCCACCCGTACGAAGCGCTCAACCTTGATGCGCTTTTTATCAAGCGCTTTGCCTAGCTCTCGCAGCTCGTCTAGCTGCGTGGCATAGGCTTTGCCAACCACGTTTTTAATTTTCTCGCTGCTTTGAGCTTTCGTTTTTTGTGCCGCGCCGGCGCTGAATATTTCCAGCTCAGCGTCGCTAAACGCCGGCATGCCTTGCGCAACGGTGCCTCTGCACAACAGCTCGCCAACAATGCCGCCGCGAGAATGGCTAACCAGATGCAACGTGGCACCGGCCGGAATTTCCTCCAGCAGCGCACGGGTATTTTCAATCGGACTCAGGCTAAGCGTGCGATGCTCGAACGCAAACACGCGCTGGTCATAATTTTCAAACAGTTGCTGCGCCAGCATTGGATGGTCGGACCAGAGAGCGCCGAAGCTGCCCTCGGTGGACGAGGCCGTACCGTGAATAAATACCAGCAGTGGTTTATCGATCGCAGTGGGTGAGCTTGCCGGCACAAGTTTGAGCTTGGCGTCTTGCTCAACCCGATACAAACCGGGGCCGGGTTCGAGGCTGTCTTCGAATTTTTTGACTATCGCTTCGGTGGCCTCGCGGGCGGCTTTCTTAATGCCGAAAACCGACAGCACCTTGACCACCCAGTTGCTCACCCCGCGTGACGGCGAACCGAAATCGAGGCGGGCAGGGAATAGCAGGGTGCCATCGGCACTGCGGCTGGCCGCGGCGCTCGGAAAATCTCTGGCGAAATCGTCGCGCCGAATCATCAGCTTGACGCCATCCTGCTGCTCTAATAACAGCACGTCTTCGGCGTCTGAGTCTATGCTGATGGCAGGCGCATCGCCACGGCTTAGATCCAAAAGCGCGCTGCCCTTGTGGTCGATATGGAAATCCTGGCGAAACTGCTCGTCGTATTCGTCGCCGGGAGGATTGGGAATTGCTTTACCGGCCAGCCTGATTTTATTTTTGTTACTCATACTCTGCGCTCCATGATTTGGGAAATCTACTGCGCCTTGCATAGCTATTGCACGATTATTGCATCGCGCCTGCTATATTTTGTTAGCATACTCCTGAGTGAAACGATTTGTTAGCAAAAGTAAATGGCGCGAGTATTCCTTAACTAGTGACGGAACTCGTCAAAAAGACTCAGGCAGCGTGCGCCGCACACACGTGATATTTGTCACACGCACACAAACTCAATCGAGACCCGTAGGGTGCGCCATGCGCATGCGCAGCTCTGCTACTACTATTCGAAACGCCCAGCCGATGAACAAAACGTCTAACACAACCACAAAGTCGCTCGTGTTCACCCTTGCTATAACCCCCGACGAATTTCTGCGCCTCTATCAGGGCACCGCCCGCAACGTAGTGACCAGAGCCACCAATGGACAAACCGTGCGTTTCCCGGCAAATATTCTAAGGCCCTTCGTCACCCGCGACGGCGTGCGGGGAAGATTCAGGATTAGTTTTGATGTCAATGGTAAGTTGATTTCTGTTGATAAAATTAGCTGACGGTTAGCAGCGTTGAGGGGTCTTAAACTGGTTCTCGTCACAAACAACCAGCATCACTTTTCAAAAGTCAGAGGCTCGCAGCTTGAGAATTGGGTAAGCAAAAAGCCGCCCGCGATCACTCACGGGCGGTTCGAGATCAGCCCAATATCAAAGGCAAGTTAATCACTAACCTAAAACGAGAAGCCGTCACCACTATCACTCTCGGTTTCTAACAGCACGGCTATTACTACTTCTATTGCTACTCCGATCACGCGACTGAGACTGCGAGCGCGTAACTCTTTCACTGCGACTGCTGCTCTGCTGCGCAGGCTGCGATTGCTGAACTCGCTGTGCATTCGAACTGCGGTTACTTGTGCTCGGTGCAGGTTCCGACCTGCTGCTTCTGACAACACTGCGCTGTGGTGCGCTTCTGGATGGCGACGACTCCCTACGCTGAATGTTTACCCGAGATTGAGGGTTGCTCGCTCTGGGCTGAACCGCCGGGCGCTGCGATTGGCTGCTCACGCGATCAGCAGCACGATTAACCGTCGCCCGCGTTGATTGCGATTCGCGCGCGCTCGCGGCGTTACGCTGCCGCTGGATAAGCTGCTGCTGAACGCTGTTTTGTTGCTGCTCGCGGCGAATCTCATTACGCGCTGCACTATTATTCGCTCTAACGGTTCGAGTTGCATTGGTTTGCGGCGTGCGCGCGGCACTGGCCGTTGCGCGTGGCTGCTGCCCTTGCTGCGCTCTGGCGCGACTAAGCGATTGCTGAACACGTTCACGATCGCGTCGACCGTCAATACGATTAACTCGCGCGTCGCTGCGGTTGCTGGTAGTCACTCGCGACCGGGCTGCGTCTCGGCGCCCATTCACTACACTACTGCGATTCGAGCTGCCGCTGTTATTGCGAACCACGGTGCGATTGCCATGCCGCCTGCTGCGATCGGCATCATGCTGCCAGCGTTGACCGCGCCCCTCCACGCTCGCAGTTCGTGGGTAGCCACTGTTTACCCGCGTAATAGTGCGACGATTATGCCCGCTATAATAGGTAGGCGAATAGTGGTGGTGATAGATGTGACGATGCCGCCAGTTCACCCCATAGTTCATCCAGCTACCGAGCGCGAACCCGACGCTAAAAGAAATGCCTGGCGAACCGTGCACGACCCTCGCGCTGTTATAAGGGTAGTAGACAGCGTACGGGTCATAATAAGGCACATACACGTAGCGTGGGTTCGCCGGCTCAATGCGAATCACCTCGACTACTTCGGTCTTCTCGCGCACAATCACTTGCTGCTCAGTGTCTTTCAAATTGCCGGCGGCTTCTGCCTTGCTGCGCATACGTTGAATGCCATCGAACACATCGTCGGGCTGCGCCAGAAACGCGTCGCCCAGCCGAACGGTCCAGTCCAGGTCGTCGTTTAGCATTTTCAGCGCATCGGGGTAGTGCACTAACGCTTTGATGCTAGGTGCCCAATCCTGCTCATCCGCATCATCAGGGTCGTCATGCGACTTGCGCCAGCGTGCCGCTTGCACAATCTCCACCGGGTAGGTGGAAGCAGGCAGAATTTCAGACAGCAGCACATCAGGGTACAGCGCAATCGGCGCAACCAGTTCATCTATTTCCTGAGTCGCCAGCACGTCGGTGGTGCCATCAGCCGATGACTGCTCGGTCGAATAGACACGTGCGCCAGCGCCGGGCATGGCCAAAATTGATCCACTGGTAACAGTGTCGCTGTCTTTCAGCTGCTGGTTGGCGTCAAGCAGTGCGCCAACCGACGTGTCACATCGCTCGGCGATTTTGCTCAGCGTATCACCAGAGGAAACGACAACCGCGTCGCCACATTCATTCTGCGCCGCAGCCCACGGCGCTATTAAAAAAGCGGCACACAGCCCGTAAGTTGAACGTTGGAGTATTTTCATAACGTGTTCCCTGTCTTGCCTTTT
>JBBKXJ010000349.1:0-8899 GCA_037969395.1 Pseudomonadales bacterium
GAATGAAGAAGAATCGTTATGAAAAAAGCGTTTTTATTCAATTAAACCGCAGCGTCTTTGGAACTCGAACAATGCAGCGTTGTCGCTTTTAATAGGCCGAGCTTACGAACTGCAATGGAGACGGAAATGGCACAGAATAACTGGAAACTTACCGGCACATATTTTGAAACGTGTAATTGCGAAGCGGCATGTCCCTGCGTTTTTCTCAGCCCCCCAACCGAAGGGGAATGTACCGTTCTGATAGGCTGGCATATTGACAGCGGTCAGTTTGGCGACATTGACCTGAATGGTTTTAGTGCCGCGTTTGCCGTGCATTCACCGGGTCACATGGCGGAAGTTAAATGGAATGTAGCCGTGTACCTTGACGCCGATGCAAATGCAGCACAGAGAGAGGCGTTGTTAACCATATTCTCCGGTCAGGCCGGGGGGCACCCGTCGGTGCTGGCGTCTCACGTTGGAAATATATTGGGTGTCGAACACGTGCCCATCGAGTACAAGGCGCAAGGCAAGCAACGTAGTCTGCGGGTTGGCGACGTTGCCGAGGCCGAAATCGAGGCCATCGAGGGGCAGGGCGGTGCCGAGGTGACGGTCACCAGCCATCCGTTGTGTATTGCCCCTAGCCAACCGGCGGTGACCGCCAGGTCGAAACGCCTGCTGTTTAAGGATCACGGTTTTGACTGGAATATATCCGATAAATCCGGCTTTTACTCGCCCTTCAGTTACGCAGGCTCCTGACCTTTCACCGCTATGGCAGACGCCCCAAGCCTGCTGGAATTATCGCTAAAGCGCGACCGCGCTATCGTGCTGCTGGGTCTAGTCAGTATGGCATCGCTGGCGTGGATCTATACTGCCTATCTGGCGTGGGATATGCGCGGCATGCACGCGGCGATGGAGCTGGCGATGCCGCAAATGCAAGTCTGGGGTGGGCTTGAACTGACGTTACTGTTTTTCATGTGGGTGATCATGATGATCGCCATGATGTTGCCCTCGGCGACGCCGATGATGCTGATGTATACAAGCACCCTGCGCCGCAGAGAACCGGAGCGTGGCGTCCTGCCACAAACCGGCATGTTCGTCTCGGGCTACGTAACCGCCTGGGCGGGATTCAGTATCCTCGCGACGCTTGCCCAATGGGGCTTGCATGCGGCGGCGTTGCTGTCCGCCATGATGGTCAGCAGCAGTGCGATATTGGGTGGCGTTTTACTCATCATGGCGGGGCTGTTTCAGTGGGCGCCGCTTAAGCACGCTTGTCTTCGGCGTTGTCGCTCCCCACTGGGGTTTTTGATGACTGAGTGGCGCGAGGGTAGGCGCGGCGCTTTTATCATGGGCTTGCGGCATGGCCTGTTCTGTGTCGGTTGCTGCTGGGCCTTGATGGCGCTGCTGTTTGTCACTGGCGTGATGAATTTGCTCTGGATCGCCGTTATTGCGGTTTTCGTACTGATCGAAAAAATAGCCCCTGCCGGCGAATGGCTGGCGCGAGGCGCGGGGCTGGTAATGATTGGCTACGGCAGTTTGATGATTTTTGGTACGATCGCGATCCGCTGAGAAATATTGCAGGCACTGGCCAACAGGCGTAAACCGCCAGTGCAAACGCAAATGCGGATATAGTAAAACAGACGAAAAATAGGGCGGTTAATTTTTTCATCATACTCCTTGTGGATTTCTACTCCTTGATGTTACAAACTTGGCTCCGCAGAACGCGGAGAGGACGTACCCTACGTCGCCTTCGAGGGTTTCGGCAGCAATATAACCAGCAACGCCAAACCGGCAAAGCTAGGTGTCACTAGATGAAACGCCTCGATGCAGCCGATCACCACCGTCATCCTTAATGGGCTGACAATTTGCCGGTAAAATTCGAAATTAGCTTGCCAATGAGATTTTCCAGCACCAATGCAGATTGCGTATCCTTGATCTCACCACCGTCATGCAACTCTTCCTCGGCACCTCCTGAACTGATGCTAACGTATTTGTCGCCGAGTAGCCCGGCAGTTTCAATTGCTGCGATACTGTCTTCGCTAAAATAGCCGGCGTCCTGATCAATTTCCATATCTACCCTGGCGCGCAACGTGACAGGGTCCAGGCTCACACGACTTACACGGCCGACGAGCACGCCGGCAACTGACACTTTGGCGCGCGCGCCCAAATCCGCGACGTCATTGAATTCGGCGAACAATCGGTACGTGGGGCGCGGGGCTTCCAGCTTTAAGCCACTGACGTGAAATGTCAGAGTAGCGAGGGCAAGCACGGCGGCCAGCACAAACAAGCCGACACCGACTCCTACCGTACGCGTCTCTACCCTTAGCATTCTCCAAACGTGCTGTCAGTGCAACGCAGCGGCGCGGAAAACCTGGCGGATGGTTGGCGCTCCACGAAAACTGCAACGCACTGGCGCTTATTCCGCCACGCAATACTGCCAGCGCCCTCTACTTGTTAGCAGTAACAGTGCCAACCTACTGCTGATTCTAGCTTATTCCCGCACTGATTCGTGATAGCACGACTTGCATTAGCTGTTTTTAGGTGGCGCAACGTGTTTACGTCGCAAACCCGTCACCGGGCACTTCGTGTTGCAGAAATACCCGACGGAGGAAGAAGCGGGTAATCGGGTGCTGGCGATATTATGTGCATTTACCCAGCGGCAAATTTACCACAGCATAACGATCGCGTTAGTCGACCGTCGAGTGCATACGCACGGTCATCACATCGCACTCCAAATGGTCGAGAACTCGTTCCGTCGTTCGGCTTACCATCAAACCCTTGAGAAAACTGCGTGACACAACGCCGATCACCACCAAATCGGCCGACAGCTTATCCGCGAGATGAGGGATGGCTCGCGTCGCGTGTTCGTCTATCAGGTGAATGTTTGCATCGTCGATATTGTGCTTTGCAGCGAGAGCATGCACGGCGGCTGAGTGGTCTTTGCGCCAGAGTTCCGTTGTGTCAGCGGCGGGCACATAGTCACTATCCACCAGCGTGCGCGCAGAAGGATACGCATGCGCCAAATGCGCGTGGCCGTCGAAGTAATTTGCCATCCAACGCGCCTGTTCCACGATCTTATGGTCTATTTCTGCGGGTTTATCAAGCGAGTGCGTCGGGTCAACCGCCGCCATCACGGTTTTATACGGTCGAAACTCTCGGTGATGAGCCAACAATACGGGAATTGTAGCGTGCCGCAGCACTTCCCAATCTGTATTGGTAAGCAACCAGCGATTTACAATTGAGCGCTGGGTGCTGGATACGATGATGAGATCGGCGCTGATCGCTTCTGCCGCGGCGATGATGCCGTGGGCGGCTGGAAAATGCCATTCGGAGTTGACCTCGACTTGTCTGGCGACCCCGGCAATGCGATCTTTGATGTCGTCAAGTTTTTTTGCTTCCGCGGCCACCATCGCTTCGCGAGTACGTTTCATGACGAAGCCATCGTTAAGGCGTAGACCCGCGAAATGTTCGTCGTAGACCGCGCTATACAATACGATCTCCACATCTGTCTGTCTCGCAATGCCTAGCGCGCGTTCAACGGCCGGATTATTGGTGTAGCCGGGATGCAATCCCACCAGTATTTTGATCATCGCCTGTTCCTCAGCAGCTGATTGTGTCGATATCATACACCCAATCAACGCTTGCCAAAGAAGAGTTAGCGTATGGTTAAGGTCAATGGCACGGTCAGAGGCGTGATATAAAGGGCACCTCTATTAATGCGACCCGCCGGTCGCGTTAGTCAAATAAATAGCGCGCTTAAGCCGGGTAGCGAAAAAAAGAGTCAAATGCAGTAACGCCAGTGAAATACAGCCTGTTTTCTCTATCTTTTCTACATGAACTGGTTGTCTGTCTGCGCGTTTTACCTAACCAAACAGCAACCTTAGCTCTTCCAGTTCATCCTTTGCCTCTTCCAGTATTTCCAGGCTTTGGTCGGGTGTTAGTTTACCCAACGGCAGTTTTTCATAGACAGGAAGGTCAATGATCGACGGGCAGTCCGAAAACTCATCGCAGCCAATTGACGCGTGTATTCGGGCAATAAGCAGGATATCTCCAATATCCGCTTTTTTACCAGAGTCCCGCGTCCACTGTTTTCGGCTGCGTACTGCTTCGATCAGCTCTTTACTGAAGTCCCACTTCTTCAGGATCAGAACGCCAACCATCGGGGCCAGGTTATCCACAGCTTCAATTCTGCGTTTCCGGTCGTTAAAAATCTCAGGCCGCTCGGATAAATGCAACAGTATCAGAGGAAGCGATATATCCTGCAGCAGACCTGCCAGCATTGCTTTACTGGGATCGAGTTTGGAAATCTTCGCAGCCAGAAAATAACTGATTACAGCCACCTTTGTCGATTGCCGGTAACTCTCGAGCAGTAAACTCTTCAGTTCACCTGAAGAGGTGGTGAACGCCGCCTTTATGGCAAATGTCGTCGCAAGTTCTGTAGCGGTTGCCAAGCCAATCCGCCGAAGTGCACTTTCAAGATCTTTAGGTGGGAACAGCGACATAAATCGAACACTATTCGCTATGCGCATAATGAAGGCAGAGAGACCGGGATCCATATTTAACAGCTTTGCTGCGGATGCCAGCGTACAATTTGGATCGTTCAGCGTCTCCCTAAGCCGAATCGCTGTCTCCGGCAGCGCTGGGAAAAGCGCCTCATTGGAGGCCAGGCGGGTGTAGATTTCAGAATAGATTCCTGCAGTACTGGTGCTCATTCCTTTCATTTACTCTATAAGGTTGTAGTGTAGTATTCGAAACAGTGAATACACTTTAGAGCGTAGCGTTCAACTTTACCAGCTATAAGAGCTTGGGCTTGCGAAGGTTCCACAAACCGGTTGCAACAGAACAACACACGGGTAGTCACCTCTAGCGATCTAAATTAGGGTCTGCTGACACGTAACTTCTCAATAAGTCGGGGCAGAGCAATGCCGCCGAAATAATCAAATTTTTACTTGACAGGTATTTTGAGCATAACGCGGTAATGTCAGCCGACATTCAACCTTTTTAGCAAGCTGTTCCAGCAGGTGCTGCAAGGCTCCCTAAACTGTTCTTCTTGTTCTCCAATGGTCGCCGGCAGCCTATTATTTTAAATGTCTCTACGCTCATTACAGCGCTTCAAAATCAGCTTCAAAAACCGATGGTAAGATAGCCGCTCATTCATTGGTCTTCCAAGTCGTTGAGAAAACTACCCTCTTCGCCCGATATTCCTGAAAGCGAGCGGACCCCTGTGGTCGAGGGTTTGCTTGTTTTGTTAGAGCAATTTGCTCAAATCATCCAACAACAAGCGGAAGAGATAGACTTGCTAAAAGATGAAGTTCGCATTCTCAAAGGCGAGAAAAAGCGCCCCACATTCGAATCGAGTCAATTGGATCAAGAAACAGAAAAGTCGAGGAAAGACGCCGCTGAGGCAAAATAAGATAAATCACGGGCAGCGCGCCGTGAATTATATTCACGAGATTCAGCCCATTGCCTCCGATTTAACAAGAACTGTGATGAAACCGCGCGGCGATCCCATCGGGCGGGTAGGTGCCATTCTCGATCCAGTAGCGACAATCATCGATCATTTGCCGGAGCGCGGTGGGGAACTGATAGGCATCGATACCGACGCTCTTGCCGCTGCGGCGATGTGAGCCTGCCCAGTGCCAGACGTTACTGAACATTCTTTTATGGAGGTTATCCAAAAACCGCTCATCGAGGACATTGCGCCTGCGAGAGAAGGCCCAGTCTTCGGCTTCCAGAATATTGGCCTGCTCGGCCTCGTTGATCTCGCCGCGTGTCGTAATGTAGGAGGGGATGAGGCCTTCCTTTTCTTCCTCATCAAGCGCCGTCGCCGCATCGTCCTGATTGTCGAACGGGTCGCTCACTCATCCTCCCACAGGGCTGAGCCTGGCTTTTCCAGGAGTCGCTTCGCGAGCTCCTTGATCTGGAACTCCTCATCCTCCCTGTTCACGCGCTGATTTTCCAGCACCATGCTATGGCTGGCGGCTTTCAGTTTTTTTTGAGCCAGTTTTAGGGCGCGCTCTTCAGCGAGGGAGCTAAGCGATTCTCGCGGGACGAGGGCATAGACAAGGCGGCAATCAAGCGCGTGCGCTGCCCGTTCCAGTGATCCCAGCGTGATCTTGCCTGAAACTTCAGATTTTTCGATGTCAAAGGCACGGGACTGGGACACGCCGATCCGTTTGCCGAGCTGCGCCGTGGTCATGCCAAGGGCCTCGCGGATCGCCCGAACCCAGCCTTTCGGCGGGCGCGCAAAGCTGTCTGAATTTCTAAGAGAATTGAGGCGCTTATCGATGTTTTTACGGGCAATAGCCCGGTCATTGACACGCATTTTATCACCTAAATACGATTATTAGCCTTTTTATTTATAGCTTATTGCCGATAATAAAACAATTAAAATATGGATTATAACCGATAATAAAGCGATTTCAATATCGTTTATAGATGATAAATTTGCCGTCATCCAGATCAGCCCCAGCATCTCCTTTAAACTCTTGCTGCACATCAGTGGCTCTGACGAGCGGTACTTATTAGCGGCCAGAGTATATGTAAGCCAGGAAAGCGACACCCGCCCTTGATTATTTCCTGTATCCCTGGTTCTGCTGACTCAGGTTATGGTCAAAGAATAGCTAGTGCTGCGTCCGCCGCCAGCGTCTTGTTGTAATGCACTGCGCTCGATCAGATCAACGATGTCGCGGTGCGCGGTGTCCTGCGAGCATTTTGCAATCTTTGCCCATTTGGATGAGGTGAGTTTGCCGTCAAACCCATCAAGCAATTTATTGAGCATTTTGATCTGGCGCGCATTCATCGACACCGCTGCGAAGCGATGCCAAAAACGCGTTTTTCAAGGACGGTGGCGAGCGTTTCGTCTGCACTTTCGATAGCGCGCAGCAAACAGCTTAAAAACCATTCCTGCCACTGCGTAACATCAAGCGCCCCTTTTTGTACGCGCTCTAGCATCGCATAATAATCATTTCGCTCTTTGCGGATTTGCGCGGACATGCTGTAAAAACGCTGATGACTATTGTCAGCGCGTGCGAGTGCCAAATCGGCAATGGCGCGTGCGATCCGCCCATTACCGTCATCAAACGGGTGGATGGTGACAAACCACAAATGCGCCAGCCCTGCCTGCGTAAGCGGATCACTGTCGCCAGGTTGTTCTAACCAACTGAAGAATTTTTTCGTTTCTGCGGGCAGGCGTTTTGCGGGCGGCCCTTCGTAATGGACTTTTTCTTTACCTATCGGACCGGAGACAACCTGCACAGGTCCGCTTGCGTCATCGCGCCACTGCCCGACAACAATTTTACTCATGCCGCTGCGCCCGGTCGGAAATAATGCGGCGTGCCATCCAAAGAGCCGATCTTGTGTTAGTGGCTCGGCGTAATTACCGGTGGCGTCCATCATCATTTCGACCACGTCTTCAACATCTCTGTCGGATGCGACGAGGCCGCTGATTTCAAGGCCAAGTCGCCTGGCAATTGACGATCTGACTTGATCGCGGTCCAGATTTTCGCCCTCTATCTCGCTGGATTTGATGACATCTTCAGTCAATGCGCATAAATGCGCTTCGCTGCGCAGATCAAATCCCAGCCCTTCCATCCTGCCAAGCAGCCGACCTTGTTCGCGGGATACGTGCGCGAGCAAGTTAGACAAGTGTTCTGCGTCCCAGGTTAAAGACGGCCAGTTATCGCGTTCCCAAAGGTACATCCATTTAAACTCCGCAAGTTATGCGGATATTATGCGCAGTATTCTCCGCGCCGTTTGCGGAGATTAAGAGCATTATTCTCCGCATAGCCGCGTTAGGAGGCGTGGTACTGGTCCCCAAATTTGGCTGCCTGGATATGGAACTTACGCGATATGTGGCGCTCCATTCTTTAGCATTACGTTCCGTCAAAAATTCGATTCACGTCCCATTTATGTGGAGCGGTCCGAGTTAGAACTTCCGACAAATTTCCGACATCAGTGCTACTTTGTTATACCTTTTCCGACAAAACCAGCGACGAGCGTCGTCTTCGAGCTAAATTAAATCAATAGGTTGCGATGGCCAACATAGCTTTTAACCAATTGGTCGCTGGTTCGAATCCAGCACGACCCACCATATTCTATAAGTAAGAGCTTTAAGGTTAGAGCGTTAGGGTTTTCGCAATTCGCCGCTCAATTATCGTCTTTAGTCGAATGGCACTTAAATAAGGCTGTTCGAAGCTGCAGAGGCCCGAATAGAGGGAGAATTTTCGGGACCTTCCCTGGCAGGGACGCCAGGGATAGAGCCTCCAGGGACGGTTTCACTCGCCACGTCCGTGTGGCTCGCCCTGCGGGCAGCCTGCGGCTGTGCAAACCGGCTCTCCTGCCGGTTTGTCACGGCGTGTCCCGGAAATTTTCACTCTGTTCAGGCCGGCCTAGCCGCTTATTTAAGTGCCATTAGTCTTTAGTCTACTTTAACCTGGGCTGACGTTTACCAACAAACGCCGCCAGGTCATTCGCCGTTTCCATGACAGCCGATTCCGGCAGCATATAATTAATCAGCCCCCACTGCAGCGCTTCGTTGGCTGGCAGCGTGCCGTGTCTAACTCTTCTATAATTGACGCCGTTTTACAGCAGCAACTAATTCAGCGATTTTGCGCAGCAACGATAAACAGGATTCTGCAATGACCATCACCTCTCGCCCGTTTCGCTCAACCCTCTATATGCCAGGCTCAAACCTGCGCGCCCTGGAGAAGGCAAAAACATTACCGGTTGATGCCCTCATACTTGATTTAGAGGACTCGGTCGCCCCTGACAAGAAAGCTGTGGCGCGCGAGCAGGTGGTTACGGCAGCAGAGCAGGCGCTGGCTGGGGCTTACGGTAAGCGGCAAATAATAATACGCAGCAACAGCCTTGACACCGATTGGGGCGAGGCCGATCTACGTGCCGCTGCTGCGGCCGCGCCCGA
>JBBKXJ010000350.1:0-9904 GCA_037969395.1 Pseudomonadales bacterium
TTGCATGCGGATAATATTATCTGGGGTGGCAACGACGCGGACGGCTACCATTCCTCGCATCTGATCAGCACGCAGATGACCAATCTCGGGCCCAGCGAATTTGGCGCGGCGACCGGAAAAAAAGCCAGCATTGCCGTGATTGCTCACTGTGTGTTGAAAGATAACCAGGTCATAGAAGAGTGGCTGGTGCGCGACAACTATTCGCTGGTCGAGCAACTTGGTTTGGACCCCGAAGCGGTTGCACAACAGGGGGCAGCGAAACCCATTGACCCGGAAGGTGAGTTCGCCAAATGGCGCAGCGCTGAAATACAACGGGTTCGGCTCACAGCCAATGAGCGCCGCAGCTTTACCGGTGACGCCAAGGCAGACCCGGAGGGTTTTATACAAGCCGCTTTGCAAAATATCTGGAACGCCCGCATGCTAGGTGACGTTAACCAACTCTATAGCGCCGACGCGCGCTTGCAAGGCCCTTCCGGCAGAAACCTGACCGGCCCCGATGAGATTCGCACGCTGTATACCGGCGTATTGGGCTCCTTACCCGATGCACGCTTGAGCATCGATTACGTGTGCTCCGTTCCGTATAAAGAGCAAGGGGTAGATATTGCGGTGCGCTGGACGCTGGCCGGCACGCATACCGGTGCGGCACTCTATGGCGAGCCTTGCGGGGAGCCGCTGTTAATTATTGGCGAGAGTCATTATCGCGTGGCAGACAATCTTATTATTGAGGAGCGTACCGTGTTCGACGAACTGTCGGTACTCACTCAAGTTTATCGCGCGCGGGGTGCGCCGGCGAGCAGCGATAATGCAGCCCTTTAGGGTGTGGCGCACCCGTGTCGTCCAGTGAAGAAACAGCGCCCTTTACCATTATTGACGCGCACCACCATTTGTGGGACCTCGACGCCGTCCATTATCCGTGGCTGGCAGCGAAGGGCGTAAAACGATTTTTCGGCGACCCTACGCCCATACAGAAAAACTATCTAACGGACGATATGAGAGCCGATATTGGCGATCTGCCGGTGGAGAAAACCGTGCATATTCAAGTCGGCGCAGCGAGTGACCAGCATCTCGCCGAGACCGCCTGGCTACAAGGCATGTCAGATACACATAAACTGCCAAACGCCATCGTGGCCTACTGCGAGCTGGAAAATACCAATCGCGTAAAGACCCTCGATCAGCTACAGAATTTTGCGGCAGTCAGGGGCATACGCCAAATCGTTGGCCGGTCTCCCGATGAGAACCGGCAAACGGGCTCGGGCGCACTGCTGAATAACGAGCAATGGTTGGAAGGGCTCAAGGAACTGGTCAGGCGCGGCCTGAGCTTCGATCTGCAGCTAATTCCCGACCAAATGGAACAGACCTACACCGTGCTGTCGCAGGTTGAAGCGTTACCGGTTGCACTGTGCCACTGCGGCTCCCCCTGGTATCGCGACACCGACGGCTGGCAGCTTTGGCAAAGCGGTTTGCGCCGCCTGGCGTCACTACCAAACTTGCAGTGCAAAATTTCCGGGCTGGGGATGTTTGATCCTAACTGGACTCTCGACAGCCTCAAACCTGTGATCGATACCGTACTGGAAATTTTCGGACCCGAAAGGTGTATGTTCGGCTCAAACTTTCCGGTCGACAAACTATACCGCGACTACCAAACCCTTTGGAAAAGCTATATCCAACTGTGTAAAGCACTGACAGACACCGAGAGGCGTCAGATGTTTAGTAACAATTGCCAGCGTTTTTATCGTTTGTAAATGGCGTGGATGGGTGTGGCTGGCGGCACAAATTCTCGTTTTTTATCATTAAATTTAATTACTTATTCTGATTCGACCCCAACTACTTCACAATCCTATTGACGCGAGCCTTATATGTTGCCATGTAGAGGGGCTCAATTACGTGAGGATATTTTACCAGCACTCGGGCTATCGATCGCTGAAACGGCAAGACGCATCGGTGTCTCTCGTCAGCAGCTTCACCGAGTATTGGTCTGGACACATTGGTGGACTCGGTCGAATGACTCTTGTCCACGCGTTTTGCGCGCCTTCTGCTTTAGCTCCAGAAATTGACTGATCTAACGGATTCCAATAGCTATCGTGCTCAAAACCAACAAACCCTGACTCTCACTCCCTGAAGCGTGCCACCATTTCCCGTGCCCCGGACAGCAAAAAACCATGGTCGGAAGACAACAAAAACAGGCTGGCCCCCTGAGTTTGCCATTTGCTGACTTCATCCACATTGGCAACGAACATTCCAACAGTTTTACCGGCTTTGCTGCCTGCCTCGCAGATTCTTTCAACGGCGGCGACGACTTTTGGATCGTCCGGACTTGCCGCGTCATAAGCGACCGTTAAATCGATGCGACCGACAAACAGGCAATCAATACCCTCCACCGCTGCTATATCGGCAATGCAATTAACCGCTTCGATATCCTCGATTTGCGCGATCACAATCGAATCCTTTTCACTTTCGGCTTTGTGCTGCGCCATAGGCTTGGTGGTATAACCAGCCGCCCGGCTGGAACCTGCGTATCCTCGACCGCCGGCACCATACCGTGACGCCCTGGCAATATCTTCTGCCTGCTTTGCATTGGTAACATGCGGCACAACAACACCGGTAGCACCGCAATCCAACGCATTCAGAATTTGCTCCGGCGCGGCAGATGGAATGCGCACTAGAGAAGGCATGCACGCTGCACGCAGCGTTTGAACGCATGAATCCAGCACTAGGCGATCAAAGGGCGCGTGTTCGGCGTCAATACAAACTGCATCCAGCGGAGTCAGTCCCAGCACTTCGCATACGATGGGCGACGGCGTTTTCAGGTAGGTGCCGATCAGCTGTTCGCGGGCTAGCAGACGCTGCCTGAAATTCGCGTGTGGGGTTGCTGTCATTGAGATTACTCCTGGTGCTGTTAATTGGCAGAGGACTTTACGGCCACAGCTGCGCGCTTGCTATTTTTGCGCCCGCATACATAGCTGCCAGTTTGGCATAGACGATATCTTCATCTACCGCACCAAACCCGGCGAAGGTGGAGAAACCACAGTCGGTTCCCGCCAGCACGCGCTCGCGGCCGACGATATCCGCAAAGCGGCAAATACGCTGAGCGACCAGCTCGGGATGCTCGACGAAATTGGTGGTGGAGTCGAGCACGCCGGGAATCAGAATTTTATCTTCGGGAATATCGGCGTCGCGAAACACCGTCCATTCATGCGCGTGTCGGGGGTTCGAGGATTCGAATAGCAACGCTTGCGGTTTGGCCCTGAGCGCAATCGGCAACACCGTAGACATAGGCGCGTCGCAGTGATGTGGGCCTTCGTAGTTACCCCAACACACATGCAACCGGACTTTATCCGCCGGAATATTGCGCAGCGCATGATTTAGTACTTCGACGTGCAGGTTGGCAAGGCGGATATATTCGCTCTCGTCTTTGCCTTTGAACATCATATGCCGGCCAAGACCAAGGTCTGGCGAGTCTAGCTGCAGGATGTAACCCGCCGCAACGATGGCTTCATATTCCACGCGCATGGCTTCGGCGAGGGCAGCAAGGTAATCTTGCTGCGAGGAGTAGAAATTGTTAGGCTGAAACAACGCGATTACACCCGGCGATGCCGCATTCATAAACGCTTCAGTGGGCGCGTGGGCATCGCAAGCAGCCTGCAAATTATACAGGTCCTCCACGAGGGGCTGCATATCCTTCACGCCGATTTCGCCGACACAACAAGGCCGCTGGTAAGTCGGCGTGCCGCCGGAGCCGGCCTGACGCGCGAGGAAACCTGGAAATTCCTCAAGGTCTTGCGGTGCTTGCCGCGGGCTATCCCCTTCGAAACCGGTGATACGATCTTTGATGTAGGTAGCGTAACTGATCTTACTCATCTCGCCATCGCTGACGATATCAATTCCTACCTCGACCTGGCGCCTAACCACCTCGTTCACCGCGCCGGCAATCGTTTTCTTAAGCAACAAGGCATCGAAGTTTTCAGCATTCTCCTTCGCGAATACGCCATCGGTCACCGCCTTCGAGCGTGGTAAGCTGCCCACATGGGTGGTCAAAATTCTTTCTTTACTCGTTTTCATGTAATTGCATCCTGTCTTTGTGCGTAGCGTGTGCCGTGCGCACGCGGTGTTTACGGGGTTCATTGTACGCACAGCGCACTCTACGTTAGTTATCCAGCCATGCTCGCATCGCCTGCGTTACGCGCTGCGGTTGCTCCATAGTGGACAAGTGGCCGCATGCTTCCAATACAACCAACTGCGCCGTGGGAATCTCGTCGGCGATATAGTGGTGGTATGCCGGCGGGCAGAGTTGGTCTTCCGTACCGCAGAGTACTAACGTCGGGCAATCAATTGTCGGCAGGGTAGTGCAACTGTCCTGCCGGTCGCGCAGCGCTATGGATTGATTTTCGAAAACCTTCGGCCCGAGGTCCTGCGCCATGCTGAAAATGCAGTCCAACAAGCTTTGGTTTTTTTTGTTAACGTTGGCAAGGTAATTGGGCTTTAACTCTTCCATTATAAGCTCGCGCAGCCCGCCCTGATGAGCGCGATCAATCTGCGCTTGGCGTAGTGCTTGTCGCTGCGGAATTTCCGCTCGCGCGTTGGTATCCAGCAACGCGAGATGGGTAATGCGCTGCGCTGCCTGGCGCCACATCTCAAAGGCGACAATACCGCCCATCGACAGGCCGGCAAGGGCGAAGGATGCAGGTGCCTGCGCCAGAACCTGGCTAGCGATTTGCGCTATGCTGCGCGCGCCCGATATATCACCAACGGTTATGGGCTCACAGATGTCAACCAAGTGGTCCAGTTGCGCTTCCCATAAACGCGCGTCACACATCATGCCCGGTAATAACAGTAGCGGAATCTTGCTTGGCATGGCACCTCGGTTATGACAATAGCCGTTTTAATACTTCGAATGCAATAAAATTCTAAAACAATAGCCCGGCAATTCCTATTTTATGATTTTAGCCGAACTGCCGCGCGACAGAGAACCGAGAAATACCCTACGTTCGGGCGGCAAACCGGGATTTTCAATGCGGTCCTGAATGATGGAAATCGCCGCCTCGGTCATGGCTTGCATCGGCTGCTGAATCGTTACCAGGTCGTAGCTGGACCAATAGGCCTGGCTGGCTCCATCGTAACCTACCACTGCGACATCGTCGGGCACATCGAGGCCATAGTGATCACGCGCTGCATCGATGCAGCCAATCGCCATCACGTCGTTTGCACATATCACCGCCTCTGGCATTTTGTTGCCGCGGGCCGCCACAAGCTCGCGCAACGCTGTGCCACCGCTGTCGTAGTCGTAATTACCAAACACTACCACGTGATCGCTAAAGCCCAACTCGTCCAGCCGGTCAGTGGCACCGGTGGTACGCTGCCTGCTGACGATGGAATTCTGCGGCCCAGCAATAATGCCGAAACTTTTGTAGCCGGCATTCACTAGTGCATTAACCAACGTGCGCTCGCCGGCTACCTGGTCGCAGGAAACCGAACTGATAGGCACATCCCGATAGTTTCGATTAAGAAATACCAATGGAATTTTCGCGCGAGTCAGCGTTTCAATCTGCTCACGCGGTAGATTGGCAGCGGCGATTACCCCATCTACCCGGCTTTGCCAGATCTGCTCAACTGTATTATTGGCGGCACCCTCGTCGTCGAGGGAAAAAAGCAGCATATTGAGTCCGCGCCGTGACAGGCCACGGCTCAGATTAACCAGCACCTCAGGGTAAAAGCGCAGATTGGCGATGATTACGGCGACCATATTCGACCGCTGCGTAATCAAACCGCGCGCGATGGCATTGGGCCGGTAACCCAGCTCTTCCACTGCCTTCATTACCCGCTCGCGCATCTTCTTCGATACGCTGGCACCCGGTTTAAAGCAGCGCGACACCGCCGACTGGGATACGCCGGCATAGCGGGCAACGTCGTATGACGTTACCGGGCCATTCGGCTCAGGCACGGCCGCGATTGCTACATCGGGTTTTGTCCTGGCTTTATTGCTACTTGTTCTCCCCATATCTTCTGACACGAATGTCTGCCTGTTCCTTGTGTCCCATAAAACCCTCCAGCTCGCACAGGCGGGAACAATATTCGCCCACCATTAGCGATGCCGCCTGGGTCACTTTTTGATAGGTGCAGGTTTTCAGAAACTTACCCACCCACAAGCCGCCAGTATACCTTGCGGCCTTATTCGTGGGCAGGGTATGGTTGGTGCCAATCACTTTATCGCCATAAGACACATTAGTTTCCGGGCCGAGGAACATAGCGCCATAGTTGGTCATATTTTGGTGAAAATAAGCCGGATCCTGCGTCATCACTTGCACGTGCTCGAACGCCAGCTCATCTGCCTTCGCCACCATTTCATCAACGCTATCGCACAGAATAACCTGGCCGTACTCTTCCCAGGCCTTGCCGGCAATTTCCGCCGTTGGCAATACGGTGAGCTGACGCTCTACTTCGGCCATCGTATCGCGCGCCAGTTGTTCGCTGTTAGTCAGCAACACCGCCGGTGAATTCGGCCCGTGCTCGGCCTGGCCGAGCAAGTCTGTCGCGCACAGTTCACCGTCAACGCTGTCGTCGGCGATGATCAGGGTTTCCGTTGGACCGGCAAACAGATCGATACCAACCCGGCCAAACACCTGCCGTTTCGCTTCGGCGACAAACGCATTGCCCGGGCCTACCAGCATATCCACCGGTGCGATGGTTTGCGTACCGAGGGCCATGGCGCCTATCGCCTGCACGCCACCGAAGCTATAAATTTCGTCGGCCCCGGCCAGGTCCATCGCGACCACGATTGCCGGGTTGGGCTTACCCTGGTAGGGCGGCGCGGTAGCAATCACGCGCTTGACGCCGGCCACCTTGGCGGTAACAACGCTCATATGGGCGGAGGCTACCAATGGATATTTTCCGCCCGGAACATAACAGCCCACGCTATTGACCGGCAGGTTTTTGTGGCCCAGGGTAACGCCGGGCAAGGTTTCGACCTCGACATCCTGTATGGCATCACGCTGAATCTGGGCGAAATTACGCACCTGGGTCTGCGCAAACTTGATGTCTTCAATGGCACGCTCGGACAATTCGCTATAGCAGGCGTCGATTTGCTCACGGCTCAAGCGGAATGTTTCTGGCGTCCACTGATCAAACTTCTCAGAGTATTTTCTAACGGCCGCGTCGCCGCCTTCTTTAATGTCGTCAAGAATGCCCTCAACAGTGCTGCGCACATTCGCATCAATTTTTGCCGCCTCTTCTACATCTTTGCCTTGTTTCAGAAATTTAATCATTGGGTTGCTCTCGGTAATCTCGTTAGGACCGCACGGTCTGCCACGATACTAATTGTAATTGCATTCGAATGCAATATTTGTGACATGTGATAGTATGGAATCTCCATTTCCTGTCAGTATTCCGCAATAAATTGATCCTATGAGCACTAATAACTCCGTTAACACGCCGACCTTTACAGCCGACTTGCAAGGTACGATTGCACTGGTCACGGGCGCCAGCAAGGGCATTGGCCATTGCTGCGCGACAACACTGGCGCAGGCAGGTGCACGCGTCATTGCCGTGGCCCGTTCCGAAACCGAATTGAAGCAACTGGCAGCTCAATACCCGGGGTTGATCGAACCCTGGGTTGCGGACGTTACCAACGAGAGCTTTTACCAAAGAATCGAGGCGCTGCAGCGGCTGGATGTATTGGTCAATAACGTCGGCACCAATAAACCGCAGCCATTTCTGGAGGTGACGCCAGACGCGCTAAATAGTGTCATCGATCTTAACGTCAAATGGGCGTTTCGCTGCGCCCAGGCGGCGGCGCGAGTGATGGCGAAAGCGGACACACCCGGCTCCATCATTCATATGTCTTCCCAGATGGGGCATGTCGGTTCTCCGAACCGAACGGTCTACTGCGCTTCCAAGCACGCTATCGAAGGGCTGACTAAAGCCATGGCGGTAGAGCTTGCGCCCATGGGCATTCGGGTCAACTCAGTAGCGCCCACTTTTATCGACACGCCCTTAACGCGCCCAATGTTTACCGACCCGGAGTTCAATCGCTTTGTGATGGACCGCATCCCTATGGGCAAACTCGGCACGCTGCAAGATGTTGCCAATGCCGTGCTGTTTCTTGCGGCGCCCGCCTCCGGCATGATTACCGGGCACAGCTTGAAAGTCGATGGCGGCTGGACCGCGCAGTGAGAGTGCGCCCCGATTCCGGGCGTGAATGCTGGATATAGTCAACAAGGGGATCGCCTACTTGTTGTGATAATGGCAGGCATCGCTCCTGGTGCGTTTTTCCGGGCCGAACGAGCAACAGAGATATACTTCTTGTAGCGAGATAGGTACCGTCAGTCGGCTCGGTGAGTAGCCCCGGGCCAATACCGGCCGGTCGATACTGTTGGAGTTTGCGAAATGCAGAGCCTGAGCCACCTTCTTCATTCCGCTTAACCTGACAGGCAAAGTGGCTAAAGATATCGTCATGAGTAATAGAATGTGCGAAACACTTTTCCAGCCTCTGGAACTCCCATGCGGAACAGTCCTAAAAAACCGAATCGTCAAATCGGCTATGTCGGATTCGCTGGGAGATGGGCGCGGTAATAGGAGGAAGAAGCACTCGCGGTGGTCTTTGCGCTGGACAAGACCGGTATTGATCTCATCGATATTAGTGGAGGCACATACTTCCCCGGTGCGAAATCTGTGTCTGACAAGGTAGCATCAGGACCTTATTTTCTCGATTTCGCGAAGCGTGCTCGAAAGCGAACTGACAAGCCGATGATGGTGACCGGTGGATTCAAAACGTTGGATCACGCAGTGAATGCGATTTCCAGTGGTGGTGCAGATTTGATTGGGCTAGCTCGTGCGTTAGTGCTTGATCCCGACCTTCCAAATCGTTGGCTGGCCAACCAGTCGGGCAATCCTGCGTTTCCGAAGTTCTCTTCACCGCCAGAAGGTGCCATCACGGCTTGGTATACGATGAGACTGACACACATCGGTCAGGACCGTGAAACAGAAGAGCTTCCTGACCTGGAAACAACTGTCAGGATTTACAATGACCGTGACAAGGACCGTGTTGCTGCCTGGAACGATCGTTTTCAGAATTAATGACGGAGGTTCTGCGACTGTGTTGTTACTTGTTAAAGTGAAGGTCGGCTGTGGGCATTGCCATTTTAAAGGTTGAGTGCCCGCTTGCTTCAAACTTGCCGTCTTCGGTGTGGACAAAGCCATATCGTTCGTAGAACGGTAGGCCGATCTTATTGTCTTTGAAGACCTCGACGGTCAATGGCCCCTTGATACCGACAACATGGTCTACCATTTGGCGTCCCATTCCTTTGCCTTGCTGCGCGGGGTCAAGGAACAGACCGCCGATTTCAGTTCCGACCATGGCGATGAAGCCGAAAGGTTGCCCATCCTGTTCCAAAACCCATGTTTCGGCATTTGGCAGGTATATATTGCGCATATCCTTGCGCACTTGATCCCTAACGCTTTGAGGCAAAAAAGGGTGCGCTTCCGCTTCGGCCTTGTCCCAAATAGCGATCAAGGCGTCAGTATCATTAGTTGTGTATTCGCGGATCATTGTCTTAATTTCCGTATTTTATTAGCTTTGACTTCTTTGGGTATATAGGTAATTATACGGCGTATAATTACTTGGGAGCGAAGTCAATGACAACCGGTCATATGTTCATGGCGATGAGTCTCGATGGATTTGTAGCACGAGAAGATTTTGGCCTTGATTGGTTAATGAAGCAGAAAACCGAAGGTGAGGACCACGGCAATGAGGCTTTCATGGAGTCCGTTAATGGGCTAGTGATGGGGAGTGGTTCATTAGTCTCTTTTAAGGTTGAAACCACCGCCTTTAGGCGGTCAGATTTATCTGCGATACTTGTTTGCCAGTTGGTTTTGAAGGTGGCAAGTCATGGAATATCGCTACGGTAGTCAT
>JBBKXJ010000351.1:0-2534 GCA_037969395.1 Pseudomonadales bacterium
CTGGCCAAGGCTAGGGTCGATCACGGATAGTATTACCTGCTCCGGTGTTCAGGTGTAGATTTAGGCGATCTACAAGCGCACTCATATTGAGTTCCATCGTAGCAAAATAACCGCGCACAGGCAATGTGCGTTATTATTTATGCGTATAACTCGTATAGTCTATATGCCCCGCTATGTTCAGGCACATTTATGTGTCTGACATAGCGGGGCCAAGTGCGGCCCCGGGCGCCTTTGTTTTGGGGATGCGCTGGCCAGATTGGCCAGCGTATTCACAAGGCGAAGGCGGGTCAGTCACCGCTCAAGCGGTGACTGACGGCGCGTTGTGCACACCCGCCAGGGGTGGGTGCAATGCGGGCGTCGAAGACGCGGGCAATGGCGCAGTGGCTATGCTTGTCACCAGCGCTATTGGATGGGGTGTGGTGACGTGGCAGGTCGTGCAGGCCGGCGGTGGTAGTGTTAGGGACGAAAGCGCTACAGCGGCTTCTCGTGCATCCCGTACAGCGGGTATGCGGCCGCGCGTGGTGATCTGCGCCCTCCCCTTTCGCTGGCGCTCGCGCTTATTCGTGCTGGACGACGACAACACTAAAAGCGCAGTTAATCTGCAAAAGCACGGCCTTGATTTTGTCGATGCGCAAGCGCTTTGGAGCGATCCCGATGTATTAGAAATCCCGGCAAAAAAACGTGGAAGATGAACAGCGCAGCATGCTCATCGGTTTAATACAGCAAAAACATTGGTCGGCAGTCATCACCTATCGTGGCGATGCCATTAAGCGGCGAGCGTTTTCTGCACGTGCTCTGGATCCGCCTTGATCATCAACAGGTAATTTGTGGCGGCGGCGTCCGGCTTGCGTTTGCCCTGCTCCCACCCCTTGATGGTATCCAGGCTCAGATGAAACGTGCGCGCGAAGACCGTCTGAGACATACCAACGCATTGACGGATGGCCTTGATGTCCGCAGGCGACAAGACGACATACGCCGGCGCCGTCTTCTCGCCTTTAACGACCTTCACCGCGTCTTTTAAATTCGATTCCAGTTCTTGGAACAATTGAGTGTCCATCTCTATCTCCTAACCCAATGCGTCTATCAGCCACTATGACCCAATGAACCACACTGTAGTTCATTGAACATTTTATCAATTCACTCCGCCCGAACGATCATTGGCCACACGTGGGTAGGCGTGCGATGCCGTCCTTTCAGTCTGGGCCAACATGTCAACGGCGGGGAATTGAATCCATAGAGACGTTAAATCAAGTCGATGTAGTCTTTCAGCGCGGCGACCGTTTGCGGCAACTGTTGTTTTTGTAAAATGACCAAGAATTCGTCTTTGCTTTTCGGTGGATTTTTCAGCGCTTCATAGCCTTCGACCTTGGCGTCGCGGACATGTTGATCCATCAAGTCACGAACACGCTCCAGTTTGGTTCGGGTAAATCGGTGTTCCTGCCGTAGCAGCGCCGCGATCCATTCCTTGTGTATGGCATCGGTCCAGCGCGCCTTAAACAGATCGGTTAACGCCAAGCGCATCAACAGGTCTCTCAACGGCGCCGGATAGAGTATGCACGCATCGAAGATGACCGAGAACTGCGCCACTAGTCGTAGCCCATGCCCAGGTCTTGCGATTCTGCCGTCAGGGTATTGAGCGACTCCATCCGTTTGGCGTCAATCTGTTGCTTATAGTCGATCACGTCTTTGGCCAGCACGCGCCGATGAGCGCCTACTTTACGGTGAGGAATAATGCCGTCATCGAGCAGCCCCACTAAAAACGGACGGCTGACATTGAGGATATTGGCGGCCTCTTGCGTGCTGAGTTCCGCGTGTACCGGCATGATGCTGATCGCGTTGCCGCGTGACATCTCGGACAGGATATCCAGCAGCAACTGCAGTGCATAGCCCGGTAAAATGAGTTCATCGTTTTCGCCATTGCTGCTTTTGATGCTGAGCTGAACACGCTCCGCCGCCGCGTACTTTGCCAGTGTTCGACTGGATGCTTTGGCCTCCTCCACTTCCTGACTCGTCGGTAGCTGAACCACATTGGATGCTGTCATGGTGTTTCTCCCGGGTATGGAACACGCACATTGATATTATCGAATAATAGCACAAACGAAATAATCGAAATAAGAGAAATAAACGAAAAACAGAGGTCAAAAATTAATTCGCATTGTTGCTATTAAATGATATTAGTAGCTACTGATAGCTATTAATTGATATCAGTTTCTAACAATAGCTATACATATTACTTGATATACTTTGATAGCACTGATAGCTTATACCTGTTGTCATTACGTTCCAGCCTCCGGAGAGTTTCACAATGCCTGTTATTTCGTTTGTCAGTCCCAAAGGCGGTGCCGGGAAATCCACCTCGGCCTTATTGCTGGCCACCGAACTGGCGCAGAAAGGGGCAGGGGTGACCGTGATCGATGCCGACCCCCTGGGCTGGATTAGCGATTGGGCCACCAAGCCGGACAAGCCGGAAAGCCTGACGGTCATGGGCCGGCCGAGCGAGGAAGACATCATTGATCAGATCGAGGCCGCGCAAC
>JBBKXJ010000352.1:0-37547 GCA_037969395.1 Pseudomonadales bacterium
AGATCAGCAAACAAGATAGTGAGTTGGCGTCTTTCAGCGCGCCTGGACCCGACGGCGAGGCTCATTAATCTTATGCCTTAAGGATAGAACGCAAACGGCAATTGCGGCGTATGTATGTCATCCAACTCACGCCTCATCACCGACAATTTTGCTCGACGCTTTCCATACGTCTCTATAGCTGTATTTCTGCCACGCCCACTGCAGCCATTTAATCACCGCAAACGCCAGCCATAGCGACCATAGCAACAGCACGCTGCGATAAATCCAGATAGGCAATGAGAAAATCCAGCCCTGCGGCAATTGCTGCGCGCTGTGGTCCTGATACCAATATAATACCGAACTCGATGAACCGTTACCGGCGATTTGCATATCGGGCGAACCCAGCAAGCCCCAGGGAATGCTGCCAAGCAAACTGACAAAGGCGATCAGCGTCAAAGCGGCCAGCAACACCTGCATGCCGTTAAACTGCCGGCGAGTTAGCGAGGCTGACAGCGCACCGCGTGCGTGCATGGCAAAAAACCACGCCACCATCAGCGCTGCACCATAGGCGTTAATGGTGCTCAGGCCGATGCCAAGCAGCAACCACTCCCAGGTACGCAACGGTAGAAATGCCAGTCTGCCCAACAGCACAGAAACAGCAATAATCACCAGCAGCACGCCCCATACCAGCATCGCCGGCCCAATACTCGGCCCACTGACGAAAAGCAGCCAGCGTCCGGCTGGCACTGCCATTTCCAGATTGATATTGGTTGCCGGCAAACCAATATCAAGCGCCGGCGTTGCGGTGCGTAGTTGCATTGGTTCGGGTGACTGCCACTGCAGCTGCAATTCCTGTACGCCGGGATGCAGCGGCAAGCTGAGCCGATGTGCATCGGCAGGCAAAGGATAATCTTCACCGTCGAGCAGAATAGACTGTAACTGAGCAGTCTCAGGTAAGTTGAACTGATATGAGCTCGCATGCCCCGCCCGCAGCTGCAGCGTCAGCTCGACCGCGCTGCGGCGTACGCCCGGGCGCGCTGTGAGACGCACCTGCTCAATAGTTTGCGACGCACCGGGCAGCGCCAGCGGCTTTTGCACGTTGAATTGCAGACTTTCCCCAGGCCGCGGTTGCCAGAGGGGGTTAATCTGCGCGCCTTTGCTCTTCTGTTTCACAGGCGCCAGGCCACTCCATTCGACATGCCAGCGGGTATCACTTACCAGCCTCCAGCGCTCGTACCAGTCATTGCCTGCAGCTGCGGTCAGCGTGATGGTATCGGTCTTGTCGAGACTGGAGCGCCAGTTCATGGTCTTCTGCCCCGGCTGCAGGCTAACCTGCACTGCACCATCTACCTGCTTTAGCGTGTCTGACAACAGCTGCTCGCCGGGCAGCAGCGGCACGGTCAGGTTAATAGCAGCGTCATGTGGCGCGACTCGCCACACATGCGTGTCAACATACCAGTCAACGCCAAGCCGCAGCACGCGATGCACGCCTACGAAGGGCGCGATTGGGTTGGGCAGCAGGCTTTTGTCGTCACCCTCAGTGTTGCTGCGCTGTTCTTTTTGCAGCTGCAAGCTGCCACTCGGCACCCGCCCCTCAAGCAAACCGGTGACGCGCCAGCCGGGCGCCTCAACCGACACATTATTCGCCGTCAGCGGCAGGCGCAGTTCATCAGCGTGCAGTTTGCCGCGCAGCACAACGTTGCTGCGGCCCACCGGCACAGCTATTTTGAGCACGCCATTGTTGTTTAGCAGCGGGCTGTTGGCAGCGTCGTTGAGGCGCACCTGTTGCGGCAACCACACGCCACGCTGCGCCGGCAACGGTACAGCCACCTGTGCCAACGCGTCGATACTCAGCTCTACCGTCAGCGTATCCTTAGCGATGCGGACCTGCGCCTGTGAAATTGTCGCACACGATGGTGCGCATGGCGGCGGCTCCAGCAGGCGCTGTTCCAACTGTTGCAGCAAGGCGGCGTCTGGCACTTGCGCCTGCACTGCCGGACTGGGGAGTAACGTAGCCGCCAGCAAGCAAATGCCGACCGTGACGCTTAGCGATGCCGGTTTGCCGCGCAAACTCCACCTGCCGAAACTGGCGGAGGGATGACGCACAAGACTCGCAATTAACAGCACCAGCAAAATTACGCCGGCAAGTTTCAATATTCGAGTCAGCGTTGGTGACAGCAGGTACAGCTGTAGTTGCTGCTGCTCGACCACCGGGCCAGACCAGCGCAGCACCGCGCTGTGCCAGCTCCAGGTTGGCACGCCCGGACCGGTTTGTATAGAAGCATCAGTATCATACTGCTGCTTGAGGGGGGCAGTTCGTGGCGGAGCTGATTTACTGAGGGGTTGCATAGAGGATCGTTGAGCTGCGCCGTCGAATGCAACCTCCTCCGCCACCTCTCCTTGCCGCTTGGCATAACTACCAGCGTAAATTACGGGAGCATTTACGTGACCGTTTTTTTCAAGCATAGGGTACACGGCTTGCTGCAGTTGCTGCACGGCAAACAGTAGCGACACTAACAGCAGACCAAGTGCGGTGATATTGCGCCACAGCGTCAATAGCCACTGCATGCGCCCACGTGTGATAACCCGCAACAGCGCTAACGTTAGTGCGAGGTTCAGCCAGATAAAATTTGGCGCACCCGCTTCGTGAAACGTAATCAGCAGCGTCAGCAACGCCAGCAGGCCAACACTTTTGCCGAACAAACGCAGCAACGCGCTGCTGATAACCAGTAATAAGAAAATATCAAACAGCGACCACTTGGCAACCCAGGTTGTTGGCGCGTAGTCTGCTCCCTGCACAGCAAACAGCTGCCAGCCCGGTGGCAGGTGCAACACGGTCTGGAGTGAATCCACGCCGTGATTCCAGCCGACGGCGCTCCACTGGCGATGCGAAGTTTCGATGCGACTCACGGCCTGTAAATCGATATTACCCTGCGCCACTTCAAGACCACTCTCGCCCTGACTCAATGTGGTGATAAGCTGCGGTTGGCTGTCGACTTCGGCTCGGCCCAGCTCAAACGGCTGCAGCGTTTGCAAGCGCTGCGGCTGGTTTAGCTCGCCGCTAAGCTTATCCTTGAGCGTGGCACCGCCGCCGTCAAAATCAAGCCACATATCACGTTGCAGCGTCAACCGATCGGGCGCCGGGGTCGCGTCGCCGCGCGATGTTTCCTGTAACACCAGCTGTTCTTTTGGGCTTAGCAGATAGGCCGGCAACTTTCTCCAGTTCTCAGGCAGGTTGGTTTGTTGCGGGTCGATCGCATTCACACCGGCAACTGTAACGGCGCGTAACGACGGCCGGTTCTCAAACACCCAGATTTCCTGCGGCGGCCACAGTTCGTCCATACGCAGCACGGTGAAACTGTTATTTGGCAACGTGTTGCGCGCGGTTAGCTTGATGGTCCAGCTACCCTGGCGCACCTGCACGCGCAGGCGGCCGTCTTTTTCCAGGCGTGCCGGTAAGGGGCTGGCTACCGACATCAGCTCAAAGCCCTCCGGCAGGGCACGGCCAAGTTGCAGCTCGCGCGCCGCACCTGAAATACGTAGCCGCAGTTCTGTTTCAAGTTTTAGCGGCACACCGTCGATCAGTTTGCGAAACACCTGCACCCGCGTCGGTGCGCTGGCCTCACTCGTGCTGTTCGCAGCGTCAGCGTCGCTGCGTAGCCAGAGTTTACCGGTCGCATCGATAGTTGGAACGGCGACCGCTTTACCATCGACAGTGAGCGTCACCAGCGCCGCAGAGGGGGTTACAGGTACGTTCTCAGGTCGCTGTGTCCAGGGTATAAAACCCTTAAGGGTATGCTTCCCGGGCTGCATATAAGTGGCGGGACGTCCGCCCCGCTCGATTACCGGCTGCGGCCGATCGGCCAGCATCACTGCCGTGGGCCAGTATTTTTTGCTACCCGGCAACGTTAACCAACTACCCGCTTCAACCTGCCAACGTTGCTCAAAGTGCATGCCGTCTTTTTCGACACGTAGCGCCAGGGTTGAGGGCCAGGCGCAGAATTTCTGTTCGAACTTATTCCACTGAAATGAACAGTGCGCCTGCGGGTGCTTATGCAACACCCATTGCTGCCATTCCTGCAGCGGTTTCGGCAGGTCTAACGCCTGCGTTGTGTGGCTAAGCAGCAGGCCACAGAGGAGGAAGATGAATTTAATCATCAGCGCGATCTCAGTCGAGCATATCGGCGTACGGGCTGGGTCGCTGCAAATTTATCGCTGCGGCATGGCCCTTAAGCTTTATGCCGCCCGCTGCAAACTCAATATCGTCTCCGTGTAACACGTTGTTGTCGAATTTATAAATCGGTTCCACCGCGCCGGCAATCGCCGCCTGATCGTACGCCTGCGCCTGCTGCTGCACCTCGGCATTTTTGTGCTGGTACTGCTGCCACGCTCGCACGCCATGCTTTTTGCTCAGCAACCGTGCTGCAATATGTGGCGCTAACAAAGAAGCCGATGCATTGTTACCGCCAAAGCCCTTGGCATTAATAATGGCTGCATCCATTGCCTCGTTACCAACTTGTTTATGCTGCAGGTTAATCGCCAGGTTGCTGGCATGCACATCATCAGCCACGCGGTCGATATTGGTTATGCCGGGCAGAAAACCGTGTGCCCAAGTACCCAGGCTGGCAATCAACTGATCACCACCCGCCGCGCCGATGGAATGCCCCAGATAATTTTTAATAGCAACAACCGGCCACGCTTCAATACCAAATGCCTTGGCCGCCTGGTTCAACACATGCGACTCGGTCACCCGGTTTTGCGGTGTGCCGGTGCCGTGTGCCTGCACGAAGCTGCGCATGCGAATACCCTCTTCGCCAATAATTTGCTGTGCCGAAGCCAGCGCTTTACCTACGGTGATGTAGTTACCCACGCCCGGTGCGGAAATCGATTTTTTATGGCCATCGGCGTTGATAAAGACATCATCCACCGCGCCATAAATGTTTGCACCCAGTTCCACCGCCAGCTCGTCGTCAAACAATAGAATAAACTGCGCTGACTCGGCTAACGTGAAGCCACAGTTCATGCCAAAGGGGCGGCAGGCGCGGCGGTAGTCGGGCACTTTAGGATGACTCGCTTTGTCCAGCGTCAGCAGGTTTTTGTCGGTCGCCAACGCACCCATGGCCGCATAGCCTTCGATCACTTCGGGTGCAATCGGCGCCTCGCTGTTGCCGACCATCACCACGCGGCTCTTGCCGGACTGAATATCCATCACACCCTGGCGCAGGTTATACAAAAACGATGCGCACGCCCCCATGCTGGTGCCGGTGGTGCCGACGCTGCCGAGAATATAGGCGTTGATAAAATCGGCCGGCATTTCGGCGAAGCCCAGCGCGCACTGTTTCGATGTGACCCGTTTGCCGTTCATACGTGAGCGCAGCATGCCGCCGTTGCCAAATTGGTCAAGCTGGCCCATGGCACTGCCGGCATAGACGCTAATCTGATCGGCAGCGACTGCCGAACGCACTGTTTCCCAGTCAAGCCCACTGCTGCGCAGGGCGTCTGATGCGCCGAACACGGTCATTTGTAAACCGCGAGGGTGATTACGCGATTGATACAGGCTTTGGGGGTCAAAGCCGGTGGGCAACTGCCCGGCCGCATTCACCTCGGAAGCCAGCGTGTCGGGCATTAGCATTTCGCACGGCTGGCGCATAACAATTTGCACCGTGCGATCATCGATGGGGCGAATTTCCCACTCTTCCGGGACTTGTTCCGGTAGGTGTTTGATGCGCAAATCGAAACAAATCGGCTGCTCCGGGTCGGGGCGCAGGTGTACGCGGCGGTTCCACGGCACTTGCGTGCTGTCGAATAAATTGGTCTCGAGTTTACGAATCAGGGTATTTGCGGTGATGTGATCACGCGTGCTGGCGCTTACATCATGCTGCTCGGGTGGCAGGTTCATCAAGCTCGCCAGACTACGCCACGTCTCGCCGGCAACCGACTGTGGCAGCGCATCGATCACCATACGCCGATAGCCATGATGAAACGAACTACGCCCGGCGGCATTCACGCCGCCAAAGCCCACAATTACGGGTAAACGTGCCATTTGAACTCCCACTACAGCAATAACAATTATTGTGGCTGTATTCTAGCGGCACGGATGCGATATCTTACGTGGCGATTGCGCCAATCTCTGTGGCATAATCGCCATATTGATTGCAGCGTGTGCAACCCTCAAACAAGCGAGCCATTTTGACTACGCTCACCGTACTATTACTAGACAATATGCTAGCCAGCAGCGCCAGCCTGCCATTGGAAATGCTCAACGCCGCCGACGCGCAGGCCAGACGCCGCGGCGACAGCCTGCCGCAACTGCAAAGCAGGACCGCCTCGCTGCGACGCCGCAGCGTAACCACCAGCGCCGGCTTTAGCATTAAAGCCGATACGCTGTATTCGCGTATTGAACACACCGACTATCTAGTGCTGCCCGCACTGTGGCGCAACCCGCTACGAGCCGTTGCCCGGCAACATAAGCTGCTACAGTGGATTCGCGATTTACACGCGCGCGGCACTATTATCTGCGCGGTCAGCACCGGCAGCTTTCTACTGGCCGAGGCCGGTCTATTAAACGCCAGACCGGCTACTACACACTGGTTTTATCTCGACCTGTTCGCCCGTCGCTACCCGCAGGTTGACACTCAACGCCACCATTTAATCACCGAGTCTGGCGGCATCTACTGCGCCGGCAGTCTCAACGCGCTGGCTGATCTGATGGTTTATTTTGCCCGCCAGATATATGACGAAGAGATAAGCCAGCACATGGAGTCGCAGTTTTCGCCCGAGATACGAAGCAGCTATAACGCGGCCATGTACACCGAAGACGGCCCGCGCTCGCATCACGACGAAGACATCGCACGGGTGCAGGATTACCTGACAACTCACTGTAACGAACCACTTTCGCTCACTGCCGTCGCCAGCAAGTTTGCCCTCTCCTCGCGCACGTTTAATCGCCGCTTTAAACACATTACCGGTACCACGCCAGTGCAGCACCTGCAACGCTGCCGGCTTGAGAACGCCAAGGAGCTGCTGCGGAATAGTAACTTAACCGTTGCAGAGATTGCGGAGCATGTGGGCTACCAGGATGTAAGCTATTTCGCCGGGCTGTTTAGAAAACACTTTGCGATGCCACCCATGCGTTACCGGCGTTCGGTGCGCGGCAAATTGTTTGCGGTGAATTAATTAGAACGCGAGCAGCTTGTCTCTGTTACTCTCCTATGGCTAAATGTTGGCGGTCGAATTTTGTTGGAGAACAGCCATGTCTGAAGAAGTTTTCATCGTTTGCGGCGCACGCACTCCCATGGGAGGAATGCTGGGTAACCTGAGCCTTGCCACCGCTCCCGAACTGGGCGCGACCGCCATCAGGGAAGCCGTACGCCGCGCCGGCATAGACGTACAATATTTCGACGAAGTCGTGATGGGCAATGTGCTGCCAGCCGGCCTCAAGCAAGGCCCGGCACGCCAGGCCGCACTCGGCGCTGGCCTGTTACCCGCTACCGGTTGCGTGACATTGAACAAACTGTGCGGCTCAGGCATGCAGGCCACAATCTACGCGCATGACCAAATCAAAGCCGGCAGCAATAGCATTATGGTCAGCGGCGGCATGGAAAGCATGAGCAACGCCCCCTACCTTATCGAAAATGCCCGCGCCGGCCTGCGCATGGGCCACAAACAAATATACGATCATATGTTGCTCGACGGCCTGGAAGATGCCGCCACCGGCCGCATGATGGGCAGCTTCGCCCAGGAAACCGCCGACGAATACAACCTGACCCGCGAGGCAATGGACGAATTTGCTCTCACCTCACTGGCACGCGCACAGAAAGCCATTGCCGAAGGATTACTAGACGATGAAATGGCCCCGGTCACCATCATCACGCGTAAAGGCGAAAACGTCATCACCGAAGATGAACAACCCGGCAACGCCATGCCGGAAAAAATCCCCAAACTGCGCCCGGCATTTTCAGAAAACGGCACGGTGACCGCAGCCAACTCCAGCTCAATTTCGGACGGTGGCTCGGCTCTGGTATTAATGAGCGCCAGCGCCGTGGCCGAGCACGGCGTAACGCCAATGGCAAAAATCATCGCCCACAGCCGCGACTCGCGTCACCCCTCGAAATTTACCACCGCCCCCATCGGCGCCATTAGCAAACTGTTAGAGAAGACGGGGTGGGAAATCGATTCGGTCGACCTGTGGGAAATTAACGAAGCATTTGCGATGGTGACTATGTTAGCCATGCAGGAGTTGGATATTCGGCATTCGAGGGTAAACATTCACGGCGGAGCCTGTGCTGTGGGGCATCCTATTGGCTCTACCGGGTCGCGGATTATTGTGAGTTTGTTGTATCAGTTGGAGCGGTATAAGAAAAAACGCGGGGTGGCGGCTTTGTGTATTGGTGGGGGTGAGGCTACAGCTATTGGGATTGAGGTTTGTTAGGTTGGATAGCCAGTAGTCCGGTTTTACACCCTCCAGCTAACCTAGTGTTAGATTGAAAAAACTGGCGGGATTCGCCTACAACCTACCGATCGGGTAACAGCACAGCGACCAGCGCCAAACGACCCTTTGCCGTCACCGCCTGCTGACAATGCCGGTTTTATTTCAACAGAAAAGAGGACATTCGATTTAAGCGTGTACAAGATAGCAGATGCTAAAAAGTTAACCTGGAACGGCTCTACCGGTAACCGTAATTCCGACTTACAAGTTCTGTTTTCATATAATGACGCTATTCTGTCACTTCATGACGTGCAATTGTCCCGGCAGCTAACAGCTTAAATCAAAATAATCGCCGCATAAACCAGCGCCGGCAACAGAATTTTCCACACACTTTCCTTTTTCTCGACCGGGTCGGCCCACTGCTGCACTGCGCTGTACTCGCTAAGTTCTTCTTTGGCGTAAATAGCTTGTGCTCGCACGTAGTAGTTGCCTTTGGGCTGGGGAATGGAAACCTTATTGTCGCTCAACCGTTCAGAATATATCAGCCTGGAAAAATTCTTTGCTGTGCTTACCTCGACTCGATACGCTACCGCGCCGTCGATTTCAGGAAAGTCAATTTGTATAGACTCGCCTTTACGGGTGACTCTGGCGGGTGTGACCTCTGGTGCAGCCAGCAGTTTGGTTGCGTTGACATGGAGAATAGTGTTCATGCCTTGCAGGCCGAGTTTGTCTACCGCTCTAATTGCCAGAGTGTAGGTGCCGCTGTCCATTGCTTTTAATAGATACTCGGGCGCGAAGGTAGCTTCCGAAAACAGCAAACGGTTTTGTGATTCCCCCTCAAACACGTCAATAACGTAGCTTTTGGCAGCAGCAACTGCGGCCCATTTCAGCGTTTTTGGAATGTTGATTTGTTCCGACAGCTCAAGTGTTGGCGCAGGCAGTAGCTCTACCGGAGGAATAGGTTTTTTACCCTGCTCCACCAGCGTGCCGTAACCCTTTACAATATCTTTGTTCTCATTTTGGGCAGATACCTGTACGGCACCTTCCAGCACCTCGTTACGCATGATGTCACCGGCGTTCGCGTCGGAAGAGACTCTGAAACGGGTGCCGCGCACCGCCGCTATCGCCGATGGTGTTGTGATGCGGTAGCGGCTTTTGCCTTGCTGCGATTTGATCGAAAAGTGCCCGACACCACGATTAAGGCGCACGTCGGTGTCGACCATGCCGCTGTCATTGAAGGTAGACAGGCGGTTCAAAACAATTTCGGTTTGAGGTTTTAACAGCAGCGAAGAGTCGTCCGCAAACCGCAGCAGCACCTTGCCGTCTGCGGTGATGACCGTATCACCCATTAGCAAATACATGCCGGCCTTCAGCTTGTTGATGGCCTGGGTGCGTTTGCGTTGCACAAATACATCGCCGGCAACATATTCCGCAATCACCGCGATTGGCGCGTTATACAACCATTCGACTGGTATTTTGATACGTGAACCAGCAGTCAGCTTGCCGTCGTAGGCAATCTCCGTATTGTGTTTTATTAGTTTTCGCCAACAGCCCTCTTCCTTGACGTAGTCGTCGCAAATACTCGACAGCGTCTCGTCAGGGCGTACGGTATACAGCCAATCTTCTGCGAGGGTACTGGCGGAAAAAAGGGCAAGTAGTAAAGGTACAAATATTATTTTATGCATCATTCCCTGGTATCGTTTAGCACCATCGAATCATAACTTCTACTGCATCGTTAGTCTGCAAGCAACAGCAACGATAAGCAAGGCTATAGCCGCTATATATGCGCAAGATACGTTAACAATGGTTAAATGCCATAGGTCGCACAGCGCAGCCGGAGAACCCTTAACTACCCCCGGTTAGCATAGCGGCCTGCATATTGGCCGCTATTTGCGCGGCAACAAGTTTGCCGCGATCAGCTCGTGGGCCGTTAAACAACGCATCCATCTCGCTGTGGAAATGCCCTAACCAACGCTCGAAATCTGCCGCTGTTAATTCACGTTTGCTGTGCAGGGCGCGGTGTATGTTCATGGTGTGCCTGGTATAACCAGTCGCCCCCAGCAGCAATTTTTCCCAGTAATCGCAAATGAGGGGCAAGTGTTGATCGAGATCAATGGCTGCAACCTCGATGAAAATTGGTGCCAGCTGCTGGTCGGCCAGCAACCGCGTGTAGAAGCGTTCAACGAAGTGTTCAATGTCCTGGCGTGTTTCAAGGTCCGCCAGCTGTGCTGTAGTTTGCAACGGCCTCATGGTAACTCTACGTATTGCGCTTGGACTGACCGACTAGCTTGCGCTGTTTTGCCGCCTCGCGTGGCGTTAGTTTATTTTTTCTACCTGCGTAGGGGTTGTCGCCGGTGCGGAATTCTATGCGTATTGGCGTGCCGGCAAGACTCAGCTTACGGCGGAACACTTTTTCCAGGTAGCGCGTGTAGTTGGCCGGCACCGCGTCGGTCTGGTTACCGTGAATAACTATGATGGGAGGATTAGAGCCACCCGCATGTGCATAGCGCAGCTTGATGCGGCGTCCTTTCGACATCGGTGGCGGCGTTTCGGCAACGGCGTAGGCGAGAATCTGATTCAGCTTATTGGTACTTAACGAGCGCGTGGCAGCGTCGTAGGCCTTGTCGATAGACTTGTACAGACTGCCAACGCCGCTGCCGTGCAGAGCCGAAATATAGTGCACGTCGGCATAGTCGATAAACTGCAGGCGACGCCCCAGTTCGCGTTTGACGAACTCTTTTTGGGTATGCTCAAGCCCGTCCCATTTGTTGATGGCGATCACCAGGCCGCGGCCGGCATCCATTGCGGCGCCGAGCATATGCAAATCCTGGTCGACTACCCCTTCCTGCGCGTCAATCAGGATAACGGCGACGTTGCAGTCGGCAATTGCCTGCAGTGCTTTCACAATGGAGAACTTTTCTACCGCGTCGCGCACGTTTTTGCGGCGCCTTACCCCGGCGGTATCAATCAATACATAGGGCCTGCCTTCACGCTCGTAGGGGATAACGACGCTGTCGCGAGTGGTACCGGGTTCGTCATAGACAACGACCCTGTCTTCTCCGAGCAGGCGATTCACCAGGGTGGACTTGCCAACATTGGGGCGCCCGATGATCGCCATCTTCAAGCCCCTCTCGGCCGCAACCGGTGTTGCTACTGCAGCGGGAAGCGCTGCAACGACGTGTTGCTGCAACTGTTGCATGCCGCGACCATGACTGGCAGATATGGGGATGACCGGATCAATACCCAAAGCATAGAAATCCGCCATGGCAGCATCGGCATCGAGGCCATCCATTTTATTCGCTACCAGCAATACCGTTTTGCCGGTGCGCCTGAGTTCGGTTGTCAGGGCATGATCGGCCGGCACCGTACCCTGGCGCAAATCAACCAGTAATAATACAACATCGGCTTCTGCAATCGCCAGGTGGGATTGCCTTGCCGCCTCGGCATCTATGCCCTGCTCTTGGCCGGCAATGCCGCCGGTGTCTACCACGATAAATTCACGCCCATCGAATGCGGCTCTGCCGTAGCGGCGGTCACGCGTAAGGCCTGACAGGTTGGCCACCAGGGCGTCTCTCGATCGTGTTAACCGATTAAAGAGGGTGGATTTACCTACGTTGGGGCGTCCGACCAGGGCGACGACAGGCAGCATGGCTTAGTTAGTCTTTTTCTATATTGAGTGCAACGAGCTTACCGCCGTTGCCATAAACCAGCAGCGTATCGTCGTAGCTAAGCAACGGCGCTCGCACGCCACTGGAGTCGACGCGAGTGCGGGCAACCATATGGCCGTCGACCTGCGATAATAGATGCACATAGCCGTTGTAATCAGCCACCGCGACGTAGCTGCTCAGCGTTGCCGGCGCCGATAATTTGCGCCAGGCCAACTCCTCCTGCTGCCAGCGCAGCGTACCCTCTTGCGCGGTGTAGGCACTAACCTTGCCGTTTGCCTCAGCCACATAAATATTGCCGAAACCTTCGGCCAGGCCTACGAAGCTGGAAGCTGGTTTGCGCCACAGCGGGCGGCCACTGCTGCTTTCCGTCGCAACCAGCCGACCTTGATAACTAACGGCGTAAATCAGCGGCGTGTCCAGTAGTGGCGTGCCGTCGATATCAACAATGCGTTCTATTTCAGAGCGGCCCTGCGAGATAGCCACCCGCTGCTCCCAGCGAACCATGCCGGTAGCAATATCAAAGGCCACCAGCTTGCCGTTAGCAAACGCAGCTATCACCGTGTCGCCGTCAACTACCGGATTAGCTGTGCCGCGCAGCGTAAGCACGGGCAGACTGCTGTCGTATTCCCACTCTTTTTTGCCGGTTTCGAAATTCAGGCCGTAGAGGTTGCCGTCATAGCTGGGCACAACCACAATTTCGCCATTGCTTTGTGGTGCCGACAGGACTTCGCTGGTGAGCTGTGTGCGCCATTTAATAGCGCCATCCTCCGCGTCCATAGAGACCACTTCGCCGTCTTCGGTGCCGACAAACACGCGGTCATAGCCAGCGCCCACGCCGCCCGTAATCGGCAGGTCTGTCTTCTGTTGCCAGCGTTGTTCGCCACTCACTGGGTCGATGGCCAGCACACGGCCATTGTAGGAGGCGATAAAAATAGTGTCGTCTTCCAGTACCGGGGCGATCTTGGTGTAGGATTTACCCTGACCGTTGCCAACCTTCACCGACCAGCGCTTTTCCAGCTCGAACTCGGGCTCGAATTTGACCAAATCGGCTGGCTCAAATAAGTCCTCGTCTTTGATGTCATTGGAACCACAGCCTGTTAGCCAGGCTAACAGTGCGAGTAGCAATACTGAGCGGCGCAACAGCATCATTCGGCGACACCTGTGTCGTTAGCTGCTTTCTGATCCGGCTCAGCTGCTTGAGAGCCTTCTGGTTCAGAGGCGGCCTCTACAGTTGCGGCGCCAGCAACACCTTTTGCAACCGTCGCGTTAGTCGCGGCTTTGGAGCGCAGCATTTCGATATTGGCGAGCTTTAACTGCAGCAGCTGATTTTCTTCAGCGGGTGAACCTTCCTGCGCTTTTTGATACGACTCTTCGGCGGCACCGAGGTCGCCCAACTGCTGCTGAATGTCACCCTTTAGCTCAGCGTAGGATGCAGTGAAAGCGCCGGTTTCAACATTGGCAAGCATTTTTAACGCCTGCTCCGCCTCGCCCTGCGCAAAAACCACCTGCGCCAGACGTAGCGTCACCAGCGGCTTTAAATCTTTCTTCGGCCCTAAATCGAGCACGGTTTCCAGCTCTTTGCGCGCTTCGGCAAGTTTGTCCTGAACGACATAGGTCTTTGCCATTAGCAGTCCTGCGTACTGCGCGTAGGTACTGCTGCTGAAATCGTCCTGAATTTGCTTCACAACGTGGGCCACTGACGCGACCTCGGTGTCGTTCAGCTTTTTCTCGGTGACAATGCTGTCAAGCAGTTCCTGATAGACTATCGACGCTGCGTTATGCGCATCGCTTTGGCGCGCCTGCCAGGTTTGCCAGCCAAATACGGCGGCCAACGACAGACCGACGGTGATCAGTGTGGCGTTGCCATTTTCCTGCCACCATCGCTTTAAAACTTCGACTTGTTCTTCGTCAGTGCGGTACGACTCCACCGGAACCTTCCTCCTTCAGCTATTGTGTGCGTGCGAAATATGTTGCGCCAGAAATTCCAGCACAGTTTGCTCGTTCATGTATTGCTGCTCGCGTTGAGCCGGGTCACGCAGCGCTTTTAGCGCAAGCACGCCTTTCTCCTGTTCTTCCAGGCCAAGAATCAATGCGTAGTGCGCACCACTGGCATCGGCCTTTTTCATCTGGCTTTTGGTGCTGCCGCCACCGCAGTGCAGCTGCAGACGCAGGCCGGGCAAGGTATCGCGCAGGCGCTCTGCGCAGGCCTGCGCTGCGACTTGCAGCATTGGGTCGAGCACTAGAAAATAAGCGTCTACAGCCGCGTTGCTGCTTGCCGCTGGGTGATCCGTTGCCTGCAACAGCAAACACAGGCGCTCCATCCCCAGCGCAAAGCCAACGGCAGAAGTGGGCCTGCCGCCTAGCTGTTCTACCAGCCCGTCGTAGCGACCGCCGGCACATACCGTGCCCTGTGCACCCAACTTGTCGGTCACCCACTCGAACACGGTTTTGCTGTAATAATCCAACCCCCTCACTAACCGGGTGTTGACGCTATAGGCAATGCCTTGCGCGTCGAGGTGCTCGCGCAGTTGCGCAAAGTGCAGCGCCGATTCTGCGTCCAGGTATTCGCTAATATCCGGTGCTGAGTTCAATAACTGCTGCGTCGCGGCGCTTTTACTGTCGAGGATACGTAACGGATTGCTGTCGAGACGTCGCTGGCTGTCCGGGTCAAGGTCATCTCTATGCTGCTGTAAATAATCGCGCAATGCGGCAATGTAACGCTGCCGTGCGGCCAGCGTGCCGATGCTGTTGATTTGCAGTTCGACCACACTTTCCAAATTCAGTTCGCGCCACAGACGCAGCGTTAGGGAAAGCAGCTCGGCGTCGATATCCGGGCCGGCAAAGCCGAAGGTTTCTACCCCGATTTGATGAAACTGTCGCTGCCGACCTTTTTGCGGTCGTTCGTAGCGAAACATGGGACCGGTGTACCACAGGCGCTGCGTTTGGTTGTACAACAAACCGTGTTCTTCGCAGGCGCGCACGCAGCCGGCGGTACCTTCGGGACGCAGGCTAACGCTGAGGTCGTTGCGGTCGGTGAAGCTGTACATTTCTTTTTCAACAATGTCGGTAACATCGCCAATAGAGCGGGCGAACAGCGCCGTTTGCTCAACAATAGGCAGGCGAATCTCACGGTAGCCGTAGCGTGCCAGCAGTTTGTGCGCGCAATGCTCAATATGCTGCCATAGCGGCGTTTGCTCGGGCAGAATATCGTGCATGCCGCGAATGGCTTTGAAATCAGGCAAGGAAAAGGACCTGGAGCGCTAAAAAGCGCGCATTATAGCAGGACTGACTAGCGCGAAGATGCGATTAAGTTCGTGTCTTCGTCATCACTGCGTTGCGCCAGCCGAGCGCGAATTGTCGCTTCTAGGCCATCAAGCAGATCAGCATTTTTGATTTTATGATCGGGCTTGCCGCCAACGTAGACCAAATTATTTGGGGTGCCACCGGTGAGACCGATATCGGCCTCTTTCGCCTCACCCGGACCGTTGACGATACAGCCAATCACAGCAACGTCCAAATGTTGGGTCACATCTTCGAAACGCTGCTCCAGTTCATTCATAGTGCTGATGACGTCGAAGTTTTGCCGGGAACAGCTGGGGCAGGCGATAAAATTGATGCCACGGCTGCGCAGCTTCAGGCTTTTCAGAATATCGTAGCCGACCTTCACCTCTTCGACCGGATCGGCGGCTAACGACACGCGCAGCGTATCGCCAATGCCCTCCATCAACAGCATGCCCAGGCCAACCGCGGATTTGACCGTACCGGAACGCAAACCGCCGGCTTCGGTAATACCCAGATGCAGAGGCTTATCAATTTGCGTGGCGATCAGCCGGTAGGCGGCTACCGCCATAAACACATCGGACGCTTTCAGGCTGAGTTTGTAATTGTGGAAGTCCAGTCGCTCCAGAATATCGATATGCCTGAATGCCGACTCCACCAGCGCTTCCGGCGTTGGCTCGCCATATTTGCGCTGCAGTGCCTTTTCCAGCGAGCCGGCGTTGACGCCAATGCGTAGCGGCAGGTTTTTGTCTTTAGCGCAGTCGATGACCGCGCGAATGCGGTCTTCGCGGCCGATATTACCGGGGTTAATACGCAAACAGTCGGCACCTTTTTCGGCCACAGCCAGGGCAATTTTGTAGTCAAAATGGATATCGGCCACCAGCGGCACGTCGACCTGGCGACGAATATGTGCAAAAGCATCGGCTGCTTCCATGCTTGGCACTGACACGCGAACAATATCGGCACCGGCTTTCACCAGCGCGTTAACCTGCCCGACAGTGGCTTGAACGTCACAGGTTTCGGTATTGGTCATGCTTTGCACGGCGATCGGCGCATCGCCGCCTATGGGTACATTACCTACGAATATTTGTTTCGACTGACGCCGTTTGATGGGTGAAATGCACTGCATCGGTCTAGTCCTCTTTGTAGCTACCCGACTTATAGCGCTGGTACGCTTTCGACTTCGGGTAGAGGTTTTTTAACGCCAGCGCATTGCTGGCCCTGGCGCTACTATCGTTATTTGCTTCCGCCAGGCGAATGCCTAACAACAGCGCGCGCGGTGACTGTTTCGACAGAGATTTGTATTGATTGTAGTACTGCTGGGCGATGTCCAACTCGCCGCGGCCAAAGTGCAGCAGCGCCAATTCCAGCATTGCCGGCGTGTATTTTTTGTCTATTCGCAGCGTGCGACGAAATGCTGCTTCTGCCGTCTCAATGTCGTCGAGTTTCAAGGCGACTCGGCCAAGATTATCAAATGCACGCAGCCGCTCGTTGTAGAGCTGGTCGTCAATGACGATTTGCAGCTGCTTCATTGCCTCTTTGTAGCGCTTTTGCTGATACAAAAAAGCAGCGTAGTTGTTTCTGGCCTTGGAGTAAGTGGAGTCATATGCAATTGCTTTTTTGTAGTGGCTTTCGGCGATTTCGGGCTCGCCCTCTTTGGTGAACACGACGCCCAATGCATCGTGCACCTGGGCGCTTTTGGGATCTATTTTCAGCGCCGCCTTCAGGTTACGCCGTGCCGACTCGGCGTCGCCTTTGCGCAGGTAGCTTAAGGCCAGATCGACGCGCGAGTTGATGGCTTTCTCTTTACTGGTGTCGGCGGCGAATGCCGAATTTTCGGTAGTCACGCAGCCTGCCAGCCAATAGCAGAGAAAAATTAATGAGATTAATACTTTAGCTTGCATACTTAACCTGCGATGGCGATGGTATTGGCTGGAAGTTGAGGCGCGTTAAGTCTGTATCGTGCGCTGCGGCGCGTGCGGTCAGCTACCTCGCCGGCTAACTGACCACAGGCCGCGTCAATATCTTCGCCGCGGGTTGAGCGTATGGTTACGGTAAAACCCTGCTGTTGCAGCGCATCACGGAAACGGCTTACGGCATTGCCTGAGGGACGCTGGTAGTCGGAAAGAGAAAACGGATTAAACGGAATCAGATTGATTTTGCACGGAAAATCGTGCAACAACGCGGCAGTCTGTTGCGCCTGCTGGACGGAATCATTGACACCTTTGATTAGCGTGTATTCCACCGTGATGACGCGCTTGCTGTCGGGCAGGCTATGCAGATAACGCCTGCACGCCGCTAACAGTTCTGTTATGGGGTACTTGCGGTTTATCGGCACCAACTCGTCACGCAGGGAATCTACCGGTGCATGCAGCGAAATTGCCAACGATGCATCCGACACTTTCGCCAACGCATCGATAGCCGGTACCACACCCGACGTACTGACGGTAACGCGGCGCTTGGAAATACCGTACGCGAGGTCGTCCATCATCAGCTGCAGCGAGTCGACCAGATTGTCGAAGTTGAGCAACGGTTCGCCCATGCCCATCATCACCACATTGCTGATGGCGCGATTGACCGGCTCGCCCGCATCGACCAGCGACTTTGACGCAATCCATAGCTGACCGATGATTTCGGCGCTGCTCAGGTTGCGCTGAAAACCCTGCTTGCCGGTGGCGCAGAAACTGCAGTCCAGCGTACAGCCAACCTGCGAGGAGACGCATAAAGTGCGCCGACCCTGTTCAGGAATCATCACTGTTTCAATGCAGCTGCCACCCTCGACGCGAATAATCCATTTGCGCGTGCCGTCCTTCGACTGCAACTCTTCCACCACTTCCGGTGCGCGAATTTCAGCCAGTTCGCTCAGGCGTTGGCGCAGCGACTTGCTGATATCGGTCATTGCGGAGAAATCAGCAACGCCTCGATGATGCATCCATTTAAGCAGCTGTGTGGCGCGAAACGGTTTTTCACCCAGATCGCACACAAACTCCCGCAGCTTGTCGGGGCTTAGCCCGAGCAGATTAATTTTTTGCTGGCTGGAGGAGGTTTGCATGCAGTTCGACCTGGTTATGGCTGCTCGCTTACGCGCGCGAGCAAAGCTCGGCGTCGTCAAAGAAATAGCTGATTTCGCGTGCAGCAGACTCGGGCGAATCAGAACCGTGGACCGCGTTGGCGTCGATAGATTCGGCAAAATCGGCACGAATGGTGCCGGCGTCGGCTTCCTTCGGGTTAGTCGCCCCCATCAGTTCACGATTCTTCGCGACCGCGCCTTCGCCTTCCAGTACTTGCACGGTAACGGGGCCTGATGTCATAAACTTGATGAGGTCGGGGAAAAACGGACGCTCTTTATGCTCAGCGTAAAAGCCTTCGGCCTTTTCATTGCTAAGCTGAACCATTTTAGCGGCTGCAATAGACAAACCATTTTTCTCGAAGCGGCTGTAGATTTCGCCAATTACGTTTTTCGCGACGGCATCGGGTTTGATAATAGAAAGTGTACGTTCAACAGCCATGCTGGCTCCTAAATGAGTTGATGGTAAAAAGGGTTAAGTAAACCTTACTATTATAGAGAACTAGTGGCGAAAATAGTATGTGAAGTTAACGGGCGTGCTTAAACAATGGTCACTGCGCTGCAGCTGCGCCCAGTTTTTCGACCGCATGCTGAATTTGTTCGAGCGCATAATCAATTTCATCTGCCGTGGTGTAGCGACCCAACGTGATTCGCAGTGAACTGTGTGCTCTCTGATCACTCAAACCCAGCGCGCGCAGCACGTAAGATGGTTCGAGGCTGGCTGACGAACAGGCAGAGCCGGAGGATACGGCCAGATCTTTCAGCGCCATCATTAACAGCTCGCCGTCGATGTTGCCAAAACTGATGTTCATAATGCCGGGCAGGCACTGTTGCGCGGCACCGTTCAACTGCACTCCTTCCAGATCAGTCAATCCGTCTAGAAAACGCGCACGCAATGCGACAATACGCTCGTTCTCGGCAGCCATTTCGACACGAGCAATTTCGCACGCTTGCCCCATACCAACAATCTGATGCGTCGCTAACGTGCCGGAGCGCATACCGCGCTCATGGCCGCCGCCGTGTATTTGTGCTTCCAGCCCAACGCGCGGATTACGCCGTACGAATAGTGCGCCCATGCCTTTCGGGCCGTACATTTTATGTGCCGACAGTGCCATCAGGTCGACCTTGCTGGCCTGCAGGTCAATCGGAATTTTACCTGCGCTTTGCGCTGCATCCACATGAAATATAACATTTTCTTTTCGCGTTATTTCGCCGATGGCGGTAATATCGTTGACTGTGCCAATCTCGTTATTAACGTGCATAAGCGACACGATAATCGTATCGTCGCGCACAGCCTCTGCGACCGCTTGCGGTTGCACAATGCCCTGCTGGTCGGGAGCCAGCCATGTGATAGCAAACCCTTCCTGCTCAAGTTGCAGGCAGGTATCAAGCACCGCCTTGTGCTCGATGGTTGAGGTAATGATGTGTTTGCCGCGCTCGCGATAAAAATGCGCCGCGCCCTTTAGGGCCAAATTGTCAGATTCGGTCGCGCCTGAAGTCCAGACGATTTCGCGTGGGTCGACATTAAGCAGCTCGGCTACCTGACGGCGACCGTTTTCCACCGCCTGCTCCGCTTGCCAGCCATACATATGCGAGCGCGAAGCTGGATTACCGAAGGTGCCTTCGCGCAGCAGGCAGTCGCTCATCAGCTGCGCTACACGCGGGTCAACCGGCGTCGTGGCTGCGTAGTCGAAATAAATAGGTAGTTGCATGAGAGCCCTCAGCGCTCAAACTCCGCCCCCGCTGTCGCCAAAGAAACAGCACGAACACGCAATCTGGCAGCGGGATAGAATAGATATCTAATGAAAGTGCTGTGGTGAATTTCCGAGTAGACTACGAAAAACCAAGTAATTTAGTCAAGTATATAATTACCTGGTTGGATTGGTCTTATCAACGGCCGCCTGCTGGGCAGCGGTTAATATGCCGCGCAGTATATTCAGCTCCATTTCATCCATGCGGATGCGGTTAAACAGGCGCCGTAAGCGCGTCATTAATTGTCGTGGCGCGCTGGGTTTGAGAAATTGCAGCGTGATCAGCGTTTGTTCAAGGTGGTCGAAGAAGCGCTCGGTGTCGGCCGCATTAGCCAGCGGTGCATCCCATTGCTGGCCCACAGTGCTGTCTTCTTTTGTCGCCATCCAGGCGAGGCGCAACTCGTAACAAACGACTTGAACAGCCATCGCCAAATTAAGAGAACTATAGGCGTCATCGGTAGGAATGTTGATATGTAAATGGCATTGCTGCAGCTCTTCATTCTTTAAGCCGCGATCTTCACGGCCAAATAACATCGCTACCTCATGCTGCGCCGCTTCGCTTACCGTTTGCGCGGCGGCTGCCCTCGGCTCGTGTAACGGCCAGGGTATGCGGCGCCCGCGTGCGCTGGCGCCCAGCACGAGGCGGGCGTCGCCAATGGCAGTTTCAACATCACTGCACACTGTGGCGCTTTCCAGTATATCGGCCGCACCGGCGGCGCGCATCAGCGCATCTTCCGCGGGAAATCTTTTTGGGTTGACCAGGTATAAATTGCGCAGCCCCATATTTTTCATCGCCCGCGCCACGGCACCAATATTGCCGGGATGCGAGGTTTCAACCAGCACGATGCGGATGTTGTCTAGCGCTGTGTTACTCATTTATCTAATGCCTGTATTCGCAGCTGAACTACAATCGAAGCCAATTCAAGTTCAAAATCGGTAATGGTAGCAGAAGCGCCACTGACAGCGCGCGCACTGTATAATGCGCGGCTTTCTTATTTTGGCTGACCCAATATGAATATCCATCCCTTCGTTAATATCGCTCTGCGCGCGGCGCGCAAAGCCGGTGACAACATCATGCATGCCACCGACCGGATGGATTTACTGCAAGTCGAGGAGAAAGGCCGCAATGATTTCGTTAGCGATATGGACCGTAAAGCCGAGCAGGAGATTATCTACCATATCAACAAGGCTTACCCTGACCATCATATTATGGCCGAGGAAAGCGGCGCGTCCGACCACTCCGAGCCTAGCGATTACGAGTGGCTAATTGACCCTATCGACGGCACCACTAATTTCGTGCGCGGCATTCCGCATTTCGGCATTTCAATTGCGTGTAAATATAAAGGCAAACTGGAGCATGCGGTCATCTATGACCCGGTACGGCGTGAGGAGTTTACCGCCAGCCGTGGCAAAGGGGCGCAACTGAATGGCAAGCGGATACGGGTTTCTAACCGCCCGGACCTGCACAGTGCGGTACTGGCGACCGGTATTCCGTTTTTGGCGCGCAAAGACCAGCATCTACCCGCGTATATGCAAACCCTGGAGAAGCTCGCGGCCAGCAGCGCGGGAATTCGCCGAATGGGTGCTGCCTCCCTCGACTTAGCCTATGTCGCCGCCGGGCGCTACGACGCATTTTGGGAAATCGGCTTAAGCGAATGGGATATAGCCGCCGGCGCGCTGCTAATTCAAGAGGCGGGCGGTTTGGTCAGCGATTTTAACGGCGGCCAGGACTTTCTCAGAACCGGTAATATTGTGTGCGGTAGCCCCAAATGCTTTAAACCCGTGCTGCAAATAGTTAAACCTTTACTTGGCGGCATCTAGCAGCGGCCCGTAAGGGGCGGACTAAAGGCGTCTTATCCGATTTCAGTTACGGCATCCCGTCGTCAAATTCAACGCCTTCTTTTGGCGGAACGATCAGGTCCGTTTGGTCAATTTTCATCAGTAACAGTACATTGGTGGCAACGAAGATGGACGAGTAGGTACCGATGAACACACCGATAATCAGTGCTTCAGCAAAGCTGTGAATCATTTCGCCGCCGTAGAAAAACAGAGCCAGTAACACCAGCAAGGTGGTTAACGATGTGACGATGGTGCGCGCTACTGTTTGCGTTAACGAGATATTGATCAACTCTACGGCGTTGGATTTTCTTACCTTACGGAAATTCTCACGAATACGGTCGGCCACGACGATAGTGTCATTCAGCGAGTAGCCAATCACCGCAAGCAAGGCCGCCAATACGGTAAGGTCGAAATCCCATTGAAACAACGCAAACAGGCCCAGAATAACCACCACGTCGTGTATCAGAGCGACCACGGCGCCGACCGCGAACTTGAACTGAAACCGCACGGCAACGTAACACAGCACACCCGCCAGGGCCGCCAACAATGCCAGGCCGCCTTGTTCGCGCAGTTCGTCCCCCACTTGCGGGCCGACGTATTCGATCTGACGCATACTGACCGCACCAGCAGCCGCTGCGCGCAGCGTAGCGACCAATTGCGCACCGACCTTGTCCTGCTCTTCAGCTTCTATCGTTTGCAACCTTACCAGCACTTCGCGGTCGGAACCGAAATTGACCACCACGGCGTTTTTGTAACCGGCCTGGTCCAGCGCTGCACGCACCTCGGTTAAGTCCGGTGCCTGCTCGTAACCGACTTCTACCTGCGTGCCACCGGTAAAATCCAGCCCAAAATTCAAGCCTCGGGTCAGCAGAGAGCCAAGACCGACCACTACAAGGATGATCGATACTATCCCTGCTATTTTGGCAAGGCCCATAAAGTTAATGACTTTTAGTTCACTCATAGCGGTCTCCTAAATAGCTAGCCGTTCAAGGCGGCGACCGCCGTAAATTAGATTAATCAGCGCCCGCGTGCCCATGATTGCGGTAAACATTGAGGTGATAATACCGATCGACAAAGTCACGGCGAAGCCTTTAACCGGGCCGGTGCCAACCGCATACAAAATCACGGCGACCAGTAAAGTCGTCAGGTTAGCGTCGAGAATAGTGACAAAAGCACGCTCGTAACCGGCGTTAATCGCCGCTTGCGGAGTGAGCCCGTTTTTCAACTCTTCGCGGATGCGTGCAAATATCAATACATTGGCATCCACCGCCATACCCACGGTCAATACAATACCGGCAATACCTGGCAGCGTTAATGTGGCCGACATAATCGACATAACCGCTACCAACAACACCAGATTTACTGCGAGAGCCAAATCGGCAGCCAGCCCGAATACCCGGTAATACAGCAGCATAAACACCAATACCAGCGCCAGACCAATCTGCACCGCACGCACACCAAGGGTGATATTTTCTGCACCCAACGACGGGCCGACCGTGCGCTCTTCAACAAACTCTATCGGTGCCGCCAGCGCGCCGGCGCGCAGTAACAGAGCGAACTCAGACGCCGCAGCGCTGCTCTCTAGCCCGGTGGTGCGAAATTGTGAGCCTAAGGCAGACTGTATAGTTGCCAGGCTGATGATTTTTTTCTCATCGTACTTGTCGGTACGAATCAGCTCGCCGGCATCGTCATAGACGGAACGGATTTTACGCTCAACAAACAGCACGCCCAGCCGGCGTTTGACATTCGTGCGCGTGGCGCGATGCATCAAGGCGCCGCCCTGACTGTCGAGTGAGATGTTTACCTGCGGCTGGCCGGTGTCGGGGTCAAAGCTCGGTTGTGCGTTGGTTACGCGCTCGCCCGTGACGACGATTTCGCGTTCCAAAAACGCGCTCCGCTCGCCGCGCTCCGGGTTGCGAAATTCGAATTCTTCCTTACTGGCCATTGAGTCGTCGGCTTTGGCCTCGAGTCTGAATTCGAGGTTAGCGGTTTTGCCGAGAATACGTTTCGCTTCGGCCGTGTCTTGCACACCTGGCAATTCTACGACGATGCGGTTTGTACCCTGCTTGACCACCAACGGTTCCGCAACGCCTAATTCGTTAACCCGGTTGCGCAAGGTCGTCAGGTTCTGGCTTACCGCATAGGCACGAATCTCTTTGCGCTGGGCTTCAGTGAGGGTGAGGTCGAGAATGTACTGGTCATTTCTCTCCGAGGGAGTGCGAGTTAGCGAGCTGAAGGCATTGTCATCGTTGATCATTGCTCGCGCTTGCTCGCGCAGGTCTTCCGACTTAAAGCTAAGGCGTAAACTGTCGCTGCCTTTCTGGGTCACGCGACCGAGAATTTTGGCTTTGCGTAAGGCGCGTTTCAAATCGCTAAAATACACGGTCATACGCGTTTTCTGCGCTGCGTCGGTATCGACTTCGAGCAAAAAATGTACACCGCCGCTGAGGTCGAGGCCGAGTTTCATCGGACTGGCACCGATAGCGCGCAGCCAGCCAGGCGTGGTTGGCGCCAGGTTCAGCGCCACTACAAACTCATCGCGCAGCGTGCTTTTTAGTACGGCCTGCGCACGCAACTGATCCTTGGGAGACTGTAACCGAATTAACATTTTGCTGGATTCAAGTTCACCTTCACCTTTGATCGGTATATCGGCTTGTTCCAGCGCATTGCGCACTCTGCGCAAATTCTGATCGGTCATTTCGGTGGAGCTGCTGGCGCCAGAGATTTGAATCGCATGATCAGCGCTAAAAAGATTCGGCAGTGCGTACAAAAGGCCCAGCGCCAGCACGAATACAATCAGCAGATATTTCCAAAGGGGGTATTTATTCAGCATGCTATGCGGTTCACATTGTCAGGGGTGGCAGGATTGAAGGCGCAGGATTATACAGGGGATTGGTGCGCCTCGAAACGCGAAAAAAATAGCAGCCGAAAAAGAGAGTAAATCGCTTCATTTTTAACCAATAGCGGAAAAACAGCCGAGATCGCTTTGCGGTGCATCAGGCGATCCACACTCTGGCGTTGCGGAACATTCGCAGCCAGCCGCCGTCTTCGCCCCACTCGCCTGGGGCCCATGAGTTTTGTACGCTGCGAAACACCCGCTCCGGATGTGGCATCATAATAGTGACACGGCCATCTTTGCTGGTGACGCCGGTAATTCCCTGCGGCGAGCCGTTAGGATTATAAGGATAACGCCCGGCAACATCTCTATTTGAGTCAACAAAACGCAGACACTGACCGTTATTTGCCTGCAACTGAGCAATTTCGACGTCGCTGGCGAACTCTGCCTGGCCTTCACCGTGCGACACGACGATGGGTAAATAAGAACCGCTCATACCCGCCAACAGCACAGATGCAGAGGCCTGCACTTCGACCTGGACCAATCTGGCTTCGTATTGTTCGGAGTAATTATTGACGAAACGTGGCCAATGATTAGCGCCGGGAATCAGTTCATGCAAGTGCGATAACATTTGGCAACCGTTGCACACGCCTAGGGTGAACGTGTCGGGTCGTTCGAAAAACGTCTGGAAGCCGTCGCGTAACTGCGAGTTGAACAGAATGGTTTTTGCCCAGCCCTCGCCCGCGCCGAGTACATCGCCGTAGGAAAAGCCGCCGCATGCTGCCAGGCCATTGAAGTCGTGCAATGTGCTGCGCCCGGCGAGCAGGTCGCTCATATGCACATCAACACATTCGAAGCCGGCGCGGTCAAAAGCAGCCGCCATTTCGTATTGGCCGTTCACGCCCTGCTCGCGCAGTATGGCGATACGTGGTTTGCTCAGGTTTAGCAAGGGCGCGGCAATGTCTTCGTCGTGCGCGTAAGTCAGTGCGGCGAATAGCCCATTGTCGTCGGCCGATAACAAATTGTCGTATTCCTGCAGCGCGCAGTCGGCGTTGTCACGCAGGGATTGCAGATGATAGCTGGTGGCCGACCACAAACGTTGCAGCTCTGCACGCGAGCTTTTTAGCAGCAGCTCGCCTTTGCAATGTATAGCGATATCGGAGCCGGCAGTGACGCTGGCAACGCGCTGCACACAATCACCCAGCCCGGCAGCGCGGCAGCGATCTAACACTTTGTTACTGTGGCGGCCCGCAACCTGCAGCACAGCGCCCAGCTCTTCGGTAAACAAGCAAGCGAGGATATCCTTGCAGTCGGCGGACAAGTCGATATCGACGCCTACCCGAGCGGCGAAAGCCATCTCGCATATACAGGCGAACACTCCGCCGTCTGAGCGATCATGATAGGCCAACAGTAAGCCCGCTCTGGCTAGCGTTTGAATCAGGTTGAAAAAAGATTTAAGTCGCTCGCAGTCGTCGAGGTCTGGTGCCTCGGCGCCAACCTGCCCGTATACCTGTGCGAGCGCCGAGCCGCCGAGTCGGTTTTTGCCAGCGCCCAGATCAATCAACAGCAATACGCTGCCAGGTTCGTCCCTGAGCTGCGGTGTCAGGGTGGCGCGCACATCAGGCACCGGCGCAAAGGCGGAGATGATCAACGATAACGGCGAGGTTACCGACTTTTCTTCGCCCCCCTCCTGCCATGTCGTGCGCATGGACATGGAGTCCTTACCCACGGGAACAGTAATACCCAGTTGCGGACAAACCTCCATGCCAACAGCTCGCACGGTTTCGAACAGTTTTTGATCCTCCATACCGTGACCGGCTGCTGCCATCCAATTGGCCGACAGCTTGATCGCGCTAATTGCGTCTATTCTCGCGCAGGCGATATTGGTAATGGCCTCGCCGATTGCCATGCGCCCGCTGGCTGCCGCATCGATCAACGCCAGTGGAGTGCGCTCTCCCATCGCCATCGCCTCACCGTGATAGCCGACATAATCGTTGGCGGTTACGGCAGCGTCGGCCACCGGCACCTGCCAGGGGCCAACCATTTGGTCACGACACACCAGGCCCGACACGGATCTATCGGCTATGGTGATAAGGAAACTCTTGCTGCCGACTGCCGGCAGTTGCAGCACACGCCTAACGGCTTCATCCAGCTCAACTGCGGCAAGATCGAGCGCGGCTGTTTCGATTTTTTGCGAGTCGAAAGCACGCGTCATTTTAGGCGCTTTGCCGAACAGTATGTGCATGGGTAGGTCGACCGGCTTGTTGCCGAAATGTCGGTCCTGTACCTCAATGTGTTTTTCGTCGACGGCATCTCCGACGACGGCGAACGGACAGCGCTCACGCGCGCATAGCTGTTCGAAGCGCTCAAGATCGCGTTCTCGCACGGCCAGCACGTAGCGCTCCTGACTCTCGTTGCACCACAGTTCCAGCGGCGACATGCCGGGCTCATCACTGAGCACGTCGCGCAGCTGAAAGCGGCCACCACAACCGCCATCTTTCACCAGCTCCGGCAACGCGTTAGATAAACCGCCGGCGCCGACGTCGTGAATAAAAGCGATAGGGGTTTGCTCGCCCTGCGCCCAGCATTGGTCTATGACTTCCTGGCAGCGACGCTGCATCTCAGGGTTGTGACGTTGTACCGAGGCGAAATCCAGCTCGGCGTCGGCGCTGCCGGTGTGCAGCGACGATGCGGCGCCACCGCCCAGACCAATCAGCATAGCCGGGCCGCCCAGCACAATCAGCTTTGAACGCTGTGGAATCGGCGGCTTGTCAATATGCTCGGCGCGAATATTGCCGACACCACCGGCCAGCATAATCGGCTTGTGATAGCCCCACTGCTGCTTACCGTCGTTATATTCCAACGAGCGGAAATAGCCGCATATGTTCGGTCGCCCAAACTCGTTGTTAAACGCTGCGCCACCGATTGGTCCGCTCAGCATAATGTCCAGCGCTGACACAATGCGATCCGGTTTGCCATACGGCGTTTCCCACGGCTGCGGCAGCCGGGGAATATTCAGGTTTGATACAGTAAAGCCAGTGAGTCCGGCTTTGGGCCGCGACCCCTGCCCTACCGCGCCTTCGTCTCTGATCTCGCCGCCCGAGCCGGTTGCTGCCCCGGGCAAGGGGGCAATCGCCGTTGGGTGGTTGTGGGTCTCAACCTTCATCAGGATATGCGCCGCTTCCGCATGCGATCGATAGGTTCTATCCAGGTTATCCGGAAAGAACCGCTGCGCCTGCAAGCCGCTAATAACCGACGCATTGTCAGAATAGGCACTGAGTACCGAGGGGTCTGCATTTACCTCGTAAGTATTTTTGATCATGCCGAACAGCGAATGCGGCTGCGGCTCGCCGTCAACTATCCAATCCGCGTTGAATATTTTATGCCGGCAATGCTCCGAGTTAGCCTGGGCGAACATCATCAGCTCAACGTCGGTGGGGTTACGCTGTAGCGATTGAAACGCGGCGGTGAGATAGTCAATTTCATCGGCAGCCAGCGCCAGGCCAAGCTCACCATTCGCAGTATCGATAGCAGCCTTGCCAGCTTCTAACACATTAACAACAGCGAGCGGGGCAGGACTGGCTTCGCTAAACAAGGCGGCAGCGCCGGCAAGATCTGTTACACAGCTCTCTACCATACGGTCGTGTAGCTGCAGTTGCAGTCTTTGCAGTACATCAGCAGACAACTCTCCCGCAGCAGAGAGATAATACGCCACGCCACGCTCGATGCGCTTTATTTCCGCGAGCCCACAATTATGCGCTATATCAGTCGCCTTGCTGGACCACGGCGAGATTGTACCCGGTCGAGGCGTGACTAGAATCAAACGTCCTTCAGGTGCTTCGTTGTCGGCGTTGGGGCCATAGTGAAGCAAGCTCTGTAACGTCGCTAACTGCGCGTGTGCCAACTCCGGCACATCAACGAAGTGCATGAACTCAGCGTAAACGTTCGTGAGCTGCGGCGCGGTGCGCTGTAAATCGTGCAGTAGTTTTGTGCGTCGAAATACTGACAAAGCGGGTGCGCCACGCAAACTGAGCATGTTGAGAGACCTTTACGAAGAGTGTTGAAAGAGAGAGTCATGTTTATGTGTTTGGAGTTTTGTTCGCGACTGAAGTCGCTCCCGCAGCGGCCGCGATCCACTTTGTGGGAGCGACTTCAATCGCGAATGTATGGACCCGCTAACGCCTGGCTCGAAAAAATGCCTGCATCACGGCGGCGCACTCGGCTGCCAATACGCCGCCCTCGTAGTCGATACGATGATTAAAGTGCGGCTGATCAAGCAAACAGAGATGGCTTTGCACCGCGCCGGCTTTTGGCTCCAGCGCGCCAAATACCAATCGCTCAATACGAGCGTGTAACAGAGCACCAACACACATCGTACAAGGTTCAATCGTCACAAACAGGCTGGCACCTGGCAGTCGGTAATTGCCCATTCGACTCGCTGCATTCCGCAGCGCCACAATTTCCGCATGTGCTGTCGGGTCGATGCTGGACAGGGGTTGATTCCAGCCCGCGCCAATTACGCCATCGTCTCTAACAATAACCGCACCGACCGGCACTTCACCGGCGTCGCTGGCAAGCGCGGCCTGCGCCAGCGCCAACTGCATCCATTGTTGGTCCAGGTTTACTCCCACTCGATGGTAGCAGGCGGCTTGCTGGAGATATCGTAAGTCACCCGCGACACCTGCGGAATCTCGTTGATAATCCGCCGTGAGACTTTCTCCAGCAGGTCATATGGCAAATGCGCCCAGCGTGCCGTCATAAAATCGATAGTTTCCACCGCGCGCAGGCTAATCACCCAGGCATAGCGACGCGCATCGCCGACGACTCCTACCGACTGCACCGGCAAAAACACAGCGAATGCCTGGCTCACTTTATGATAATAATCCGCCGCGTGCAGCTCTTCGATAAATACCGCGTCGGCCAGCCGCAGTACGTCAGCGTATTCCTTGTTGACCGCACCGAGAATACGCACCCCCAAACCGGGACCGGGAAACGGATGGCGATAAACCATGTCGTAAGGAAGGCCTAACTCCAGACCGAGACGGCGTACTTCGTCTTTAAACAATTCGCGCAGCGGCTCCAGCAATTCCAGCTGCATATGCTCGGGCAGACCGCCAACATTATGGTGCGATTTGATCACATGCGCTTTGCCGTGTTTCGAGGCCGCCGATTCGATCACGTCGGGGTAGATGGTGCCCTGCGCCAGCCAGCGCACGCCGTCGATTTTAGCCGCTTCCTCTTCGAAAATATCAATAAAGGTATTGCCGATAAGCTTGCGTTTCTGCTCTGGGTCGGCAATATCCTGCAGGCGTTGCAAAAACTGCTGCTCGGCATCGACGCGCACTACTTTCACACCCATGTTTTTGGCGAACATATCCATCACCTGATCGCCTTCGCTGAGGCGCAGCAAGCCGTTGTCGACGAATACACAGGTAAGCTGATCGCCGATCGCCTTATGCAGCAGCGCCGCCACCACCGACGAATCTACCCCTCCCGACAAGCCAAGTAGCACCTGGTCCGAGCCGACTTTGACCTGCACCTGAGCGATCATGTCTTCGAGGATATTGTCGGTGGTCCACAACCCTGCACAGCCGCAGATGTCTTTCACAAATCGTTCGAGAATGCGTGCGCCCTGCAGGGTATGGGTGACCTCAGGATGAAACTGCACGCCGTAAAAATGCCGTTCAATATCGGCGATAGCAGCAACGGGCACGCTGTCGGTAGCTGCCAGCACACTAAAGCCGGCGGGCGGTTCGGTGACGTGATCGCCATGGCTCATCCATACGTCGAGCAGGGCATCGCCCTCGGCAGAGCTGTGATCCAGAATGCCGTCGAGTAACGGACTGGTATGCACAATACGCGCCTGCGCATAGCCGAATTCGTGCCGTGTCGAGGTCAACACGGTGCCGCCCAGCTGCTGCGCCATGGTCTGCATGCCATAGCAAATACCCAGCACCGGCACGCCACTCTCAAACACCGCCGGATCGGCGCGCGGCGTTTCATTACTCGTCACCGTCTCCGGCCCGCCCGACAGGATAATGCCGTCAGGTTCAAATTCTGCCAGCGCTTGCGCGTCGCTATCATAAGGGCGTATTTCACAGTACACGCCTATCTCACGCACACGGCGGGCAATGAGTTGAGTGTATTGCGCGCCAAAATCCAGAATCAGGATTTTCTCAGCGTGGATATTGCTGGTCATAAGGTTTCGCTAATTAAAGTAGGAGGGGTAAACCGGCTTTCAGCTTTAGCGTACGGGATAGTTTGGAGCTTCCTTGGTGATACTGACATCGTGCACATGGCTTTCCTGCATGCCCGCCGCTGTGACCCGCACAAACTTCGGCGCGCTGCGCATGGTCTGCATGTCGGCGCTACCGGTGTAGCCCATGCTGGAACGCAGGCCGCCCATCAGCTGCTGAATGATCGAACCTACCGGGCCCTTATATGGCACGCGCCCCTCAACCCCCTCGGGCACCAATTTTTCAACGCCGTCGGATGCGGATTGAAAATAGCGGTCGCTGGAACCTTGTGTTCTGGACATAGCACCCAACGAGCCCATGCCGCGATACGATTTGTAGGTACGGCCCTGATACAGCTCGACCTCGCCCGGCGCTTCTTCGGTACCGGCGAACATGCTGCCCATCATAATGCTGTGCGCACCGGCAGCAATGGCTTTGGCTACATCGCCGGAAAAGCGGATCCCGCCGTCGGCGATAATGGGTACGTCGGTGTCTCGCAGCGCATGCGCGACATTGGCAATCGCGGTAATTTGCGGCACGCCAACACCGGCCACGACCCGCGTTGTGCAAATAGAACCCGGGCCTATGCCTACCTTAACCGCGTCTGCGCCGGCTTCAACCAGCGCCAGTGCGGCTTCACCGCTGGCAATATTGCCGCCGATCACGTCGATATCCGGATAGGTTTTTTTGATCCAGCGAACCTGCTCAAGCACATTTTTCGAGTGCCCATGCGCGGTATCAACCACCAGCACATCAACGCCGGCGTTGACCAGTGCAGCCGTGCGTTCGGCCGTGTCGGCGCTGGTGCCAACCGAGGCACCGACTCGCAGTCGGCCCATCGCGTCTTTACAGGCCGAAGGATAAGCGAGAGATTTGTCGATATCCTTTACCGTGATCATGCCGCGCAGATTAAACTGCTCGTCAACGACCAATATCTTTTCCAGTCGGTGTTTGTGCAGGGTTTGTTTGACCTCGCCAGGGTCGGCACCCTCGCCTACCGTCACCAGATCCGGCTTTGCCGTCATGATGCTGGCAATTGGTAAATCCATATTTTCTTCAAAGCGCACGTCGCGATTGGTGACAATGCCAACCAACGCGCCGTTGTCGAGTACCGGCACACCCGAAATTTTGTGCAACGCTTTAAGCTCCATTAACTCGCCCACGGTGGCATTGGCGTCGATGGTGATGGGGTCTTTCACCACCCCACTTTCATATTTTTTAACGGCACGCACTTCCAGCGCCTGCTCGTCAATGGTCATGTTTTTATGGATAATGCCAATGCCGCCTTCCTGCGCAATAGCGATGGCAAGCCGCGATTCAGTGACCGTATCCATCGCCGCTGACAGCAGCGGTATGCGCAGGTCGATGTTGCGGCTCAGGCGCGTGCTCAGGCTGACATCTTTCGCTACGATTTCAGAATAGGCGGGCACTAGCAGAACATCGTCAAAAGTGAGGGCGTCTTCCGCAATTCGCAGCATAGTGGGTTCTCGCTAGCCAGCAAAAGTGGCTGTAAATGGAAACCCGCTATTATAGGCGCTATACCTGGCAGGGTAAATAAACGCTTCGGCAATTGAAGTAATTGCCGGCTTGCGCGCGCAGCGCATGCTTTACCCAACACATGCTTCACCCAACACATAGTCAGACGACAAGGACTCAGGAGATATGGCGCCTGGAACGACTACAGCGATTGGCCAGCACGCCGGCAACCGCGATATTTTTGCTGTAAGCGAGCTAAACCGCAAAGCAAAACAATTACTTGAGACGCATTTCACCAATGTCTGGGTGCAGGGCGAACTGTCGAACTTTGCCCAGCCGCAATCGGGGCACTGGTATTTCACGTTAAAAGACAACAAAGCGCAGTTACGCTGCGCCATGTTTCGCAATCGCAATCGGTTATTGCGCTATCGCCCGCGAGAGGGCGAGCAAGTACTGGTGCGCGGCCGGCTCAGCGTCTACGAAGGGCGCGGCGATTATCAACTGGTCGGCGCGTTTATGGAGCCGGCCGGCGAAGGCGCGCTGCGGCTGGCGTTGGAGCAACTGAAACTGCGGCTTGAGACTGAGGGCTTGTTCGACCAACAGGCCAAGCTACCGCTGCCGGAGCAGCCCGCCGAGATCGCCGTGATCACGTCACCCAGCGGTGCCGCATTGCACGATATTCTGACCGTATTGCGGCGCCGCAGCCCGGCAATTGTGGTGACCATCTTGCCGGTTAGCGTGCAGGGCGCTCAGGCCGCCGGGCAAATAGTAGAGGCGCTGCAACTCGCAAACAGCGATAAACTGTCGCCGGATGCAATCATACTGGCGCGTGGCGGCGGTTCGATAGAAGATCTGTGGCCCTTTAATGATGAAGCAGTAGCGCGCGCTATTTTCGCCAGCCGCATTCCCGTGGTCAGCGCGATCGGCCATGAAACCGACTTTAGCATCAGTGACTTTGTCGCCGATCTGCGTGCGCCAACGCCATCTGCCGCGGCCGAGTTGCTCAGCCAGGACGTTTCCAGCCTGCTAGTGCAACTTGAGGCTAACAAAATACGCCTGGCGCGGCTGGTGAACCAGCGCATTGCGACCGAGCGCCGCGCGCTGGTTGCCGTCAGCCGTCATTTACGTCACCCGCAGCATCGGCTGGAAGAACTCGCTCAGCGCGGCGATGAACTCGCTACCCGGTTACAGCAAGCCGTGCAGCGCAAGTTACAGGGCTACCACAATGCGGTATTACACGCTCATACTCAGTTAAACGCCCACAGCCCGGCAACGGCGGTTAAAGAAGCGCAGCTGCGACTAAAAATTACTGCTGCGTCGATGCGCCACAGCATGCACGCTTCTCTGGAAAGCAAGCGAGCATTGTGGCAACGTCGGGCGGCCGTTTTGGATGCGATTAGTCCGTTGGCAACGCTAGGGCGTGGCTACGCAATTGTGCGCGACCCGCAACAGCGGGTGCTGCGAGACAGCAGTGGGGTTATGATTGGCAGCGAAGTGACAGCGCAACTGGCACAGGGTGAACTGTTGTGCGAGGTGAAGGCAAAACCCCGGGGGTGAACAGTGGCGCTACACTGCCAGCGCAGAATAACCGACGATACCGACAACAGCCGAAAACGCTAACCCGGCGGTGGCAAGTAAAAGCCACTCCGAGGCGCTGATTTTGCCGATGGTTTTCCGTTCGCGCGTATCTAGCTTGTCCATAGCGAATTCCGTCGAGCTGTTCATGTATTCCTCTATTGCTGTAAAAAGCAGCTGTAGCGGAAGCCATGATAGCAGCGAGACAATTCGAAATAAGGTGCAAACTCGTCAGTTTGGTTGTGAATAATACGGCTTTTGGGGCATGAAAAAGCACATGTTAATAATGATTTAGCCGAACATTGCGATTAACGCGCAGCGCTCCCTGGCCGCCGACTAGTTGCAACGTTTGTTAGTAATGAGCAGGCAGTTTACCGTGAATAATTATTCTTCTATTTTCAAAGCTAATGTACTTACCGATGGTGAGATCTTTTAAAATGCGGGCGACCATCTCGCGTGATGCGCCTACCCGGTCGGCAATATCCTGCTGGGTCAGCTTTTCGTCTATGTACATCTTGTCGCTGCGCTCAACCGCCATGCTGGTCAAAACCTGAGCAACTCGACCGTACACATCTTGCAAGGCCAGGCTCTTCACCTTGCTGGTCAATTTACGTACGCGCTTGGTGAGATTTTTAATCAGGGTGCGGGCGATATTAGGCTGCTCGTCCAGCACCTTGTTAAATTCATCCTTATACATAATGAGAAATACTGATTTATCAAGCGTGCGCACAGACGCCGACCGTTTTTCATCGTCAAGCAGTGCAAGTTCACCAAAATACTCACCACTACCCATGGTATTCATAATGAATTCCTTGCCGTTCTTGTCGCTGCAATACACTTTCACTCTGCCCGCCTCAATCACGTACAGCGAGTCGGCGAAATCATCCTCATTGATGATCACGGTATTTTTCGGATAACTGCGCGAGATACAGGAGTCGGCGATAATCTCCAGCTCGGTGTCGGTTAGTCCGGAGAATATTTCGACCTGATTCAACATGTAATTTTCCAATCGCTATGTATCAGTGGCGTGCAGTTAACGGTCGACAACAAGTCGCAGCGTAACATGGACCCGGGATTTTGGGGAGACTCGATCAAGGTATCAATCGACAAGCATAAACCGCTACGGCGCGGGCCGTCTATTTTGTCTATTGGCATTATTTACAGTGACTCCACGGCAGGTCGGAATAGACCAGTGATCAGGCGCCTATCATGCGCAGCCAAACGGACTTACAATAGCAACCAGTCCATGGAACCAGTCGACTAGTCCATTGCAAGAAAAATACAGCGAGCCACAAGAAACAGCCGATACTGCACACCCTAGTGCACGTTCGCTGACGAGTCAGGTGGCCGTTCTGGAACAGGAACTGGCTAGCCTGATGCAAGACAATCCTGCCACGCCCGAACTGCAACACGGCCTGACGAGTCTGGGCGAGGCACTCGACAAACTGAAGCAGTGCGTAGACTACCGGCCACTACAAAGCAGTCCTGAAGGCGAGCGTACCTGGCTGCATGATTTCAGAAATAATATCAACGCCGTACGCGGCTATACCGAGATGTGCCTGGAAGATACATCCGACAGCGTGCAACGGCTGACAGCGACGCTGCAAGCCATTTTACAGTGTAACGAAGAGTTACTGTCCAGCTTTCCGCCGATCGCAGAACAGACCATCACGCCTGACGTGGTACCTGCCAATGACGACGCCAGAACAGGACGCCTGTTAGTAGTAGAAGACAACGATGCCAATCGCGCCATTCTCTGCCGTCAATTGACGAAAACAGGACACACTGTGTGTGAAGCGAAATCGGGCGTCGAGGCGTTACGCCAGCTCGAGGATGCCAGCGTAGCGCTGGATTTGATTCTGCTGGACTTAATGCTACCCGATATGGACGGCTTTGAAATTCTGCAGCATATTAAAAATACCGCCAGCCTGCGTGAGATACCGGTCATTATGATTTCCGGTCAGTTGCAGGACGCCGAAGTTATTCGCTGTATTCAAGCGGGCGCAGAAGATTATCTATTCAAGCCGGTGAACGAGATATTACTCAGAGCGCGCATCAATGCCAGCCTGGAACGTAAGAGTTGGCGCGATCGCGAGCAGACCTACCTGGCCGAATTGTCTAACAGCCACGCCTTTATTCGGCAAACGTTTGGGCGCTACACGTCGGAAGATATCGCCAACCGCTTGCTGGAACATCCGGATGGCCTCGACATGGGCGGCAGCCTGCAGGAAGTCACTACTGTGATGACTGATATTTGCGGTTTCACAGGCTTATGCAATCGGCTGCTGCCCACCGAAGTGGTGCTCCTATTGAACAATTATTTAGGCACTTTGTCGGACGTCATCGTTAGCTACGGTGGCACTGTCGATGAGTTTATTGGCGATGCGATTCTGGCAATCTTTGGCGCGCCCTTAAGCAGTGACGACGATGCCGACCGCGCCGTTGCCTGCGCTATTGCGATGCAACACGCAATGGATGTCGTCAACCAGAAAAATATGGCGCTGGGACTGCCGGCGATACGGACCAGTATCGCTGTTAATACCGGTACTGTGATAGCCGGCAATATAGGCTCGGAAACGCGCAGCAAGTTCGGCGTTGTCGGCCAGTCAGTCAACATCACCGCCCGTATTGAAGATATCGCCGGCGCCGACGACGTACTCATATCACAATGCACGCTGAACGCATTGCAAAAGAAGGTCAGCGTCGGCCCGGCACTAGCCTTGCGCGCCAAGGGGCTGGACAGAATTATCACCGTTTATGCGGTTAATTATAGCGCCACCCCATCAGCCGAGCCGACACCGACTTACCATGAGTAGTACCCTGTTGATCGTCGAAGATAATGAAATGAATCGCGACTTACTGACGCGTCGCTTACAGAAAAAAGGCTTCAGCACGGTGCTGGCCGTCAATGGCGTGGATGCCATGCAGCGCCTGGATGAGGTAGACGTCGACCTGGTGCTGATGGATATGAATCTACCAGTGCAGGATGGCTGGACTACCTGCCAGATGATAAGAAGAGACCCACAGTTGCAGCATCTGCCAATTATCGCGCTCACTGCGCATGCCATGACCAATGACCGCGAGCGCGCCAGGGCCGTAGGCTGCACCGAATATGAAACCAAGCCAATCAACTTCCAGCAACTGTTGGGAAAAATACAAAAGCTACTGGCATGGCAGACCACCGCTAATTAGTGATACGGCAGCGACCGTGCCTGGGCGGCGTTGCAGTCTTGTACCGACTCTTTGCAGGCGTGTACCCATTCCAGGTGATATTGCCTAATGCAGTCATTCCAAAAGCGGTACAGTGTGAGGCGTTTTCCCGAAGGTATAGTGGGCCTATGTTGAGGGGAAACAACGAAGCACTGTGCCGCTTTTGGGATGACCCGAAGGGCGCTAAGCAGGCCGCCCTCTGC
>JBBKXJ010000353.1:0-16828 GCA_037969395.1 Pseudomonadales bacterium
GGCCTGGGGCAGCGCTGGGGCGACCCCGACGTGGAAGCGCTAAAATTCTTTGTTAACGCCGCGATCCCGCTTAGCGACAGTATCGAAATTTATGGCAACGCAAGCTATATGGATAACGAAACCACATCGGGTTTCTTTTATCGCGGCCCGGTGCTTGACCCTGCCGAACAATTTGCAGCACGCTCAACTTTACAGGCAGACGCTGACGGAGACTTTCTGCCTGACCCCGCACCGCAGGCATTGATCAACGATATTCTCGGCCAGGGGCTGAACCCGAATGATTACCTGGTTGCTGATACGACCAGCGCCAGCGGGTTTGTGTTGAGGAACCCGATTTTTACGCAATTCCCAGGCGGTTATAACCCGGAGTTTGGCGCTGATCTTGCAGATTATGCAGTCGTGGTCGGCGTCAGGGGTGATATTGGCGACGAATTAACCTGGGACGTAACGGCCAGGACTGCGGAAAATGAAGTCGAGTATCAGATTGCCAACACCATCAATCCCAGTCTTGGTCTCCTCTCACCTACCAAATTCTCACCGGGTACGCTGGCACAGGAAGAAACAAGCCTGAATGTCGATTTCGTCAAAACATTTACTAATTCCCCGCTTAACCTCGCCTTCGGCCTGGAATTTCGCAACGAGACTTACACCATCGAAGCCGGTGACGCTGCATCTATTCAGGCCGGCCCAACCGCCGCAGTGTTTGGTGTCGGTTCCGACGGCTTTCAGGGATTCCCTGAAGACTCGGCAGGCGAGTTCAAAAGCGACAGCTACGCCGCTTATGTAGATGTCGAAACCGATTTTACCGATGAGCTATCTGCCGCGGTGGCGCTGCGCTTTGAGGATTATGAGGAGTTCGACACGACGCTGGACTGGAAGGTATCGGCACGCTATCAATTTATCGAGGAGTTTGCAGTACGCGCCACCGTCAACACTGGTTTCAGGGCACCGACACCCGGCCAGGTCAACACCCTCAACGTTACGACTACGGCAACCTCTACCGGTGAACTGGTTCCCAGCGGCACCTACCCTGTCGACAACCCTATCGCGCTGGCGCTGGGCTCGACCGAACTGGGCACGGAAGAATCACTGAGCTATACCCTGGGCCTGGTCTACCAGCCGCTCGAAAACACCAGCGTCACGTTGGATTTTTACAATATCACCATTGACGACCGGCTTGCGTTGTTATCAAATACAATTGATGCGGCCCAGGTAGCGGAACTGAGCGCAGCAGGCGTGCCGAATGCCGCACTATTAGAGGGCAGTTCGGCCAGCTTCTTCACCAATGCGTTCGACTCTGAGATTCAGGGTATAGACCTCGTCGTCAATACTAATTTCGCGCTGGGAGATGGGCTTTTAACCCTCGATTGGCGTCACAGCTATAACGAGCAGGAAGTAAAAAGTGTTCGGGCTGGCACTCTCGATGCAGGTCGTATATTTGATCTCGAGAATCAGGTGCCCAATCACAGATCAGTGTTTACCGTTGACTTCTCGCAAGACTTTTTCACCGGGCTGGTGCGCTTTAACTATTTCGCCGAGTGGGAAACAACGCCTGGCCAGCTTAGCGCGGTCGGAGATGCCAGCGATGCCGAGACCTACGACGGTGCACTATTGGTCGATATCGAAGCGCGCTTTAATATAGGCGAGAACTTCTCGGTGACAGTCGGTGGCGACAACGTGTTTGACCAGCTGCCCGATGATGAGCTTGACGGCACGTTGCGTTTTCTTGGTGTTGAAGATTCGCTCACATCGCCCTATGGTTTCAACGGCGGCTTCTGGTACGTTCGCCTGGCTGCGAGTTTTTAGCTAGCGATGACATTAAGCTGCTAACAAGCTATAACGGCGTTGCGCAAGGCAGATAATAACTTGTCGGGCTGTTCAACATCGTTATACTCCGCACCGATCGTTAACCACAATGCAGTCGATATGCGGAGAATGCAACAATGAAGCAGCCATTCAACGTCCCGGATGAGTATGTAAAGGGATTTTTAAAAGCCGGTAAAAGCCTGTTGCCAGGCATGGGCACCGGGCATTCGTCTGCACCAAGTGCGCCGGCGAAAGTTAAAACGCCGATGATAGCCCGGGTAGCCACAGTGCTGGAATTTCAGCTGCGCTACATCCAGCAGCATCTGGCGCTATTGGGAAACGTGCTGGCAAAATCTACAGGCCAGACAATAGAACCGTTCGCCCCGGCTGGGCGTGGCGACCGTCGTTTTAATGACGTTGCATGGCGCGAAAATCCAGCGCTTAATCTGCTGCATCAAAGTTATATTATCCACGCCGGTCTGTTACGTGAAATGATCGAGATGGTGAATGTCGATCCGGCCAAAAAGAAGAAGCTACGTTTTTTCTCGAATCAGCTTATCGAGCTGATGAGCCCCGCTAACTTTGCAGCAACTAACCCTGAAGTGCTGAAGTTTATGATCGACACTGGCGGCAGAAGCTTGCTGGCCGGTGCGAGAAACCTGTTGGCCGACCTGCGCAAAGGTGGCCTGACCATCACCGATGAATCGGCATTCGAAATTGGCGAGAATGTTGCCGTGTCTGAAGGCGCTGTGATTTTCGAAAACGAATTGTTTCAGTTGATTCAATACGCACCGCTGACTGACAAAGTCGCCAAGCGACCACTACTTATTGTACCGCCGTGCATCAACAAATTTTACATTCTTGACCTGCAACCTGCTAACTCGTTCGTGCGATACGCTGTGGAGCAAGGCCAAACTGTGTTCCTAGTGTCGTGGCGTAATCCTGACTCCAGCGGCGCGCACCTCACCTGGGATGACTATATTGAGCGCGGCGCAATGCAGGCTATCGCGCTAGCACGCGAGATCAGCGGTGCGGACCAGATCAATACGGTGGGTTGGTGCGTAGGTGGCACTATCCTGTCTTCAACTCTCGCGGTGCTACGCGGACGCGGGGAGGAACCTGTGTCCAGCATGACATTGCTGACAACCATGCTCGATTTCGAGGAACCCGGCGATCTGGGTGTGTTTATCGACGAGAAAGGCGTCAGTGAACGTGAGAAAAAAATTGGCAATGGCGGCATCTACGCCGGTGCCGAACTCGGGTTTGTATTCCAGGCGATGAAAGCGAACGATCTGATCTGGCCTAATGTTATTAATAACTATCTCAAAGGCAATTCGCCCAGCGCGTTTGATATTCTGTACTGGAACGCCGATGCGACCAATCTGCCCGGGCCGATGTACACCTGGTATCTGCGTAATATGTATCTTGAGAATAATCTGAAACAGCCGGAAAAGCTGACCATGTGCGACACGCCGGTAGATTTACGCAAAATCGATATGCCCAGCTATGTGTTAGCAACGAAGGAAGATCATATTGTGCCCTGGCAGTCCGCTTACAAGTCTACGCAGCTGGTGGGTGGAAAGTCGCAGTTTGTGCTTGGTGCCAGCGGTCATATAGCCGGCGTCATTAACCCGGCAGCGAAGAACAAGCGTAGCTACTGGACCGGTGGCAAGCAGGGCGCCGATTCCGAGCAGTGGTTAGCCGGCAGCAAGGAGGCTCCTGGCAGCTGGTGGACCCATTGGAGCGAATGGCTGGCCCCTATGGGAGGCGACCAAATTGCTGCACGGAAAAAACCGGGGAATAAAAAGTATCAAGAGATCGAGCCGGCACCAGGACGTTACGTTAAGGTGCGCGCTTAGGTTCGCGTTGGTTGCAGTATTGAGTTCCTCTACAGCTAGTGCAAGCAAATGCCGCCCAGTCTTGGCAGTCGATAGTCTATAATCTAGCTTCCAACACCCCCCTCCCAATTGGTAAAAAGGGCAAGGGGGAGTGCTAGCAAATGACTAATGTCACTGGTTCTATTCGTTGAAGTGCCTTTGACTGAGACCCGCCCTCAAACCTAATGGGCAAAACCTCTAACCGCACGCAAAAGAGAGAGGAAGTTGGAAGATATATTTGAGCGCGACTACGACAGGCCCTCCTCTATCAAAGCGACGTCATCAGATTGATCACGAAAACTTATGAAATCAATTTGCCAGCGGCGCATGCGTCTGAGTCGATTTACTGAAATATCCTTGTCTGATAAGGGCACAACGTCCTGGACATCCACCCCGTCGGCCTTGGCAAGACAGTTTTTAATGCTATCGGCGTACTCATCGAGATCAAATTCCCCGTTAAAAGCTTTATCCTTATATAACAACAGCACTGTCAGCTGATAATCTTCCTCATCGCCCAAATCCCCGTGTGGCGGCTTGAGATCAACGTAGATCCCAAGCATATGCGTAGCTTCTGGCTTCTGGAGTAATTTCCTTAAAGGCTTTTTCTTGCCCTCCACCATTGGTTTAATTCGCCGATCGAACGCATCCGGGAGTGTTTGCGTAGTGTAACGATTGGATAACCATCTTACGAGAATTGCCCTGCTGCCAACAGGCAAAGAAACTTGCTCACAAGGTAAGCATTGCCCTATAGACGAACGGTCGATAAACCCTCGTTTCGCCATCTGGAGTTCGTATTGCAAGAGCTCCCCATTCACCTTGATTGGCAGATGTAGACGGCGAATATCTTTGGCTTCAGTGTTTTGCGGATTCGGCTTTTCGATGGGCGTTGCCGCTAAATATTCTAAATACGGCTCTCGCTCAAGCATTGGGTGGATTAATGAGCAGTCATGAGTCGCGGTTATGAAAATAACACCATCGCTTTTATGACTATCAGGAATTAATTCAACAAGCTGCGGCGAACTGGACTCATCAAAGCACCGGCCCAACCTCCACCCGTTGTTTTTTATTTGATCACGATCGACAGTGCCGCTGTCCATTGTTACGCTGACCGAGCGCTTATATAAAGACTGGCCTATTTTCTCCAAGCAGTTCGTCCAGTTTTTCTGCTCTCTTTAAGCCCGTGAGTCTCCGGTTGGACGCGGTCAGCGCCAATTGCGCCGTTTGCTCATCAATGACCTGTTGCGTGAGAATTGATAGTAATTTGACGCTGTCCTCATCGAGCCTTCTTTTTAGTAGACTGCCAAAACCTCCCCGTAAGTCTGGAGAGATGTTTGCGCACAATAGCCGCTCCAATCGTGCAAATCGCTCTTGATGGTTGGACCTTATGTTTACTACTTTTTCGTCGAGCCAGTTGCTGAGGGCTTGTCGGGTAACTAACATTAGTTTAGCAAATTGTTGCTGATCCAAGCCATACTCTTTCATTATCCCATCGAGGCTTTCCGAGTATAGTTGAGCCGGGGTTTTCAGTTCATTAGTGACAAATACAGAGTTCCCGGTTGAGCTAAATTGGTTCAGCGTGGGGTATCCGGCAGTACCGTAGCTCGTAGCAAAAGGCGTCGCGAACAATGCCACTGCAACGACGGTTCCAACTTGGTTAGTCGTGATATGATTTTGTATCATGATTCTGTTCTCCATGCGACTAGTGCTTTTGGTGTAACCGCTGTTCGGAACGCCATTGAGGCACCTTCATGTAAACGGTCAAGCCGGCTGATCACCTCATCGATATTGAAAGGTTCTAATTGATTTGGCGTGTAGATGTGATCCGTATCCATAAGTACAAATCGTTCCATTATGGGGGCCATTTGAGCTTGACCGCGAAATATCTGATCGGCCATGAATCTTACATCGTCTGGAATGCCAGGGTGATTCTGCAAACTGTAATAACGTAGATATAAACGCCCCTCTGCAGACCGATAAATATGCTCAACGCGAGATAGCTCAGACTCAAATCTATCAGTAAGCTCCGGACTTAAAAAGCCTTGTCCAATCAGACTGCTAATTTCCGAATCGTCAATGGCTTGAATATTGTCAATGTACCGAATACCGACGTTGGTGGTGTGAGTTATCTCTGCTTTTTCCGCTAGAACAGTGATGGCCCTGCGGAACCTGCTGGCGAAATCAATAAAGTGATCATAGTGGCTAGTTTGTAAAATCAATCGATTTTGACCAAAGACGATTCCCCACGCTCTGTCGACGGTGTTCATGGCCCAATGAAAAGCTTCTATTTGCTTAAATTCCTGCTTCTTTTCTATGGTATCGACGTTAATTTGGACAGAATTTACCGAGAATCCAGGAAGAATCTCCGGAAACTCGCGGCGCAACTCTTCCTGAATCAATGGCGCGTAGTTGGCCATCGCAGGAACTTGGGCGTACTCAAGCATGCCCACTGTATAGACAAGCGGAGCACGGGGCATATGGCCTAAAGATTGGAAGTTCATTAAATGTTCCGTGTCAGACCCGCTAAACTTTACATGTAAAGTTTAGCGGGTCTGACACGGAATTGCCAGGGGCTTTTGGCTACTAAGTATCTAGTAGGTGAGCTTGTGAGAAATTCTTGGACCTGACCAATTATCATCAAATTTCGGCCGATCGCAGCCACCTGCGTTGGCAACAATAGAACGAAAAAGCACCTACAAAGACATAGTCTGAAGATCGCAATGCTCATGTCACCGTGCTTGACACGACAACATCTGCCGCGCTAATTCGAAACCGGTTTTGAAAATAGAACTCCGCGCTTTTGTGATTCACAGCGCAAATCGCCTCACATGGCTGAGCTCTTGAAACAACACCTTATAGAAAAGAAGTTAGCTACTTCTCGGAAGGTTTGGGCATACCGCCAGCAGGCCTTATAAACAAGCCCTCACAGCTCGCCGTTAATGTGTCACCCGCACGCATCTCTGCGTGAATTACAGTTTTCCGGCCTTCGGTTCGCAACAGCCAGCCCTCCAACCGCAGGTCGGTGTTGAGAGGGGTTGGTATGTGATAGCGCGTGGTGAGCGTACTGGTCATGCCCGGCTGACCGCCGAGTAGTTGCGCTGCGCCCATAAACTGGTCGAACACGGCAGCGACAAACCCGCCATGGACTTTGCCAGGCGGACCCTCGTAGGCCCAGCCCATTTGCACGCTGCCGTAGGCACGCTCTGCCTCGAACCACATGTTAATTGGCGGCGCGAGGGGGTTGCTAGGGCTAGCTAACGGACTGGTTTCGTGCATTATCTCGTTGAAATTGCCATAGCCACCTTTCTCAACCAATTGGCGACGACCGAAGTAGCGTGGCTGCGCGCTGAAGGTTTTCGCGGTATCTTCGAGACTAGTCGCTATCAGGTGCAGATCTTCGGTATTGGGAGTGGTAGTCGCAAGCAGCTCGATCATGTCTTTTAACGCTTGCGACACGCGCGGCTTCGCCGCCCACTCCTCGCTGTTGGCGGGTGTCACTTCAGCCGACGCGTAGGGGTTGTAGTCTTGCTCACTCATGATGCGACCTTATATTTTGCATAGCTATTGCATTTTGCCCAGCAGCGCACCACCAGTCGGCACACCAACGCCCGACGTTACCAGCACATGGTTAACGTCTTTATCAAGCTGGTTCACCGAACTGCCGCGCACCAATTTAGTAGCTTCGACAATACCGTTCACACCATGAATATAAGCTTCTTCTATTTGACCACCGTGGGTATTGATTGGTAGGCGACCGTCGAGGCGAATATCACCGCTCAATACAAAGTCTGCCGCTTCACCTGGCTTACAAAAGCCCCAGGACTCAAGCTGCCACAGCACGATGGGTGAGAAGGCATCGTAAATAACCGCTGCATCGATATCGTCTGCCGTTAGACCGGCTTGCTCGTAAGCCTAGCCCGCAGCAATGTCCATTTCGGGAATGGCCGCAATTTCATCGCGGTAGAAGCTGGTCATTTGTTCCTGGTCTTGCGCCGCACATTGGCCGACACCTTTGATCAATACACCTGGCTGCTGCAAGTCTTTGGCGCGCTCAGCCGTGGTAATAATCACTGCCGAACCACCGTCGCTTTCCTGGCAGCAGTCGTATAATTTTAGCGGGTCAACGTTGCGTTTGCAGTTGTCGTATTGTTCACGGTCAAACGTTTCGCCGTAGAAGAATGCCGCCGGATTAGTCGAGGCGTGATTGCGAGTTGTCCACGCGACCTCATAAAACGCGTACTGCGTGCAGCCGGTGTTGTGCATGTAGCGCTGGGTAAACATTGCCGCCCAGGATGCCGGCGTTAGCAATCCGAAGGGCATGTAGTAGCCCCAATGCATGGCATCCGGCGTGATAATGTCGCCCGACACTCCACCGCTAAAACGATGCCCGGAACGGCCGTTCAGCGCGCGGTAGCAGACCACGGTTTCCGCCATGCCGGTTGCGACTGCCATCACTGCCTGGTGTATTAGTCGGGTCGCCGCGCCGCCGCCGTAAGGGGTACGGCCATAAAAAGTCAGATCATTACAGCCTAGCGCACGCGCCAGTTCGATTTCGTCGGTGCTGTCCATGGTGAACGTACACATGCCGTCGACGTCTTTCGGGCTGAGACCGGCATCGTCGAGTGCAGCCTTGACCGCTTCCGCTGAGAGCTGTAATTCTGAACGACCGGAGTTTTTGGAAAATTCGGTATTACCAACGCCGACAATAGCCGCCTTGTCTTTAATAGTTGCAACCATCTTATTGCTCCTTCGGCAGTGCGACCCGCACGGTCGCCTGTAAATGCATGCCCCAGTGATTTTTACCTAGCACTTCGACTTCAACGCAGCCGTCGGCATCGTCTTTGCTTTTGACTTCACCGCTTCCTCTTCGGTATAGACGGGGTTGTCGTCACCCATCACTTCACACCAGTCCCGGATCATGGCGACATTAACATCGTCTTTACCGCGTTCAGGCGGACCCATTTCGCGACCAAGTACGGCGGCGCGCCACCTGAAGTGCCGGCCGTGGTCATCGCCTGTCTGGCGACCGAACCGGAAAAAGCGGAGGAGTTTCACGGCAAACTGGTTTTCGCCCAGCGCCAATGTCGGCTGTTGAATCTGCTGCCAGGGTGGCGAACCAAGGGAGCAAAGAAATAAATCGCTCTCTACCGTTCGCGCCCAGCCTTTTTGTGTTGGTACATCAGGGAGTCTCCTTCGGCTAGCAAGGCTTCAACCGAAAGGTGGTTATCGGGACGGAATTCAACAACACCATATGAGAAGGTAATATCATAGCCGCGATTTGCCTTCTTATTGTATTTTTCCAACGACTGCTCAAACCTTGCCATAGTATCTACTGCAAGCCGTTCCGACGCGTTGGCCAGCATGATGACGAATTCGTCACCACCCCAACGCGCGAACACATCCGACACCCGGGCTACTTGTTTTATGTGCTCGGCAAACGCGATGATCGCCGAGTCTCCTTCGGCGTGTCCGAACTCGTCGTTTATTCGCTTGAATTTGTTCAGGTCCATAAAAATCAGCGACGCCGGCAGCGACTGGCGAACACACAGGTATAGACAATGCTGACCGAGCGAAACAAAGCCGCGCCGATTTGATATACCGGTCAGCTCATCCACAGTGGCCATTTGTACCACGGCCAGCTCGCGCTCTACCATTGCAGCGAGGTCTTGCAGCAGCTCCAGGTCATCGGTCTCCATGCTTCTTGGTTGCTGGTCGATAATGCACAACGTTCCTAACTTGCTTCCATCCGCCGCTTTTAACGGGCAGCCGGCATAGAAACGAATATCGGGGGAATCATCCACCAGCGGATTGTCGGCAAAGCGCTGGTCTTTTGCTGCATCGGGAATGACCAATATCTCGTCACCCAAAATCGCGTGGCCGCAAAACGAAATATCACGTGGCGTCTCGCTGACCGCCAGCCCCTGCGCAGACTTAAACCACTGCCGCTCATTGTCTACCAGGCTGACAAGTGCAATGGGCACGCCAAATAAGCGCCTGGCCATGCGCGTCAGGCGATCAAAGCGTTCTTCGGGTGACGTGTCGAGAATGCCGAGCGACTTTAGCGTCGCCAGCCTTGCCTCTTCGTCTGCTGGAATATCAGGCTTTTTCAATATAACTCACTGCGTTAAGCATCATACGTAATAACATTCTGTATTCAACTGCATCGGCCGCTGCAGCGACTGCCATCGCTTTATCATACGCTACTTATGGCATACTAATCAGGCACGTCAATTCGGCCAAACGCAAAGGCCTGCTCAATGCAAATTTACGAAACTTATTTGATGGACGCGTCATCGTGGCAAAGCTGAACGAAAAAATAACAGTCGCCATTCTGTTTGGCGGTCGATCCGCTGAGCATGAGGTATCTTTGCAATCTGCTATCAACGTTATAAACGCGATAGACAGCAATAAATACGACCCCATTCTGGTTGGTATTGATCGCAACGGTACCTGGTATCTGGATGAGCAATCACAGCTGCTATTACAAAATGGCAATCCGGACTGGCTTGCGCTACAGAAAAGTAATGCTGAAATCATGTTGGCGCCGGTGCGTGGGCATGCTCAGCTGGTTGGGCTGGCAAACAATGCAGGCGCCGCAAACATAGACGTCATTTTTCCGGTGCTGCATGGGCCGTATGGAGAAGACGGTTCTGTGCAAGGGCTGGCGCGACTCGCCAACGTCGCCTGCGTCGGCTCGGGGATCCTCGGTTCGGCCATCGGCATGGATAAAGACGTAGCGAAAAGATTGCTGCGTGCCGACGGCATTCCGGTGGCGAATTTCATGGCCGTGCGGCGTGGCAGTAACAGCACAGAAGCCATGACCGCAATTGAGACCAAACTTGGCTACCCGGTGTTCGTTAAGCCCGCCAATATGGGGTCGTCAGTCGGCATTTCGAAAGCCAGCAACAGGGCCGAGCTGGCAACGGCGCTGGAGCTTGCGTTTGCATACGATGTGAAGGTGCTTATCGAGGAAACCATCGTTGGCCGCGAAATCGAATGCGCGGTGCTGGGCAACACCAACCCGCGCTGTTCGGTGCCGGGTGAGATTATCACCCAGGATGAGTTTTATTCTTACACAGCGAAGTACGTGGATGAAAAAGCGACTGCGCTGGCCATACCAGCAGATGTCGAACCTGCAACCGTAGAGCGACTGCAGAAAATTGCGTTGCAGGCTTTCACCACGCTTGAGGCTAACGGCATGGCACGGGTTGATATGTTTCTGACCAAAGACCAAAAAATCTACGTGAATGAGATCAACACGATTCCTGGCTTTACGAAAATTAGCATGTATCCAAAGCTGTGGGAGGCCTCAGGCATATCCTACACCGAGCTGATTGATCAACTGATCACGCTGGCCATTGAGGATTTTACCGTTCGCAGTGCATTGAAATAGCACTCACGCGGGGTCTGCGACAAAATGCGCCAGCACCGCCTCGCGCAGTAGATCCGGCGGCAACAAACCTTGCTGCAGAATAAAATCATGGAACTCGCGCTGCTTGAATTTCGGCCCCAGCGCGACTTCTACTTCGGTTCGTAACCGCATCAGATTGATAAAGCCATAATAGTAAGACGTAGCCTGCCCCGGCGCGCGAAACGAATAGCGCTCGGCCTCGGAATTAGCCATAGCGGTAGACAAGCCAAGCTGCTCGGTCAGAAAGCGCACGGCCTGCGGCGGCGTCATCTGCCCGGTATTTACCATGGGGTCGATAAACATGCGGGCGGCACGCACTATTTGGGTATATAACGCAAATAGCTGGCCTTCCAACGGCAGAAATTCCTGCATGATAGATTCGCTATATAAACCCCAGCCCTCGGCGTTGGCGCTATTGAAAGCATAGATTGCGCGCGCCATGGAGGTGCCGTTCTCTACCAGACTGGCGAACTGCAGCTCGTGGCCCGGCCGTGCTTCATGGACGGTAAGACTCCAGGTGATGGCGTCGTGACTCCAGTCGTCCATTTGCGCGTCGCCCTCCATCCCTGGATTGGTCTGAACCAGCACGAATTCTCCGTGCTGCCCGGTATTGCCGATCAGTTGCGGCGGACTCATAAACGGTGCCGGCACGGCCGCCGACTCGGCTTCGGTTGCGAGCCGAATACGGGCGTCGCGTTGGGGCAGAGTGATGATGTCTTCATGACGGATAATTTCTTCGAGGCTGGCCAGCCGCCGCCGGTAAACCTCCAGTATTTTTTCCGCTGGAATCTGTTCTTTTTTTAGCTCCCTCAGCACGGCGACAAGATCGCTGTTGTCCCAGTCATGCTGCGCGGCGATTTGCCTCGCCAGCCCCTTCATCTGGTTGCGCAATAGCTGGTAGCTGTACTGCGCGGTGGCGATCAATTCCTCCGGGCTGGCGTACACGCCGAAGTTTTTCAGGTTATTCGCATAAATCGCTTCCGGTAACTGGTTCTGGTCTCGGCTACGCGGCAGGATTTCGGTCTTGACCCACTGGTTATATTCTTTTAACTGTTCAAGCAGCAGCTGCAAATCCTGCTCCCAACCTTGCAGCCCTGACTTGCGGAATACGTCACGTATACCGTCCGCAAAGCGTTGCGTATTTTTAAGATCAGTTAGTACTTGCTTCTTGTACGGGCCAATCAATTTCTTGGTCGCAAAGCGTTCCTCGACACGCGCTTCAACTAACTTGGTGATTGGGTCGTAGCCCTCTGCCTCGCCGGTATACTTGCGCAGTCGTTGCAGCGCCGCCGGGTAGCGCGCTTTGTCAGAGCGTGGATCCAGCAGCGTGTTGAAACTGCCAAACAGTTGTTCCGAGAGGTTCACATAGGGCAGCAAGTATTCGCGCTCCAGCCGCTGGGTTGTGTTCTCATCCTCCAATGCGGTGATCAGAATCTGAATATCCTGACGAATTTTCGGCTGCTTCTGCTTTTTCAGTTTTACCGACAGATCGGCTATCAGACCTTTATTACTGTCCAACTGCCGCTGATAAACCCCCTCGCTGACATCAGAAATCTCGGCGTCAAATTCTTCCAGCCCTTGCGCGGAAATCTCCTCCGGCGAAAATTTCGCCTGTTCGCGCAAAACCTGCAGCGTGATGGCGTCGCTGGTTTCAATCCAGTCGGCATGAACGTAGCTGGTAAACAGCAACAGGATGGCGGCAAGTAAAATGGGGCGTTGGTGAAGCATCGGCAGGATCTCCCGGGAACAGCGGTGCGAGGCACTACTAATATAAGTCAGCCTGCCCGAGAAATCTATCGCGCGAGCCTGTGAAGCTCGTCTGTGTTTAACCCCGTGCGGGCTGCAACATACCTTGATCAACGATAAAGTCGATTATTCGCTGCAGGCCAGTTTCCTCTTTCAGGTTGGTAAAGACGAATGGCTTATCCTTGCGCATGCGCAGCGTGTCTTGCTCCATCACTTCAAGCGAGGCGCCTACCATCGGTGCCAGATCGATTTTATTGATGATCAGCAGGTCGGATTTGGTAATGCCTGGACCGCCTTTGCGTGGTATTTTCTCGCCGGCCGCTACATCAATCACATACAAGGTTAAGTCCGCCAGTTCGGGACTGAAGGTGGCGCTGAGATTATCGCCGCCGCTTTCCACCAGCACGAAATCAAGCCCTTTATGCTTTATGCACAATTGCTCAACCGCCGCAAGATTCATCGACGCATCTTCTCTGATCGCAGTATGCGGGCAACCGCCGGTTTCAACGCCGAGTATTCTGTCGGCGCTTAACGCCTCGTGGCGGGTAAGAAACTCGGCATCCTCGCGGGTGTAAATATCATTGGTGACCACGGCGATATTGTAGCTATCGCGCATGGCCAGACACAGCGCGCGCAATAGCGCGGTTTTGCCCGACCCCACCGGGCCACCCACACCGATACGTAGCGTTTGTTTAGCGTTCATATCATCCTCGACAAATTATGACTGGAACAAGCGACAGTATTGAGTTTCGTGCCAGCCGCTGGCGAGCGCCAAAGACGGCAGGCTCGAACCTATCGCGTCATCTTCGACCGCTGCGGATTGAGCAACGACGGCGGGCACATGTTCGCTTAGCAACAGCAATAAACGCTGCGCTGCCGTTTGCCCTAACGGCACAAGTTTTGTTGCTGCGGCTACCTGATTCTCCAGCCAGCTCCAGCTATAGGCGCTGCACGACGCCTGCGTGTCGATATGCCAGGCTGACGATGCCAGGGCAAAAGCAGTCACATAGCTATGCTCTGTAAGGGCCGGTTCAATGCCTGCTACATCCAACGTTTTAAGTAAGCGGATCAGGGCATTGCCCATTGCGACATCGGTAGCCTTCAGTTCCGCCGTCTCGCGGCAAGCGACTGCGTAGTCATTCCAGTAGCAAATTTTGGTTTCGTCGTTGGCGGCCCATGCGGCATGCGATCTTAGCAGCAGAGGTAAGTCGACCCAGCCCAGCGACTGCTGCATGGTAGTTAGCAGCCAATCTTCAACGTCGTCCGCATCGTTCAACCAACCCGCTTCTACCGCATATTCCAGACCCTGCGAAAATGAAAATCCGCCAACTGGAAGCGTAGCACTACTCAATTGCAGTAGCCGCAATAAGTCTAAATCAGTGTTCATGCTTAGCATAGGCGCCGTGTACGGGGTCAAACACCAGGCGGCAATGCTCGACGCTTAAGCCAAGCTGCTTGAGCATAGCTTCCAACACATGGTCTGGTTTAATGCACAGCCATTTTTCACCAAGCTGCAGGCGCACGTGGCGATTACCCAGGTGGTAGCAGGCCTCGCTAAAGGTCAGCCAATCGGCTGCACGCGCAAGCGCGACCTGTTCCTGCGCGCCTTTAATCTCGACAAATCGATTACAGCGCGAGCGCAGCACCGTGCCAATTGCCAGCGACTTGCCGCGCTCGAGGAACATGCGTACCTCCTCTCCTGCTGCAGAGACTATCTTCAGCCTGCCCTTGGCGCGCTGTTCGTGGTCCAGCACAATACTGTCGTCAATTTGCCCGCAATAATCAGCCGGCATGCGCTCGTACACTTCTATGCTCATGCGTTAAAAGAGGCTATAAAGCTGCGCTAACGGCAATACCGTTGCAGGCTCGCAGGTCAGCAGCTCACCGTCGCAGCGCACTTCATAGGTTTGCGCGTCGACGCTGATATTGGGACACAGGCTGTTGTGAATCATATCGGCCTTGCCAATGCTGCGCGTGTTTCCGCAGGCGACCAGTTGACGGCCAAGGCCAAGCTTACCGCGCACATCGGCTTCCAACCCGGCTTTACTGACAAAAGTGATCGAGGTGGCTTGCGGCGCGCTGCCGAAGGCGCCGAACATATAGCGGTAGTGAACGGGTTGAGGGGTGGGTATGGAGGCGTTAGGGTCGCCCATAGGTGCCGCGGCGATAAATCCTCCCTTGATGATCAGCGCCGGCTTGATACCGAAAAATGCCGGCTTCCACAGCACCAGGTCGGCCAGCTTGCCGGCCTCAATTGAGCCAACTTCGTTTGAGATACCGTGGGCGATCGCGGGGTTGATTGTGTATTTGGCGATATAGCGTTTGGCCCTGAAGTTGTCGTGACGATCATTATCCTGCTCCAGCGCGCCGCGTTGCACTTTCATTTTGTGTGCGGTCTGCCAGGTCCGAATAATCACTTCGCCGACGCGTCCCATCGCCTGCGAGTCAGACGCGATCATGCTGAAAGCACCCATATCGTGCAGAATATCCTCGGCAGCAATCGTCTCCTTGCGGATACGCGAGTCGGCAAAGGCGACATCTTCCGGAATCGACGGGTCCAGATGATGGCACACCATCAGCATGTCCAGGTGTTCGTCGACCGTGTTGATGGTGTACGGTCGCGTAGGATTGGTTGATGAGGGCAGCACGTTTTTGGCCGCGCAGGCTTTGATAATATCCGGCGCGTGACCGCCACCGGCCCCCTCGGTGTGGGAGGTGTGGATGGTGCGGCCTTTGAAGGCTGCCAGCGTATCTTCGACGAAGCCGGATTCATTTAAGGTATCGGTATGAATCGCTACCTGCACGTCGTAGCGTTCCGCGACCGCCAGGCAATTGTCGATGGAGGCCGGTGTCGTGCCCCAGTCTTCGTGTAGCTTCAGGCCAAACGCGCCCGCCTCTAACTGCTCTTCTAACGCCGCGGGCAAGCTGGCGTTACCCTTGCCTAGAAAGCCGAAGTTCATTGGCATGTTATCGGTTGCTTGCAGCATTTTGCCGATATTCCATGGTCCCGGTGTACACGTCGTGGCGTTGGTGCCAGTGGCCGGTCCGGTGCCGCCCCCTAACATAGTGGTAACGCCTGACATCAACGCCTCTTCGATTTGCTGCGGGCAGATAAAGTGTATGTGCGCATCGATGCCGCCAGCGGTGAGAATCTGACCTTCGCCGGCAATTACCTCGGTGCCAGGTCCGATAATAATATCGACCCCGTCCTGTATATCCGGGTTGCCGGCCTTGCCTATTGCGTCGATGCGACCGCTGCGAATACCGACGTCGGCCTTGACGATGCCCCAGTGGTCGAGAATGAGTGCGTTGGTTATGACCACATCCACCGCCTCGTCGTTGCAGCGCTGGCTTTGGCCCATGCCGTCACGAATGACTTTGCCGCCGCCGAATTTTACTTCATCGCCATAGTGGGTGAAGTCCTGCTCAACCTGTATCCACAGTTCGGTGTCGCCGAGGCGCACTCGGTCGCCGGTGGTGGGGCCGAACATTTGCGCGTAGGCGCTGCGGTCTATTGTGCTCATGGTTGCTGTGCTCCGCGTTTGAGAGAACCCATCACCTGGCCGCGAAAGCCGTAAACCGTTTGGCTGCCCGCGTAGGCGACCAGTTCGACTTGCCTATCTTGTCCCGGCTCAAAACGCACGGCGGTGCCGGAGACAATATTTAATCGATAGCCTCGTGTCTTTTCACGGTCATAGCTGAGCGCGGGATTGGTTTCATAAAAATGATAATGCGAGCCCACTTGAATCGGGCGGTCGCCGCTATTTTTTACCATGACTGTGACGGTGGGGTGGCCTTCGTTGATAACGATATCGCCGTCTGCTGCATCTATTTCGCCGGGAATCATTGTGAGATTGCTCCGTTAGGAATGTGAACGAAATAACTTGATCGTTATTGCGCCGGATTTTTGTTCGTCTTCAAGGCGTGGTAACAGGCGCATAGTCGAACTATGTAACTGTTACCGCAACGAAGAAGACGGGCGAAAAGACAA
>JBBKXJ010000354.1:0-8249 GCA_037969395.1 Pseudomonadales bacterium
TTGTATCTCTTACAAACTTACTGTAAGAAATACACTGGAATAACGCGGCGCAGAAGAGAATTGATCGTAACAGATTACTTCGCTGCCGTAGCCTGCCGTCAGCGCCGTCGTGGTATGCATGTTGCTTTAAATGACTGAGGTGCCGGGCGCGCAACTGGCACAGCGCAATAACGCCGACTGGCGGCGTTTTCGACAACCGGGCGGGAGCGAGGCATGGCGGCGGTGAGTACAACCCACATACTGGGCAGCGACGTCATCGGCCTGCAGGGGCAGAATCTGGGTAGTACTGAGGAATTAATTATTGATACGACTGCTGGAGTGGTGACCCACGTGGTGCTATCCACCGTCTGGCAGCGTATCACCATTCCCTGGACTGCAGTGCGTTTCAACGCTGAAGAACACACTTTGAAGATAAGGTCGCAGCCGCGGTCGCAAGCTTAACCGCGTTCCCAGACGGCATACCCCGCAGCGACGCTAGTCGTCGTAATCCTTCAAGCGGTTGTAAAGTGTTTTTAAGCTGATACCGAGATCGTCGGCAGTTTTTCGTTTATCGCCGCCATTTTCCTGCAGTTTGCCGAGAATTATCTGCTGCTCCGCTTCTGCTAAAGTGCTGTCGAGAGGGATTTCAACTATTTCATCTTTCGTCAGCGGGCGCGATGCCAGCGCTTTAAAATCGGGCAAAGCGTCGGGTTTTATGGTCTTCTCCGACAGAATATACGCGCGCTCAACAGCATGCCGCAACTGGCGCACGTTACCAGGCCATACATAATTAGCTATAGCGTCCAGTGTGGCAGATTCAAAGCTCAGCTTGGTGTCGTGGAATTCGTTTAGCTCGTTTAAAAAGAACTGCGCCAACCCGCAAACATCGCCGCCACGCTCACGCAGCGGTGGCAGCTCAACGGGAATTTGCGCGAGCCGAAAATACAAGTCTTCGCGCAGCAGTCCATTTTGCATAGCGTCTTCAGGAATGCGGTTAGTCGCCGAAATAATGCGCACGTCTATATCAATGTCGTGCTCTGAACCTACACGGCGTATCTGCCGGGCCTCCAGTACGCGCAACAGTTTGGCCTGCAACTCCATACTCATTTCAGTGATTTCATCGAGCAATAAGGTGCCGCCTTCGGCACGCTCGAAGAAACCAAGGTGACGCTTGTCAGCCCCGCTAAAGCTGCCCTTCTCGTGGCCGAAAAGCTCGCTTTCAATCAGCGTTTCAGCAACCGCCGCGCAGTTGAACGCGACGAAGTCGTGCTTGGCTCGGGCAGACAGTTCATGCACCGTGCGCGCGACCAACTCCTTGCCTGTGCCACTTTCGCCAACGATTAACAGGCTGGCGTCAGCAGGCGCTACCTTGCGCAGCACCCGGTACAGTTTACGCATGGGTTTGGAGCTGCCGCGCAGATGGCCAAACTGGTCGACCACGCATGGAAAGCTGGCGTCCGGATCACGCACTTGCTCCTCAGCGTCGAGTTCGGCAGCAATATCGATCAGCGCCGGCTCGATGAAGTCAATATCAAAGGGTTTACAAAAAAAATAGCTGGCCCCCAACCGCATCGCCCTGTGCGCGCGCAGCGGGTCGTCGGAGTCGCCCATGACCATGATGTCTGCATCGCCGAGCTTGCCTTCAGTCAGCAAGTCCAGACTTTCGCCGTCTTCCAGGTCCAACGCCAGAAAGGCAACATCCGGTACAGCCTTGAGCTCGGCCAGCAGAGCACGTGCCGCCGCAAGACTAATGCAAACGTCGACGTGATAACCCAGCGACTCACTAAGTTGCGCCAAACTGGCGGCGTGCTCGCTGTCACTATCGAGAATCAGGCAGTGCTTGCTGGCCACGGTTTACCTCTTAAAATTGCAAAACGAAACGATAGCAAACGCGACCCGCAGCAGCCGGGCGGGTAAGCCGCGCTGCGAAGCATGTCTGTGTTATCGGCGATAAGCTCATTGCCGCGTTCGATAATGGCGAGTCGATGTAAAATTATAACCCGGTTAGAACTACCGGATGGCGATGAGCGGCAAAGATTGTAGAGCCGAATTGGCCGGATTGACAGTTTTTTGTACGGCCGGCCAAGGCAGGCGTGCAGCGCGCAGAAGAAGTCCTGCGCTTTTTTTCATCCCTAATGGACAAAGTGACTAAAAACAGTCAGCTACCGGTAGCTGACTGCTGTGCCGCGCCGTTTGATCGGCGCTGCAACGATGCTTAAACAGCAAACGAGAACGCGTTTTAAGGGCTTTATTTGGCGCTTAGCTGCAACGCGATGGCTGCCTCCGGCGCCAGATTCAGAAACGTAAAGCTCTCCTCGATATAAAGACTGACGTCGGTCGCATTATGCTCCAGATAGCCGATAGAGAAATCCTGACCGATAGACAGCTCAAAGTCGCCGCCGCGTTGCGACACGACCACACAACCGCTAACCAGCGGCGTTTTCACCAGCGCGCCGTCGATACCGTTGCGAACCTCCTTTAACAACGGATAGGCTCCGGCATGGGTGGCGCGGGTAAGACCGACATAGGTTTGCAGATCAACCGCAACGGAAAACGGACCATCGATGCCGCGCTCGGTCAACGTACTGATAGCTTCGGCTACTTGCTCGGGAAAGTTCCCGTAGCTTTTGTCGATAGTTAAAGCAGCATACGGCGACGCAGACACAATACCCTCAATATTTGCGGCCGGCATGCCGCCGAACACGGCCTCGTCCTCGCGTGCGGCGATAGTTTTCGCAGCCGCCGACACACAGCTCAAATCTGCATCTTTGGCACCGCGAGCAATAGCGGCGAGTTCTGTGCGCGGCAGAGTGAACGGCACGCGAATTTCTACCAACGGCTGCACCTTCCGCAAGCCGACACGAAGATCGCCTTTGCCCTTCGACTTAATTGTTTCAATGCGACCCAGGTCGATGGCCGACCTACCCCAGCCATGTGGACCCGTTACGTCCACCAACTTGCGCGCGGCTAACAACGCTCTCAACGTTTGGCTGGCCTCGTTGTCTATTTCCTGCCACGCTTCCGCCGTCAAGGGTGCTATGTCACGATCTAAATGGTTCATTCGACGTCTCCTTGCTTTAAACTACCGATAGCCAGACTGCCGGCATCGGGGCTGTTTGTTGCCTTGCTCTCCTGCTCACGAATACTGCCTTCGGTATACAAATAGGTACGCAGATTGCTATCGAACACCGAGTTATTGCGGCGCAGCCATTCGATCAACATCGTTGCATGCTCTATCTCCTCATCGCGATTGTGAGCGAGAATATCTTTTAAATCCTCCTCGGTGGTGGCATCGATGCGTTGCTGATACCAGTCGATCGCTTCCAATTCCTCCATCAGTGATACAATGGCACGGTGCATATTTTTGCACTCTTCGCTAAGCAATGCTTCGTTCTCGTGATAACTTTCACTACCCATTATATAGTCCCTAACGCTAAGTGTGTGTTGTTGAAGTTGGTACGCAGCGCAACGGTTTAATGCCCGCTGTTCATAGTCAGCATGCGCCAGCAATGATTGTACCAGTCGAGCAAACCAGCGTAACCCGAAGGGCTGGCATAATCCGTGCAGCACATCGGTGCCGATACTGACTCGGAAGATTAACGGTCTGTCACCGCATTGAATTATAAACGCTGGTACAACACCGAAACAAATAGCAAGCACGCGAGGTAATACCAATGTCGCAAGATGATACCCAATTATTGATTAGCAACCCGACCCAACATTTCACCAGCCCTGAGGCACTGTTGCAGTCTGACAGCCTGTCGCGGGAGGCCAAGATTGCTGCGCTCAAGCAGTGGGATATGGAAGTAAGGCAATTACAGGTCGCGACCGAAGAAAGTATGCCGGCAGCCAGCAAAGCGTCGCTCACCGATGTGCACGCTGCACTTCGCGCTTTAGGTTACGAGCCTGACGGCAGCCATGAGGGCGGTGAAAAAGGCGGTCATTTAAAATAGCTGGATTGTAGTTATTACAAAACATGTGTGGAATTTACCAAGTCTTTAGCGTCGAGTCTTTCCTTACAAGGCAGGCAATTTGCACCATTTGGAGAATTTTTAAGCACCTTTGTTGCGCGCCGCTCAAGCAGCAGATAAACCGCACTTTTCTGGTCGAAGACGCAATGCAACATTTGGCCGCGCGGTAGTCACTGGCACGAAAGCTGCTTGATCACAGTTACCAGGCGGCAGCGTTAGCTGCTCGAACTGCAACATACCTGACCAACTCCTGGAGGGGAGACATCATGATTAATACTATTGAAGAGCAGTGCGCACCGTACGACAACACAGCACCACGGACGCAACGCGCCTTACTGGCTTTACTGGCGGTTGGTCTGTGTCTTGCGCTGTCTGCATGCGGCACCACGCCGATTGACAAAACCAAGTACTCAAAAGTCGCTTCACGAATTGCTGAAGCGAAACAAATCGAGGCAGGCGATTACGCCGGTGGCGAATTGTACGCAGCGCAAGAGAAGCTTAAAGATGCACGCGCCGCCGAGAAGGCAGGTGATCGCGACAAAGCGTTGCGTTTAATCGATGAGGCAGATCTGCACGCCCAGTTGGCAGAAGCGCGTGCACGTAGTGCGACTGCGCAAAAATCGCTCGACCGCATTAATGCGGGGCTGGCAACCTTGCAGGATGAAATCGAGCGCTAACCAGCGGCACGCAATTGAAAAAACCGAAAGGTTAAGTAAACGGCAGATAGCAACGACGCCGTGACTATATTGCACTGACAATAGATTGGAGAGAAAAATGAATATCAAGCGAATTTCGGCCGGGCTACCCGCCCTTCTGCTCGTCGCCTGCGCTACCACACAGCCCGCTAATGAACTGCTGAATCAGGCGGAGAGCAGCTATGAAACGGCGAAAATGTCCAGCGGTATTCTAAACACCAGCGCGCGTGAGATGGATCGGGCTGGCGATGCGTTGAAGACAGCGAAGATTATGCATGAAGGTGGCAAAGAGCAAGGCCTGGTTGACCACTATGCGACAGTCGCACTGAAGAATACCGAAATTGCGCAGGAGCAATTACAGTTAAAACAAACACAAAGCGATATTGACGACGCCAATGAGAAGCGCCAACGTATGCTAGCCGATGCCAGGTCGTCAGAAGTTGACGTGGCGAAACGCGAGTTGAAGAGCGCTAAAGAAGAGGCGAAGCGCGAAGTGATGAGCGCTAGAGAAGAGGCAAAGCAAGCGAAAGCTGAAGCACTGCAAATGGCCGCGCAGATGGACGACCTCAAGGCTGAGCAAAGCGATCGCGGTATTATTTTAACGCTGCAGGATATTGTGTTTGGCTTTGACAGCGCCAAACTGCAGCCGGGTGGCGAGCGCACCGTTGACCGCATTGCCGAATACTTGAACGAATATCCCAAGCGCCAACTGACGGTTGAAGGCTTTACTGACAGCGTCGGCAGTGAGGACTACAACATGGAACTGTCCAGGAAACGTGCCGAGGCAATTCGCGACACTTTGGTTCGCCAGGGGGTAGAAAGCAGACGCATCAATACTGAAGGACTTGGTGAGTCGTACCCGGTAGCATCGAACGACAGCGATGCTGGCAGGCAACAAAATCGCCGCGTTGAAGTTATTGTGTCTAATAAGGACAACACCGACGTTACTGACCGATAGCGAAACACACAAAACACACATTTAATTATTAAAGGTAGACATACTATGAAATCAAAATTCGTTACTCCATTATTAGCTGCAGCGCTAGCTGTATTTCTCACAGCCTGCGACGTCGAGAAAACTCAGGAAGGCGAAATGCCGGACGTTGATGTCGAAGTGGAAGGAGGACAAGCGCCCAAGTATGATGTCGACGCGCCGGATGTTGACGTGAGTACCGAGGAGAAGGAAGTTGAGGTGCCCGACGTAGATGTAGACATGGAAAAGAAAAAGGTAACCGTACCCGATATTGATGTTGATATGCCGGACGATGACAAATAGTTTATCCCGTCGGCGTGAAACCTGCCGGTTTCACGCTGCCAGCCCGGATTATAGTTAAAAACTTGAATATCGGTCCGCAGCTCGTGCCAACGCTGTTGGACGACGCAACAAGCCCTTATCTGCTAGTATCGACGGCATTACTCTGTCATTCTGTTTTATGGCTGCGACGCGGACTTACTAGTACTCGGGAGCGACCTCCGAAGTTGATAGGGAAGTGGGCGCGTAGACCGGAATATAACAATGAAAAGTTGCAGGAAGACGACCGAAGTGATGCCGAAACGTGAAACATTCGAGTCTCGCGTTAACCCTTTGGCATTAGCTTTCGCCAACCGCAAACAATCCTGCACAGTTCTTACTGACTTGATATCAACGCCAGGATTGCCATGAAATTATTAACTGTATTATGTGTTAGCGCATTGCTATGTCTCGCGCTTACTATGCATGCCGACGTTGCCGATGAAGACCACTATCAGTCAGTTGGTATCATCGAACCCGAGCAAGATCAAAAGATTCAGCGACCTGGTGACTTCAGCGTAATAGCAGTGTCTGAGCCGAATCTTCAATCTGGCCATCGGATACAACTCTATCTTGACGGCGAAGCGCACAGAATTCCGAATACAGAGGGCAGATTTTCTGTGTCAGGGATCACATCCGGGCAACACGAGTTGCAGGTAAAGATCATAGACCAGGGAGCCGGTGTGTTAAAATCTTCTGCGGTGCGCAATATTTCGATTGAGTAACACCTGATCGCTGCGCCTTCTCTGCCGGCCCGAAAAGCTAACTAATTTTATGAATTCCGGCCTTCGTTATCGAAACAACAGCTATGCGTGAGCGTTTTGAACACTTTATCGCCCAGTTGCGCCGCGAGCTGTGGAAATCTGACGAGCAACCATCGCCTTTATGGCGACGCGTGTTCGCGCGTGCGATGCTTATTGCTTATGCGGTTGTTCGCGATCTGATTGACGGCCAGTTAACGCTGCGGGCAATGAGTCTGGTTTATTCGTCGCTGCTGTCGTTAGCGCCGCTGATCGCCGTAAGCTTTTCCGTGCTTAAAGCCTTTGGCGTACATAATCAGCTAAAGCCGGCACTGCAAAGTATGCTCGAACCGCTTGGCGAAGAAGGCGGCAAAATCACCACCAATATTCTGAACTTTGTGGAGAATATTCAGGTTGGCGTGCTCGGCTCAATGGGTTTGGCTTTGCTGTTTTACACCGTGGTCTCCCTAATGCAGAAAGTGGAAACATCATTTAACTACACCTGGCGGGTAACGCAGCCGCGCACCTTCGCACAACGCTTTAGCGACTACCTTTCGGTGCTTATGATAGGACCGGTACTGATCTTTGCCGCGTTGGGCGTCACTGGTTCATTGTTGAACAATAGTGTGGTCGAGTACCTCTCTGATATCGGCCCGCTTGGCAGTGTGATTCACTTCGCCACCAGCCTGCTACCTTATGTACTTATTATCGCGGCATTTACGTTTATCTATTCCTTTATTCCCAATACGAAGGTGCATATTCTGGCAGCCCTGTCCGGCGGCGTAATCTCTGGCATACTGTGGGAGACGTTGGGCTGGGGCTTTGCGTCTTTCGTTGTCACTTCGGCACAATACACCGCAATTTACTCCGCTTTCGCCTCACTGATGTTTTTTCTGATCTGGCTGTATTTGGGTTGGCTGATTCTACTCACCGGTGCCAGCATCGCGTTCTACGTGCAAAACCCGGACTACACCCTGACCCCTCGCAATGGGCTACATCTGAGTCTGGACCAAAGAACAAAAATCGCGCTGGCGATCATGCACAAAATTAGCGGCGATTTTTATGCCGGTCGCGCTATGAGCACGGCGGGAGAACTGGCTGCGGCACTGAACGTGTCCGAGGCTGTTATGCTGCAGGTACTGGATACGCTACAGCAACAGCAGCTGCTAGCGCAGTCAGGCGACGCCCGGCCGCAATATCTACCAGCCAGCCCGATAGAGAATATGACGGTAAAAACGGTACTCGACGCGGTGCGGTACGCACACGAAAATAAGGAACTAACCAGAAGGCAGCTGCCGCTAGACCCTGCGATTGAGCAGCTGTTTGTTGCTATTGATCAAAACTTATCGCAGTTGCTGGACTCAACTACGTTGAAGCAACTGGCGGTTGAGAATACGCAGTCCGAGGTTGACGCAGAAGGCAGTAGTCGAATAAAAACCGCGATCTAGTGTGGCGTAACGAATAAAGCGTTCATATAGCGAGTCGCCAAGGGGTCAGCCGTAAGGCGCATTTCCGAAGGCATATTGGGCATATGTCGAGGGAATGCAACGCAGCGGATGGCCCCTTGGCGGCT
>JBBKXJ010000355.1:0-5082 GCA_037969395.1 Pseudomonadales bacterium
GCTGCATCATACCTGATGCGTTAAACTGGGGAAAGTCACTGATTACAAGGCCGCGCTCGGTGATGGCAAAGCCTCACCGAGCGCGGCCGTCAGGTCCGCGGCAGCCGTCAAGGCTGCCCATGTGGGGCGGCATTGTCGCGTTGCAGAGCCCGTGACAGCTTCGCTGGCGCGGGGTGTGCTAAGCGACAATGACGGTCGACACGGCAACCATCTTCAGGATCACAGGGAGGGGTAAAACATGATGCCGGGACTCGAAATCCAGGCCATCAAGCGCCTTGTCACAACGGCGTGGCAACGTAAACGCTGGTCTTCGCGGTTGGCAATGCGGTTGGCTATCGTGACCGTCTTTACGTGCTTGTTGATCGGCGCATTGGAATTCGTGGGCCGGTTGTTTTTCTGGAACTCACTGGCCATTCAGATCATCGCTATCGTGACAGTGGCCGTCGTGCTATTCAAACGCGGCAAAACGCGCGAGCAGCTGTTAGTCGCGCTGGCTATCGTCGGTAGCCTCACCGGTCTGCTGTTGCTCGGGGATGAGATCTTCACTGGCGAGCGCACCGGTTTGCATCCGGTGCATAAAATAATGCTGATATTAGGTTCCGTACTGCAAGCGGCTTTTTTCTCCTTTGTTGCCTATCTGGCCGTTCGAGCCATCTTCTTTCAGAAGCCCTCTGTGCAAAAATTGCGCCCCGATTTGCTGGCGGCTGAGGCGAAGGTCGCCGGTGTTGTGGACGCGCTGAGTGGTCGGGATGGGGTCTATGCCGGCCATATCGGCGATCAGGAACTGTTGGCCAGCACTGAGGATCGGGCCGTCGTGATCGGGCCACCCGGAACGGGCAAGACCGCGTTTCTGGTGTCCCAGATTATCCAGTGGGCCGACTCCCGGCGTCCGCTGGTGGTGCTGGATATCAAACCGGAAATCTACGGGATTACCCGCCCTGCCCTGCTGGCTCAGGGCTACCGAGTGCTGACGTATAACCCGACCGCACGCACCGGGCAGCGCTACAATCCGCTGGACGATCTGGCAGGTCCCGAGGCGTTGGGCGAATTGGCCGCTGCGCTGATTCCCTCAGACTCGGCGGAGGATGCGGTATTTAATGAATCTGCGCGGGACTTTCTGGACGCGCTGATCACGCACCTGCGCGCCGAACGGGGTGCCGTATCGTTGCCCTCGCTGCGCGATTACGTGGCCGACGCGGACGGCTACAAGGCCCTGATGCGGCTCATCGCCCAGAGTCCGGACCCGGACGCGCGGGAGATCGCCCATAGCCTGATGATGACGGCGGCCAACGAGCGCCTGCTGGGCTCCATTTTTGCGACGTTTCGCAGCAATCTGCGCTTCCTGCGCTATCCGGCAATCAGGGCATCGCTGGCGGACTCGGACTTCTCGCTCAGTGAGCTGGGCGCACCCGGTCAACCGGTCGCCCTGTTTTTGCAGTTTGAAGAACAACACCGCGAAACAACGGCGCGGCTGATGGCATTTATGGTCGGCCATGTCATGCGTTATCTGATCACGCAGACCGACCGGCCGCCCGTCCTGCTGCTGCTCGATGAAATCGGCAGTGCGCCCAAAATCCCCGGTCTGGCGGAAAAGCTCAACACCATCCGCAGCCGCCAGATGCCGCTGTGGATGTACTGGCAATCGATTGAGCAAATGCAAAAATACGGCCGTGCCCCCGGCGAAGGCCCTAATACCATCCTGGGTGCCTGCGATGTTCAGATGGTGTTTCGCTTGAACGATAATGCATCGGCCGATTGGATGAGCACACGGATTGGCGTGACGGATCGTGAAGTGCGGGCGACGGGTATCACGACCGGCACGGGGTTGGCGCCAGGCGCCACGCATTCCCGCAGTCTGGTGCAGGAACCGGTGGTGTTCCCGCACGAGCTGCAGGCGCTGGCGGCCAACGAGGTCATCTGCGCGTACCGGGGCCACACCTGGCGCGGGCAAGCGCTGCCCTACTTCGAGCGTTGGCCGGAATACGCCGGACAATTGCCTGCGGATACCGTGGCGCTGCCCTACCCGGCCTCAGTGGCGCCTGTTATTCAGTCAAAGCGCGTACCGCATGAGCGCGTCGTTCTGGATGAGTAAAAGACGCCACGGTTATACCGCCTTGTGTGCCATTAAGGTATAATATATATACCATGGTATTCGAATTCGATCACACCAAAAGCGCTACGAATCTGCAAAAGCACGGTATTGATTTTGTCGATGCGCAAGCGCTTTGGAACGATCCCGATGCGTTAGAAATTCCGGCAAAAAACGTGGAAGATGAACAGCGCAGCATGGTCATCGGTTTAATACAGCAAAAACATTGGTCGGCAGTCATCACCTATCGTGGCGATGTCATCCGCATCGTGTCGGTTCGCCGCTCACGCAACGACGAGGTAGCGCTCTATGAAAGCTAAAAACTTTGACGAGAAATTCGACGAAGGCAAGAGCATGGTAGCAGACCTTGATATTGCCAAGGCTCATCGGATTAACCAAGAACAGAAACGGGTTAACGTTGATTTTCCTGTCTGGATGATTCGTTCACTCGACAAGGAAGCCAGCCGGCTGGGTGTCACCCGTCAATCAATCATTAAAATGTGGCTGGCCGAACGACTGGAAAAGTGAAAAGCGAGACAATTTTAGAACCCTGGCAGCGGCCGGCGGTGTGCCCACCCAGAGATTAAACACGAGCGTTGCGATCGCCCGCTAACACGGTTGCCCTACCCTGTTGAGCTTCAGTTGTCAGCTAAGACACTCAAGACCGGCTTGAAGCCCTGAAAGCCTCAGAAGCCCCGCAGGCGCTCGTATGCGCCCTGCCCGACCATGCCTAATATTTAGGGGCGCCTGGTTGAAACCGAGCATTACAGCGCCGCTGCGGCTATTTCAACAGCGGCTGCCAAGCGTGATCAATCAGATGATTATGATATGGGGCGTTGAAGTTAGATAATCTGCTACTATAAAATTCTATAGTATATAGATTGATAGTAATTACTTTTATAGTTTGATACTATCAATTTTTATAGTAAAAATGTTGATAGCCATTCTTTCAACCAATTTCTTTGGTGCACAATGAAAAAAATCAAACTTGTTTCTATTTGGAACCCGAAGGGCGGGCAGGGTAAGTCTATGCTGGCGGTTAATCTTTCCGCTGCCGCTGTTGAAATGGGCATTAAGCCCCTTATCGTCTGCCAAGACCAACAAGGCACATCGATGCTTTACTACAACTCCGGTAACTTGCCTTTTGAGGTTGTTGCAAATATTCCGAGTGAACGGCCGAACGCCGATATTATCTTTTTCGATCATCAAGCAAGCGATTGGGAAGTGCCGGACACCCATTTGCTCTTAATGCCCCTTAAACCCGCTCGCGATCAATTTGCAACGTATATTGATGCGTTCAAACGTGCGGAGCAGCAGGGCAAGGAAATTATTACCGTTGTTACGGATGGCCAGGCGCATAGAGCGAGTGAAAAGGCGACCACTGATTTTTTAAAAGGGCAGGGCGCATTCGTGATTCCCTCTAGCGGCGTCTTTAGCCGGGCCGCCGAGGAATACCGAACAATTTTTGATCCTAAATTGTCGAAAGCCTACAAGGTCCGGGAGCGCCGCCAAGAGATTAATAGAATTCTGGGCGCTTTATTACTTGAAGAAACCATACAGCAAGGAGAAAAAGAACATGCCGCAGCCTAAACCCTCGTGGATGGATGAAGAAGAAAACCGGGCCGAAGATTTAAAGCAAAAGGGACAGACCGCAAACCACAATGCCCCCATATTGCAGCGCGTTACGCGTGCTCCTTCCCGAAAGCAAAAAGCATTTTATATTCAAGATCAACATGCCGAGGCATTCGAGACTCTTGTTTTCAAGCAGAAGATGGTGAAAGGTAAGAAAGCCCCAGAACTAGCCGAAGAAGCGATTGAAATGCTTTTAGCTAAGTACGGCGAAAAAGTATAAAACTATATACTATAGAATTTGATACTTATATGACTGACATTGCTATAAAACAAAATGGGCAGAAAAAACCGCCTGCTACGACCATCAAAAGCCCGCAGTTTGATCTTTTTTCGCAGTTTCTCAGCAATGACGATAGCGGCATTTCAAATACCGTGGAGATGTGGGAACGCATCCCAAAATATTTTTTCACCCCTAAGCAGGTGGAAAAGCTTCGTACCGCTGACGGTTTAGCCAATCCCCATACATGGAGTTATCGATTCAATGGGTTGCCATGTACTGTAAAAATACAGCCCGCGCTAATCGAGCAGGACGATGGTACGTATAAGGCATTTTTTCCAGGCGCAACGGAAGAATTTGTTGAAGAAGCGCTAAAGAAAATTTTTACCGATCAACAATACGGAATTCATGATCCTGGCAATCTAGAAAGTTGGGTTCGCTTTTCTTTAAGCATGATCCGTAAAGAACTGAAGGCCAGAAAACGCAGCCGCGATAGAAACCAAATTAAACATGCAATTGAAGTGATGAGTTCTTGCATCCTTACAGTGGCGGCAGAAGGCAAAGAAGTTTGGAAAGGCTCAATATTGCAAGATTTGGTGACAGTCGGGCGCAAAGAATACCTTGCAGATAGAGAGGCTCATCATATAGCCAGGCTGCCGCTGTTTATCAGCAGGAGCATCAACCGCCTTGAATACAGGCAGTTTAATTATGATCGCCTCATGGTCTGCGATGAGCAATTGGCCCGCTGGGTCTATAAACAGCTGATTCACCGCTATAGGCAAGCCAGTCTTTCAAATACATACCATTTCATGCTTTCAGAACTCGAAGATAGTGGCTTATTACAACAAAGCACGGCCGAGCGAAACCGAACTAAAGCCAAGTCTGCGATGAATGAGCTTGTCCGAAACAAAATTTTACTAAGCTATAAAGCTGAGCCTCGCAGGGAAGGGCGCAAAATCACCGACGTTAAATATACCGTTGTGCCCTCTCCCGAGTTTGTTGCTGAACAAAAGGCGTCAAACAAGCGTGCAAAAGATTGGGAAATGAGTGCTCTGCAACAAGGTCTATCCGTTTCCTAACGCTTGTGGATAAAGCCTGGCAAGGTAGTCTCGCTGACCGGGCGTAAGTAGTCTCGCTGACCGGA
>JBBKXJ010000356.1:0-7317 GCA_037969395.1 Pseudomonadales bacterium
GCCATTGTCGAAACGCGAGCCGTAAGTGGCACGAGCAATGGTGGTATTCTGGCTGCCAATCTCTGCAGCGAGTTCGGCGCCCTCGTAGTCACGGCCACTTTTGGTGGTGATATTAATCACCCCGAAAAAGGCCGACGTGCCGTACAACGACGAGCCAGGCCCGCGCACGATCTCGACGCGGTCAATCAGATCCACATCCAGACCCAGATCGCCATCGATGCCGAAACTGTCATAAATGGCATCGTTCATCCGACGGCCGTCGATCATCAATAACAAACGGGTGTTGTAGTCGCCGGGTTGACCGAAACCACGCACACCGACGTAACCATAGTTACGGTCATTGACAACGTAAAAACCGCGTACGCTGCGTAAAATATCGCTTAGGGTGCGGTAGCCGTAGCGCTTGATCTCTTCTGCCGTAACAATGCTGACCGAAGCCGGCGCCTCCGTGACTTTTTGTTCGTGTTTCGATGCCGCAAACACCGAGGGTATATCATCGAACAGCATGTTGAAGTTTTCACTTCCGCCACTGGCATAACTGTCAAAAGCCAGATCATCGTCTGCTTGCGCCCACGCAGCGGCTGGTAGTAATAACAGCAGCCCGCAAACTGCGGCTGCGGTGTTGTTGTTGTATTTGATGTCGAATTTTCCACGGCGCATTATTCGCCACTCCTGTTAGTAACGTTTCTTCCCTGTTCCCCTTATTTATTAAAGTCAACGACGTACCATTACGCAACACACTGCGCAGCTTACAGGCAGGCGTTGCGAGGCTAACTGCTTGTTAATGGTGCGAGGGTATGTGAGCAGCAATCAGACGTGCGCAGTTAATGATTAGATGAATGGCACTTAAATAAGCGGGTAGACCGGCCTGAACAGAGCGAAAATTTCCGGGACACGCCGTGAATCCGTCCCTGGAGGCTCTATCCCTAGCGTCCCTGCTAGGGAAGGTCCCGGAAATTCTCCCTCTATTCAGGCCTCTGCAGCCTCGATTGGCCTTATTTAAGTGCCATTCATCTCGGTAATTTCATCGTTGCTGGGATCCAGCTCCTAAAGCCGCGCTACGGTGTTCCGAATATCGATGCTGACGTTGACATCCACAACCACCAAGGAGTCCTCATGTGGATCAATACCGATAAACCGGGAACATGGAAAAGCCCTCGCCGCTACGGAATGCTTGCAGCGTCTTTTCCTCGTCAAACCACATTGACGCGGGTACCTGCCATGCGGGCGGGAAGAAGACCGGGCTCTCCCTGTCGGCAAAGACGGCGGCCTGCTCGGGTGAAAGTTGGTAAGTACGCGTAGAAGAGTGATAGCAAATATAGCCCGCGGCCGCTTGTGCGTTTGAGCCATTCTCGTACGTAGCGTTCGTTGCAGTCGCTGCGCCGGGCGAGTTGCTCTGAGTCTAGCGGACCAGCGGCTGCGAGGGTCTGGTAGAGCCCCAACTTGTCGCCGACGCTGACCAATACTCCGCTATAGTTTGCGGCCAGGTCGCAGACAACCTTGCCCGTGAGCTGTTCAAGTGCTTGAGTATCAATTTCCGTATTCATCATTTTATAACCCCTGGTATCAAACTGTTTTGTTTACGCCTTTTACTAAGGCCGCATTGGTGCGCATCGGACTTAGGCGCCTCGTCTAGCGCTCTGAACCGCCGCGACGATCTCCGTCACATGACGCAAATCAGAACCGCAGCAGCCACCCAGCACGTTGACCCACGGCATTTTTTCCCGCAGCGCGCGATACAGTTGCCCCAATTCCTGCGGGTTGCCGTCATCCAGCTGTTCGGCTTCATCCAGTTCGGCGTGGCTGCAGCGCGACGCGTTGCAGCGCAACCCTTTGATGCGGCGCAGCCAGTCTCCCGCGTCAAGCGTATGGATAAAGTGATCGGGATGGGCGCAATTGATCATAAAATAATCCGCCGCTCCTTGAGTCGTCGCATCGACTTCCATAATGGCGTCGCGCAGCGGCTGGCCGCTTGGCAGATTGCCGTCGGTCTCAACGGTAAACGACACCACAACCGGCATACCCGCTTTGGTTGCGGCGTTGACCACGCCGATGGCTTCTGCTGCCTGCGTAAAAGTTAGCGCGGAGACCATCTCTACCTCGGTAGCGACAAGCCAGCCGATTTGTTGGGAGTGATACTCTTCTGCCTCGGCAGCGGTGAGTGCATTTTCCGGCGCGTAGGCATCACCGCGTGGACCAATCACGGCGTTCAACACGATCGGTTTTTGGTTAGCGGAAAATTCGTCGCGCAGGTCGGCGATAAAATCAATTGCCTGGCGGTTCGCCTCGCGTAACTCGCTCTCCGATTGACGCAGATCTTTGGACCAGTGGCTGTGCGCTTTCCAGGTCTGGCTGTCCAGAATAAAGCCGGTATCATACGCGTTGGCCAGGGACAGAAAACCGCGGAAATAATGAGCCAGCGCCGCTCGGCCTGCCGGGTCTGACAGCAGTGTGTGCGCCGCGAACTCACGAATCTCGATGCCATGATTGAAGATCAAGTCGGTTTCAAGCCCTGCGTCGGTCAAATACAGCTGGCCGGATGATTGCGGTAATTGGTATCTATAGTTTTTCATGGGTAATGATCTCCTGATTTATGGGCTACCCCTTGGGCAGAATTTGCTGAACTGTGCATGCCGCCCAGAGTAGCGCTCTACCGTTGTACCCAGCGTGGTAATCGGCGTGTAAATTCGACAACGACGCGTGGAAAATCAGCCCCCGGGTTAAAAATGCTGCGGAACACAAAATAACGCGCAGCACATATTCACTAGTGCCTTTCTAGCGCGTACCAGGCGCCCGACTACAAAACTGCTTCGCCTGTAAAGCCGTCCATTCCTTGCCAGTCCGGTATGTGCGGTACCCGGTCCCGGCCGGTGGCGACGATGAGATGCTTGCACAAATAATCCTGGCTGGCGGTTGCGACGCGCCAGCCGGTCTCGACCTTCTGTATAGCAGAGACGCTGACGCCGAAGATAATTGGCACCTCCAGGTCGGTTGCGTAGCGTTGCAGGTAATCGACGACGCTGTCGCGGCGGACGAAAGTGCCATCGCGCCGGGTCATGGCAGCGCCAGGCAGTGCCGCGAACTGGCGATGAATATTGAGTCTAAGCTGCGGGTGCCGGCTACGCCACGGTTCTGCGACTCGCTCGGCGGCATCAAGTATTGTTACCGGAGCAATCCGCAACGCAAGCTCGCGTGCGGCGGCTAGTCCGGAGAGTCCCGCGCCGATCACGATGACATGAGAGTGGGCAAGAGGTTTCATCGTATTTTTCCTTTGTATATGAGCAAACTTTACGTTTTTTGCTACTGTGCCTGGTGGCGATTTATCGCTGCACTGCGGACTACATAACTGCCGGGGGCTGCGTCAATTACGCGCACTGAATGGTTAGCAATGCATTGCGAAACCGTCACAAAGCCTAAAATCGCGGCACACTACGGCGCGTTCCCTGCGCCGTGCCGCAATGTCTTGCTCCATTGAACTACCGAACAACAACCCGGAAGCGCAGGTTCACACCATCGTTCGCATTCATACCAAGCAGCACTTGCGTGGCTTGACCTGAAGCACGCTTGAAGCGCCCCGTGCCGCCGGTAATGGCGCGCTTGGAAGGCACACCGACATCGATTAGTTCATAACCGTCCGATACCAGGTTACGTGTGGAGCTGCGCTTGTTCTCCTCGAAACCCGGGTCCTTATAGAAGTCATAGTGCTGCCTGATTACCCATAAGACTCAGCCAGCTTCAACAGCCGATACGGCATAGGAGGAGTCCTCACCGCCACATAGCCCAGGCGAGGCAGCATGTTCTTCAAGTTAAATCGTCGGTTGAAGCGGTAACTGAACTCGGCCAAATAGCGAGGCAGGTGCTTGTGATTACCTCCAATGGAGTGGTAGGTCCCCGAAATCGAATTCTTGACGTTTCCAATCATGGTGTTGACCCACGTAAATTCCTCCTTAGTCACACTCTTGGGACCGCCTCCAGTAATGATGCGCTCATGTAAACATTCCGCGGCAGTCACCGCTGAGAAACAGGCTAATCCATCGGATACGACCACACTCCCCGGAGCTAGGTGCTGCTTGGACCAGCGGGCGATCTCCGTCAGCTTGAATCCCTCAACCACATTCAAACTCATACGAAGCGGATGACCACAATCATCACAGGCGATAGCGGCAATAAATGGCGTCTTGTTTTCCGATCCTCGGCCTACTTTTCCTCCGGATTTTTCGCCACCAATGTAGGCATCATCCAATTGAATAAAACCTTCAAGTGGTTTTCGGTCTTCTCGTTCTTTCATCACCTGCATGATTTTGTGCTTCATGCTCCATGCGGTGTTGTAGGAGACGCCAATATTTCGTTTGAGCGCCAGCGCCGACATGCCGTTTTTCGACTGGGTTAGCAAATACATGGCCAGAAACCATTTGTTTAACGGCAACTTGGGAACGAGCACGAATTAGGTTGAACAAAAGGCAATTAGAGCAGTATAGTTAAGGTTCTTACTTAAATTGATTTATCAGCCTAGTTGAAAGCATGATGCTGCCTTATACCCGAGAAACTGAATCCCAAATGCAAGCGCTCTACCATCGCCTTCCGGAAAAAAACCGGCGCTTATATGCTGGCGTTGAGGCCTCCAAACTCGGGCACGGAGGCGTCAGCTATATTGCGCGTCTTTTTCAGTGTTCGCGCACTACCATTCTGCGGGGTATTCAAGAACTCGATGAAGAGGAGGTAGTGGATCAGGACCGGAATCAAAAGGCAGGCGGAGGGCGGCGCTCTGTTCTTGAAAAGCAGCCGGATATTAATGATGTCTTCTTGCAGGTAGTAAAGGAACATACAGCAGGCGATTCTATGAATGCACAGGTGAAATGGACAAATTTGACGCGCGCGGACATTGCCGGCCTGTTAGCCACACAAGGCTTCAAAGTGAGTCGCAATATTGTGCGTCAATTATTGAAGAAACACGGTTATGTCAAACGCAAAGCGCTAAAAAAAAGTCTGCCGGAGAGCATGTGAACCGAAATGCGCAATTTGAGCGCATTGCCGAGTTAAGGACTGAATTTGAGGCGGACGGCAATCCGATAGTGAGTGTTGACACAAAGAAAAAGGAACTGATAGGCAACCTGTTTCGCGAGGGGAAGATCTATACCACTGAAACAGTTGAAGTGTTTGATCATGACTTTCCTTCATTGGCAGAAGGGGTTGCCATTCCGCATGCCATTTATGACATCGCCCGCAATGAGGGCTATGTCATCATTGGCACCAGTCACGACACCAGTGAGTTCGCCTGTGATTCCATTCGCTACTGGTGGGATCATTTTGGGAAGGCGCATTATCCTGATGCAGACACTATTTTAATGTTGATGGATGGCGGCGGTAGCAACTCTTCCAGACATTATATTTTCAAGCAGGATTTGCAGGCTTTGGTCGATGAGATAGGGGTTGAAATACGAATCGCTCATTATCCTCCACACACGTCTAAATGGAACCCTGTTGAGCATCGACTGTTTCCGCATATTACCCGCTCGCTACAAGGGATGGTGTTAACTACCCACCGGCTGGCTAATGAGCTGATAGCAAGAACAACGACAACATCAGGTTTGAAGGTATTTTCATCTATCTTTAACAGGGTGTATGAAACGGGTAGAAAGGTTGCCGAAGGATTTAAGGAAGAAATGCGAATTGAATTCGATGATTATATGTCGCAATGGAATTAAGTCGCTGTGCCTGAAGCAAACATCTAGCAGCTTTGTTTAACTTATTTCATGCACATTCCTTGGTTCCTGCGAAGATAGTGCCACTAGTTAGTGACGTTTGTTGGTGACAATCGTTGCACTGATACAGCCTTCTGCACTTTAATTCGCAGTACCGAGTCAAACTACAGTTGGGACAAACAAAACCGTTTGGCCATCGCCATTTGGCCAGAGCCTGTTCACATTGTTCAGTTGTACCAAATTCTTTAAAAAACTCTGGAAAACTGTAGCCTTGCTGAAATTGAATCTGATTCTTAGCCATGAGCTTTCTCCTGCACTGTGCATATGTACAGTATAACGCTTGAAGCCAGGCTGAGCAACGTGGGTAATCAGGATAGACTTTATCGATTCAATCTCGCAATAGAATTGTGGTGGAAGGATCAGCGGGAGGTATGCCGATATCGGCATAAGGGGCGCTGGAAGCAGAGACTTTACCCCGGTTCAGACGTACCTTCGTTTACGTAGTTACACCACTGGAGAATGACCATGTATCCCTTGAAAACGTATCGCAATGTGTTTTTGGTTTTTTGTGTCCTGCTCAGTGTACCCGTCGCAGCCCAGCCCAGTACCCAGGTCACGGTCATTAATGAGGACACAGACCCGGTACCAGTTGATATCATTGATGGTAGCGCGGCCGTCATTCAATACCATTTCGTGGGGTTCACCAAATCTACGACAGATGGTTCTCCGCACGTCGATGTTAACGGCACTGTTGTTAGTGGCATCGCCGCTATGAACCGCTTCTGTCAGGAAGAGGTGGATCCAAACGCCCGCTTCGCCACCACGGCCGATATTACGCGAACCCCGACCCCCGACAAACCCATCACCGGTGAAGGTTGGGTGTTACCATCAGACGTGCGGGTAGTCTTCAGGCCGAACGTCGCCCCGATTCAGCCGGATCAAAGCTGGCAAGCCTTTGTTCCGGGCTACCCGCTGTTGGCCCAGGTACATTCTCCGCGTCATGCGGCTTCGCATTTAACTTGCAACCTCTTCGACACTCTCTCGCTCGACTTCGCCTACCGAGGCGTCCGTTATCATGCATTCGGGGATCAAATTTGGCGCACGTGGCCTTGCACGCTGAAGCTCCCCATCGCATGTGCCGCCCCCAAACAGGTTGCTGTGTCACCCTAAATCTGCGCGACTCTCCGCCCGCTTCAGGGCGGAGAGTTTTCTACCCCGAACGGTCCCACTATCGGCGGCGGCAACACCAGGGCGCTTTGTAGTCGCTGAACGGCAGCATTTCATCCGTTTTTGACGTTCAAATCGGAGAGTGGTTCATCTCTTGGGGTCAGCCAGCAACCTGTAATCCCTGGCTGTGCCCGGCAAAACCTGGATACCAGCGGGAAAATGTTTAGGCCGCGCTGCAAAAAGTACGGGACACACAAACTGTTTTCGGGTATAACGTCAGTCATGGATGACACAGCCCTCCTATCCGCTTCTGCACCCCTCACAGAGCAGTGCGATGACCCGCCCTTTGCCAGGGAGACGGTTGTCCTGAGTAAGCTTACGTATATAGAGCTTAAATCACAGCTCAATTTCTACAAGGCTCAACATGAGCGAGCGCTTGAGCGTGAAG
>JBBKXJ010000357.1:0-6584 GCA_037969395.1 Pseudomonadales bacterium
CTTGGCAGCGTGAATATTCCGCTGGGCCCCTCCGGCAGCGAATTTGGTGGCATTGAATCCGGCATTGCCGGGCAAGACCTCGCGACTGGCGTCGGTGTTTTCGCGCAGTTTGCGTGGTATTTTTGACCACGACGGGAACCGGGGCATTTAACACATCCACTTAGCCGGAGAGAATGCGATCGGGACCTAGTACCATATTTAAGGACGCGAGCAGCACGCGCCAGTGTTCCGCTTGCCGGCGCTGGAACAACATCAGCTCGAATCCGTGGCGCGCGGCATGATCCTGCGGAATAGCGTCCCAGCCCCTGTGTTCGACTGTGATTCGTGTCTCGCGCCCGATCGCTTCGAAACGCACGTCGAGTTCGGTCGACTGATCGAGGCCGAACGTCGCCTGACGCCAATTGAGCGCGAGCCGTTCACCGGGCCGCCAAATGGTGATACGACCAACCTCGAATTCCTCACCGTCCACAAGCGTCGTGACCAATCGCCCGCCTTCGCCTGGCTCAAAACGAAGAGAACCGTCACCGTGCGGGGTCAGTAGGAATAGCGGGTTTGACCGCCACCATTCACCGATCTCCTCGGTGAAAGCGTTGAACGCCTTTAGTGGCGAGGCGTCGACTCGAATGGAGACGATGACCGCCGCTGTCATCGGCGTTTTTTTTCCACATGCGTTTTGAAAGCGGCAAGCTGCGCCGTCCACATTGCTTCGGTGTCGGCGACCCAGCGTTTCAATTCGACCATGGCGCCGTCTTTCAGCGCATAGACGCGAACCCGCGCGTCGAACTCGGGGTGAGTCTCTTCGACCAGGCCGCATTGTTTCATGATGCGCAAATGACGACTCATCGCAGGCGCTGCCAGGCCCAGCACAGTGGCGAGTTCGCCCGCCCGCCGTGGCCGCTCCCCAAGTAGCTCAACGGCGCGGCGGCGTTGCGGGTCTGCAAGTGCCGCGAAGGTCTTGTCGATGCTCGCGCTCAATCGAGCCGATTCCTGGTCGTCAGGCCGCTCGCCTTGTCCCATTCGGCGGGCGTCATTTTCTGCACGGTGACGCCGAAGGTCCATATGTGTCCCTCAGGATCCTTCGCGCGATAGGTGCGGTCACCATAGAATTGCGTATCCGGTTGCTGCAGGATTTCGGCACCGGCGCTGCGCGCGCGAGCGCAATGCGCATCGATATCGTCGCCTTCCGTGAGTTGAACGTGAACGCTCTGTGTATTCTTGCCGCCGATCGATTTCGGGCTTCTGTGGTCATCGCTCCATTCAGTGCCGACCATCAGCACGGAATTGCCGAATGTCATTTCCGAATGGCCGAGATTGCCGTCTGCGTCGAGAATGACGATTAGTGGTTCAAATCCAAACGCCTCTTCGAGCCAGCGATACGCGGCCTTGGCGTCCTGATAGGACACGGCGCTTGAAAGCCCTTTGGGCCGATAGGTGTCCTTCATTTCAGTTCCTCCTGGAGGTGAAATTTTAATTTACCCAAAATAAGAATATTTGTCAATAAATGAAAATATAATAGTGCGATGATCGCCAGCGCTGTTGGTAAGTGGCCAGCCCGCTGTGCCGCTCCGTTAGATAGTTTGTTAGCTGTGAATGCAGCATCCTCGGGCAAGACCTTGCAACCGGCATCAGTGTTTTTGCGCAGTGTGGGTGGTATTCTTGCCTGTAACAGGAGGCGTGAGTGTTGCTCCCGATTTTTCGACCGGTTACAGTAGATGGATCGTTCGAACGACAAAATTTTGACTCGGTCCGTGCGCCGCTGCATAAAAGCGAACACACCATTATTGTTGCCCGTACAACTTTTCTGCTGCAGCACGCGTGCAATCGGCCGCGGAAATAGCCCAGGAATTGCGATGACTATCGAGCTAGGCGTAACGCCACAGGCACACCTGCGCTGTTACGCAGTTTCAGAGGACACTTCGACAATAACGTCGATCACGCCGGTACCCGCCGTTATTGAAAAAGCTTTCGGCAAAGGGATAGGCGATGGCTTATTCGCCCTGGCGGCCTACAAAAATACGTTGGAACTTTCCCCCGGGCTGCGCTTCTGGCGCGAATTTGCCAGTGCGTATATGACGGTGCGTTGCCAACTGCCCGCGGCCGCCACGCAGCATGTGCAAACTATTGAATTTGCGGCGCAAGCAACAGCCACCCGGCTGCTAGGCAGCGCCCCGCCAATGCCAGGTGCCGAGTACCTGTCTTCGACCGTCTTCGAACATGCCTGGCAAAGCATAGACAACTGGCTGTGCGAACAAGTGAACACGGCGGGCGCCGGTCTGGCAGAGTTTCTTAAAAAACACGCGCCACGCTGGCATCAAGTAGGCCGCGTTTGCTTCCATCTGGCCGAAAACAAACAGGATAGCGATTATCCCTTTGCCTTTATGGCGACTTATGTCGCCCAGCTTTCCAACCAGGGCAATGCAAAGCATCAGCCCCTCGGTCAGGCGCTGCAGCAATACGCAGGCACCCGGCACAAAAAGCAGTTGATCAATCTGCTGTCGCCGGTCTACCTCGCTAGTCAAAGCAGCCCGCTGGTTAAGGACTTGCTTGAGTCGGGTGATATCTATCACCCGCTGGCCTGGACGCCCGGAGAAGCGTATCAATTCGTTCAGGAACTGCCGTTGTACGAGGCGGCCGGCCTTTCGGTCAGATTACCCGACTGGTGGAAAAAACGTTCTCGCCCGCAAGTCAGCGTCAGTATCGGCAGCAAAGCGGGCAATAATTTTGACGCCACATCGCTGCTGGACTTCGATGTGGCGCTCACCCTGGGCGATCAAACCCTAAGCCGCAAGGAGTGGGACCAGCTGCTGGCGTCCGACGAGGGTCTGGTTCTCCTCAAAGGCCAGTGGGTGGAAGTCGATAAGGAAAAACTCAACGAAGCACTCACGCATTGGAAGAATGTGGAACAGAGTGTCGCCAGTGACGGCATTTCGTTTAGTGAAGGGATGCGCTTATTGGCGGGTTCTCCCATCGATATGGCGGCGGTTAATAAGCAGGGGCCGGAGCAAAAATGGTCATCGGTGCAGGCGGGTGCAGCCTTGAGTCAGGTGTTGGACGCCATGCGTAACCCGTCTACACAACCACTAACCCGGGTCGGCAAAGCACTGCGAACAACGCTGCGGCCCTACCAGCAAAGTGGGCTAAATTGGCTCTGGTATTTAAGTCAGTTGAAATTGGGCGCCTGTCTGGCTGACGATATGGGTTTGGGGAAAACCATTCAGGTGATCGCGCTATTGCTGGCAAACAAGCAGCAGGGTGTTGGCAAACCCTCGTTGTTGGTGCTGCCCGCATCGCTGTTGGGCAATTGGCAGGATGAACTGGAGAAATTTGCCCCCTCTATCGACTATCTCTTTGTGCACCCGTCGCGCGCCGCAAATGCACAGCGCAGTGGGGAAAAGCACGCCACAAATGGCAAGCATGTTGCCGGCGCAGATCTGGTTATCACCACCTACGGCATGTTGCAACGGCAAACGTGGCTGCTCGATGAACAGTGGCAACTTGCCGTCCTAGATGAAGCTCAGGCGATCAAAAACCCGGCAACACGGCAAACGAAAGCGGCCAAACAACTTAAGGCCGAGTCGCGCATCGCACTGACAGGCACCCCGGTGGAAAACCGACTGGGTGACTTGTGGTCACTGTTTGATTTTATCTGCCCGGGCTTATTAGGCTCTGCCAAACGTTTTCAGACTTTTGTCAAATCACTGGAAGCCCGCGAGCACGATCAGTACGCGCCGCTGAGAAATCTGGTGCAGCCATATATACTACGCCGTCTTAAAACTGATAAAAGTGTGGTTGCCGATCTACCCGATAAAACCGAAGTACACGCCTACTGCAACCTCAGCAAAAAGCAAGCGGCACTGTATGAAAAGTCGGTTCGCGAACTGGCGGCCGCACTGCAGGCACCGGATGGCATACAAAGAAAAGGGTTGGTGTTGTCTTATCTGTCACGCTTTAAACAGATATGTAACCACCCTTCCCAGTGGTTGGGGGATGGCCTCTACCTGCCGCAAAACAGTGGTAAATTTTCCCGCCTGGCTGAATTGTGCGCGGAAATTGCCTCGCGGCAGGAAAAAGTGCTGGTGTTTACCCAGTTTCGTGAAATAACCGAGCCCCTTGCGGATTTTTTATCCGATTGCTTTGGTCAGCCCGGCTTAGTATTGCATGGCGGCACCTCAATCGCACAACGCAAGCAGCGCGTTGATCTTTTTCAACGGGAAGACGGGCCGCCGTTTTTTATACTCTCCATAAAAGCCGGTGGTGTCGGTTTAAACCTGACGCAAGCGTCGCATGTGATTCATTTTGACCGCTGGTGGAATCCGGCGGTGGAAAATCAAGCCACCGACCGCGCCTTCCGTATTGGACAAAAGCGCAATGTGCTGGTGCATAAAATGGTGTGCCAGGGCACGATAGAGGATAAAATTGACCAGCTGATCAGCGACAAAAGCGCGCTGGCGGACGATATTCTAAGTGGCGGCGCGGCAACGCTATTGACTGAGATGAGTAACGAGGAGTTGCTACAGCTGGTCACCCTTGACGTCAACAAAGTAGGTTCCTGATGCGGTGGAGTAAAGTGCGGCGAAGTAAAGTACAGCGGAGTAAAGTGCAGCGGAGTAAAGTGCAGCGGAGTAAATGCTATGGCCTATGAATACTGGCGTCCGTATGTTTCCGTCGCGCAACAGCGGGCCAACGCCAGGCGGCAAATGAGCAAGCTACGCAAGCAGGGGGTCGACGTCTGCCCCATTGCAATTGAAGGCCGAAAAATCGCCAGCACCTTCTGGGGGCAAGCCTGGTGCGAACACCTGGAGCACTTCAGTGACTACGCCAATCGCCTGCCACGGGGCAAGCGCTATGTGCGCAATGGTTCGGTATGTCATCTTGAAATCAACAAGGGTGAAATCAGCGCTATCGTCAGTGGCTCGGAACTGTATGCTATCAAGGTTGCGATTAAACCCCTGTCCAAACAGCGTTGGAAGGCGATCCAGCAAGACTGTATGGGTGAGATAGGCTCCATTCTTGAATTACTGCAGGGAAGACTGTCGGACAATGTGATGGAAGTTGTTACGCACCAGAAAACGGGACTATTTCCGCAACCCGGCGACATACAACTCGACTGCAACTGCCCCGACTGGGCCCATCTTTGCAAACACCTCGCTGCCGTGCTATACGGCGTGGGCGCCCTGCTGGACAAGCAGCCCGAGCTGCTGTTCAAACTGCGAGGCGTCGATCATGAAACGCTGGTCAGCACTGACATAACCTTACCCAAAGGCAGCGGCAAACGGCGCCGCCTCGATAGCAATGTTGGCGATATATTTGACGTCGAATTTGACTCAAGTGATAGTAAGTCGGGCGACCCTTTCGACATCAAACCCGCAGCGAAGAAAAAGCGTGCTCAAGCGAGGAAAGCGGTCAAGAACCCTCCTGTACGGCCTAAAACCGGTAAATCCACCCGCAATAAGCCCTTTACACCCACCAGTGCAAACGTGTCCCGCCTGCGAAAACGTTTACAACTAAATAACACGCAGTTTGCGCAGTTGATTGGAGTCAGCGGTGCGTCTATTGCTGCCTGGGAAAACAAAGGAGGCCGCCTGAATTTACAACACAGGTCAAAACAGGCGCTCGCACTGGCCAATGATTTGGCGAAGGCTGACGCATGGAAGAAGCTCGGATTAACTATCACGCCATCGACCTGAGCAAAAGACCGGTACCCAACGGAATAGCGATACCCAAGTTATGAAAATTCTTGTCGCCGAAGATGATGCCAAAATGGCCGAGTATGTCAGTAAAGGCCTGGTGGCCGAAGGGCATACGGTCGATTGTGTCGCCGACGGTCGCGAGGCACTGTCTTATTGTCTTTATTCCGCGTGTGATCTTGTCATTCTGGACCGAATGCTGCCGGGAATGGATGGCATGGCGGTTCTCAAAGCGCTGCGTGCGTCCGGTAGCGGAATTCCCGTAATCTTTCTTACGGCGCTTGGCGACGTTGAAGACCGGGTTGAAGAACTCAACGCGGGCGGCGATGATTATCTGACGAAACCTTTTCACTTTTCGGAGCTGATGGCGCGCAGCGGCGCGATTTCCCGCCGTCCCAGCGAGGGAGAAGAAGTGACGCTGCTGCGAGTTCACGATCTTGAGCTCGACCTGCTGTCAAGAACCGCGCGACGCGGTGGCACTGGCATTGAATTGCAGGCCAAGGAATTTGGCGTACTGGAAGTACTGATGCGCAATGCCGGTCGAATTGTCACCAGGTCGATGCTGCTCGAGCAAGTATGGGACTTCAGTTTTGATCCCGGAACGACGGTGGTAGAAACCCATATAAGCCGCCTGCGCGTCGAAGTGCGTTTCCCTCCCCTGCCGGCCAACTTGTCGAATTTGTAAAGTTCAAGCAAGGTTAGCGGCAGGTTGCCTTCCTATTATATGCATGAGCCGGACCAGTGGTTGGCCGGCCATCACGAATGGAAGGAAATACACGATGAAAACCTTTAGCAAACTCGGAATGTTCACTGCGGCCAGCCTCATTGCTGCCGCTCAATTGACTATGCCTGCTTTTGCCGCCGAGGCAGACGCGACCCCTGCTGCTGCTTCCAGTG
>JBBKXJ010000358.1:0-3210 GCA_037969395.1 Pseudomonadales bacterium
CCCATGAAAATGCTGGAGCTTTATGGCGAAAACAGCAATTATTTAGTTCCGTTTGGTTACCCTTTAGAAGAAACAGGTCAATTTTCCGGGCTAAGTATTACATTCCATAGAGGGTTCAAAAGTCTGATATTTACGGCCTTTAGTTTTTCTGGAGATACGCTGCTGGTTGTACTTTTTGACAAAGATGACAATTTTATGGAAACTGTTGCTTTGAATCCTTCAAGTTTTCAGGGCTGCTTCGAAGGAAGCGAAGAGGGGCCATGCTACAACTATGCTTTGCATAGAGACCTCGACAGCGAATCTCCGTCACGCATATGGATTGGTTCAACAGGTTCGGCAATTTATCTTAGTGGTTTTTCTTACACGCCAAAGAGCCGTAAACATCGGCGGTTTCCCCCTGTGTCACGATAGTGGGCGTCCGTGCGAGTAGAACGGCCAGATTACTCTGGCCGTTCTACTCGCACCGAGGCCTTGATCGGTACGTTGGGTCAAATGCTGTTTTTCTTTTTCCGCCAGCATCCAGTGCTCAACAAGTTCTTCATCACTCCAATTGTGTTTCATGCTGCTTCACCGCTTTGCAATTAATGAGCGGTAATTTAATATCTACGCCAATAACAATTATCCTGAGTGAAGGCAGATGACACGTTCGCTGTCACTACGCCTATTCTCCGTATTCCACGCTGACCGGCACCTGGGACGCGGTGGAGAAGAATTGATCACGCTGTTGGTTGCGTGTAATCTGCGCTAAAACGCAAATGCCCGGTTTTGATCCAAACACGCGCTCCATCAGGGCCGGCTAGAGCATTCACGGCGCCGCCGACAGGCACGCGTAACCAGGATTGATAGTGCAAGGTATCTTCTCTTTCAGAAAAGCTGCCTTTCATCACCAGCAGTTCCGCACCGTTGCGAGCGTTGACCTTAATAGTTGCGTTTGGCTGCCAGGTTTCGATACGCACATCTTCCTGTTCGTTTTTGAATAGTGGTGTCACCACCACATCGGGCCGGTCCACGTCGGGTTTAGCGGCGGCTTTGTTGCTGTCGAGGTTAACGGATGTTCGATCTTGCCGGTCAAACTGCCAAAGCTTCACAAAAATAACGCAGCCCTGTTTTGAACCCGGCGTATGCCGTGTCGTTGGAGGATTGCGGATATAGGAACCTGCCGGGTAATCGCCATGTTCATCCTGAAAAACACCTTCCAGCACCAGAAACTCCTCGCCGCCATTGTGCACATGCGTGGGAAAATGGCTGCTTGGTGCATAGCGCACGATGGAGGTAGCTCGCGCGACTTCGTCACCGATGCGATCAAGCATGCGGCGCTCGACGCCGGCAATCGGTGAAACCTGCCAGTCCATCCTGTCGCCGTGCATCACAACACGTTGGGAAAAATTAGCGTTTAGCTGCATTGCCATAGTTTCTGCCAGAAATTTGTATGATTGTGCCGTCAACGGGAGGTTTGGCTTACAAGTAGAAACACTGACAGCAATCAATTCATAGAGTTTCCTCGCTCCTCCGCAAACCAGTTTTTGAGAAACTCAACACAGTGCATTAGCTTCGGCGGCACAAAATGGCGGGCAGGGTACAGCGCGTAGAGCGTCAGTCGCGGGCGGCGTGTCTTTTCTAACACTTCGATCAAGCTACCATCGGCTATGCCGCCGCGGGCGACAAAATCCGGTGATCCGTCTGTTGCTTGATATCGCCATGCCAGTCCCCTGATAAAAAGGGGCCGGTCATAGCGAAACTCGTACGATATCGTTCTTTATTTAAACAACGCAGCCGTTGGTCATAATATCATCGCCTCTGCAGCCCAGTAAGCTGACGATCGATGTAGCATTGGGCGACAGGCACCTGACGACCCAAACCGGACATTTTTTTTAAAATCCAACAAAAAACGCGCGGACTATATCGCTGCACTGAGGGCTGTGAATGGTGGTGATTATCAAAAGCTCATTAGCTTTGTTGGATAAATGAAGGAATAAGATGAATGGCAAAACGGAATAGACCTGATCACGCAGCATTCTTTGTTGAGCGTATTTCAAAGCTCTATATAGTTACTCAAGAGTGACGAGTAATAAAGAGTTCATCATCTTTTTATATAACTGCGCAAAAAATGAGGTTCTGTCGCAAACAGCTATTTATCCGGTTTTGCATTTGCAAAAGCACCTATTTTTACTGTGTTTCTAAACATTGAAATATCCCCCACTACTCAATTTGCGACAGAGCCCGTTGCGGAGTATCGATCGGCTGGGCCCGGCTACTTGCGCAAGGTGCATAGTGTCGTTCGGGCATCCTATGGAGGTCACTATCGGCGCATCTTGCCGCTCATTCTCAATACGCTGCGGTTTCGATCAAACAACGCACAACATCAGCCGGTCATCGAAGCGATTGACCTGATTCGGCGATACCGGGATTCCCGGCAGGTGTATTTCTCGCTGGACGAGACGCCCGTAGAAGGCGTCTTACGCAAGAACATGCGCGATATCGTCGTCGCTCCAGACAGCCAGGGTGTTGAGCGAGTAAACCGAATCAACTACGAGATCGTCGTGCTTGAAGCGCTGCGCGCGAAACTCCGCTGCAAGGAGATCTGGGTCGAAGGGGCGGACAAGTTCCGCAATCCCGATGAGGACCTCCCAGCCGACTACGCGGACAACCGGACTGAATACTATCGTCGCCTCGATCTCCCATTGCGGTACGACGACTTCGCGGGCTCGCTCAAATCGACGATGACAGATGCCCTGGCGGAACTGAACCGGTCGCTGCGGAAAGACCCAACGGTCCGCATTAGTGCGGCCGCTCGGCATGCGATCTCGGTCACGCCACTCGAAGCCCAGAAAGAGCCGTGCAACGTGGCTCGGCTCAAAACCGAGATCCAGGACCGCTGGCCGAACACCGGGCTCATCGACGTGTTGAAGGAAGCAGATCTGAGGCTGGCGTTCACCCAGTGCTTCAAGACGGCTGCGGACCGTCAGGCTCTCTCACAAAGTGAGGTACAACGACGACTACTTTTGTGTCTGTACGGGCTCGGCACGAATGCCGGCCTCAAACGGGTCAGTGCCGGCCGGCTTGGGGTTTCTTATCGCGAGCTGTTGTATACCCGTCGGCGCTTTCTCCAGAGGAATACACTCCGCGACGCGATCGCGACCGTGGCGAACGGGATTTTCGCCGTCCGCCTGCCAGAGATCTGGGGTGAAGGCACGACGTCGTGCGCTTCGG
>JBBKXJ010000359.1:0-4065 GCA_037969395.1 Pseudomonadales bacterium
AAGGGTGGTTCGTATTCGAGGCGTGGTAACAGGCGCATAGTCGAACTATGTCACTGTTACCGCACCAAAAGTAGGCCCTCGAGGGGACGAAGAAGACGGGCGAAAAGAAAAGCAAGAACGTCAAGTTATTTCGTGACCGTTCCTTAGTGTGCCGGGTTAGCAACAGTCTCACGCCGGCCACGGACAGTTGCCGGCCAATGTACGCAGCGCCTGCATATGCAACAGGCGAATATCACGTCGCTGCACGGCGACAAAACCTTTGGCTTCGAACTCCGAAAACAAACGACTCACTGTACCGAGCGCCAACCCCAGATAGTCGCCTATATCACGGCGTGACATACACAGGTGATAAGCGCCGACAGTAAGGCCGTGCTGTGTGTAGCGCTGCGACAGATCCAGCAGAAAACCTGCCAGCCGCTGGTCAGCCGCTTTTTTGCTGAGAATCCACAATGCGATGTAATCTCTGGCGACGGCGCTGGTGTACAAATCTGTTAGCGGGTCGTTAGATTCCGCAGCCGAAGTGGTTATCGTATGCAAGCGTTGCAACGACAACTCATAGGCGCTGCTGCTCTCCAGAGCGACCGCCGAACAGCCGTAGCGGCGGGATTTGACAGCGTCCAGCCCGAGGATTTCTCCCGGCAGAAAAAAGCCCAACACCTGCTCTGCATCACCGTCTTCACTCGTCAGGTAGTTTTTAAAGGCGCCGGAGCGTACGACGTAAAGTGAACGAACGTCATCTCCTGCCCGGAACAGGTATTGCCCTGGCTCACAGCTGCGAACGGGCGTGCAGGTTGTCAAAGGGCTTGCCATAGCCGCGCCATTATCCGCAAAAGACAGTTGTCGGGTTCGATGATAACTCGCGCTGTCAGAGTGTCTCCTGCCGGCCAAGCCTGCAACGGTTTGTGGCATCGAGTCAGCCCCCTTGCTTATCAGTTTGGGTTACCGTAGCAGTTCCAGCACAGATAAAGTAGGCGGCGGAACTACCCTAATAGTTGCGGGTTATCCATAAAAACTGCGGTAACTACGGATTAAATTCGGCAAATACCAGCAACGGGACGATTTTGGCTCGACAAATTTATTCGCTGATCCGCCTGCTCGACAGACCCGCCGTCAATCCCAGCGCGACTTTAACGCGCTCCAGCAGTACGCAATCTACAAAGGGTTTTTCGAAATAATCCACAGCGCCGGCGCGCAGGGCATGCACAGCCGTGGGTACGTCGCCGTCATTGCTGAGAATAATGGTTGGGGTTGGGCTGCCACTTTGTTGCAGCAGTTGCATCAGCTCAATGCCGTTCATTGCAGCCAGGTTAAGATCGGCTATCAGGCAGCGTGGCGTCGGCAGCGGTCGCGGTTCGTTAAGAAAATTTTTCTCATCGGCAAAGTATTTGGCGCGGATATCCAGCTGTTGCAGCAGTACACTCACGCTGTTTCGCACAGCCGCACTGGCGTCTATCACATAAACGGTCGGCGTATCCATCGCGATCTCATCCTGACTCATATAGCGATTCAGGTAGAAAACTAACACACGCGAGTGGCGGGGTTATTGCGTTATGTTAATTCGCAGAGTAAAACTGCGCGGCTTTTGGCGTGGGCGCTGCGCGGCACGGGCAAGTGTGCAACGTTATTGGCCGCGCGCGCGCTCGAACTGCTGCACCAATTCGACCGCGGTTCTAACGTCCATTTTCTTCATTACCGTGGCGCGGTAGTGCTCTACCGTGCGCAGACTCAAATGTAATCGTATCGCAATCGCTTTGTTGGTCATGCCGGCGACAATTAATTCGAGTAAATCCCGCTCGCGAGGGGTCAATTGTTCGAGTCGCTCGCCGATGTCATTACGCTCGCGCCTTGTCCGCTGCTGCAGCGTGTCGAGTTCGAACGCCTGATAAGCTCTGTCGAGGATATCCTGATCGCGAAATGGTTTTTCAATAAAATCCAGCGCCCCCTGCCGCATTGCCTCGACCGCCAGTGGCACATCGGCGTGCGCGGTAATAAAAATAATCGGCAGGGCAATCTCGCGTTCGCGTAACTTTCGCGCCAGATCCAGTCCGTTCATGTCGGGTAAACGAATATCCAGAATCATACAACCGCGCCACTGTAGGTCGATAGCGTCCAGTACAGCCTGACCGCAGCCAAAAGTTTCAGTTGCGATCTCGACGGAGTTCAACAGATAGCGCAGAGAATCTCGTATCACTTCGCGATCGTCAACGATAAAGACCGTTTGTTGCGCTTCAGGCATCACTATTCATAGTCAAAGCCAGCGGTAAAGTGAAGTATAACGTGGTGCCGCCGCCGGGCGAATCAGTAAACCCGATATGCCCGGCGTGCGCGCTAATGACCGTGCGACACACAGCTAACCCCATCCCCAGGTTGTGTTGTTTAGTGGTATAAAAGGGATCGAACAGCTTGTCTCGTGCGTCGACAGAAAGCCCCCTCCCACTATCGGTGACAGTCACCCTCGCAAGCCCGTGCTCGTCATCCAACGTTGTGGTAAGGGCAATTACCGTGTTGTTAACAGCGGGCTCTACAGTTGCTTCTATCGCATTATGCAGCAGATGCAGCAGCGCCTGTTGAATCTGGATCGAATCGGCAACCACAGGTAACGTGCGCGCGGACAATGCCACATCGATGGACACAGTCGCCAGAACGCCGTCGTCGACAAGCAGCTTCAGGGTAGCTTGCACAAGCTCATTTACATCACATTGCTCGCGCTTGCCACCGTGTTTTTTTGCAAGTTTGCGTAAGCTCTGCACAAATTCGCCAGACTGCCGTGCTTGCTCACTGATTTTATCCAGTATACCTAACAGTTCCGCAATGTCGGCACTGCCGGACTCAAGCTGGCGCCGGCAGCCCTGGGCATACGTCGCAATGCCGGTAAGCGGCTGGTTAATTTCGTGCGCGATGCCGGTCGCCATTTCATTCAGAATACTAAAGCGATTAAATTGGCCCAGCCGTTCGCGTTGCCGGCCGCTGCCCTGATGCTGCAGTGATGTGCTTTTTTTTGCGGTATTGGCGGTGTTAGCCTCAGTCTCACCGATTGACGCTGAGCCTGCCCGCCCGCGTCGCCGGGTGAGCTCCTCACCGGATTGCGCAGCACTTGTCGGCCGAGCCGCCACAAAGCGCTCGATATTATCGATCAGTCGATCGGCCAGTGTCTGCATCGCTTGCCGGCTTGCCCAGGCGATATGCGGCGTGAGAATAAAATTTGGGCTACCCAGCAACTCGAAGAAAGGATGGTCATCCGCGGGCGGCTCGCGGGTTAGCACGTCGAAGCCAGCGCCTGCAATTAAACCTTGTTGTAATGCGCTGACCAAATCGCGCTCGTTGACCAGACCACCGCGGGCGGTGTTAATCAGCAAGGCCGATTGTCGCATATGCCGCAGTTCATCGAATGCGATCATATTTTCCGTCGCCGGGGTTAGCGGGCAATGCAGGCTGATGACGTCGCTGGTTGCAAGTACCTCATTGAACGGCACTTTACCGGCGCGTGTCTCCGGGGCGTCTTTGTGTTCGGCAAACACCACTTCCATGCCCAGCGCTGCGGCCAGCGTTGCCAGCCCCTGCCCCAACCCGCCGCCGCCAATAATGCCCAGCCGGCTGCCGGCAAGATCGGTCACCGGATGCTTGAAGAAACAGAATTGCCCCGATTTTTGCCATTCGCCCGCTGCCACGTCTTGCTGGTAGGCAAAAATATTACGCCGCAATGCAAGCATAAGACTCACTGCGTGCTCAGGCACGCTCACCGTTGCATAGTTGCGAATATTGGTAACGACAATGTTGTGCTGCGCGCAGTAGTCTTTATCAATAATATCCGTGCCGGTAGCGGCAACGGCTATCATTCGCAATTCTGGCAGTTGGTTAAGTTGGGCTTCCCGCAGCGGTACTTTATTGACCACTGCAACAGTACAGCCAGCCAGCCGCTCACACACCTGCTCGGGGCTGGTGTTGTCGTAATCAACCCAGTCGTGCTTGAATTTCGGCGCAGCCAGCTTGATGTCGGGCGCAATGGTTGCACGATCCAGAAACACGATTTTAATGGTCATCGATTAACATCCTCGCGGAATATAT
>JBBKXJ010000360.1:0-3147 GCA_037969395.1 Pseudomonadales bacterium
GCGGCGCTTGCGAGTAAAGCGGCCCTTCACAGCTTGACCGAGCAGCTTTCAGCCGAGTTTGGCGGCGACAACATCCGCGTCTCAACGATTGCAACGGGCATTATCGATACACCCCTGCATGCCAAACAAGGCATCGACGATACAAGCGGCCTGGCTGGCCTGCACCTGGTGAACCGGATCGGCAAGCCTGAAGACGTTGCGGACGCTGTAGCTTTGCTTGCCACCAACGACTTCATCAGCGGCACAACACTCCGCGTTGATGGCGGTCATGCTGCGGGGCACACCTTCGGCTAATCGCGACCCTGAACAAACATTTAACTCATTAGACCTAAAGGGAAAACCAATGCCATATGTGAATATTCAAGTCACAGACGAAGCTGTGAGCCGCGAACAGAAACAAGAATTAATCACGGCGACCACCAATTTGCTACGGGACGTGCTCGGTAAAGATCCCTCATCAACATTTGTGGTCATCGAAGAAGTCCCCACCGACAACTGGGGCTTAGGCGGCGAACTGGTTACCGACATCAGAGCCAGAAAAGCCGCCCGGATCCAGGAACAGAGGAAACAGCAAGCCAGGATCGGCATCTCAAATCAATGAAGAGCGATGCCGATACAAGCTACTAAAAACCTCAAGCCAAACAGAAACACAGCAAACGAATTCAAACCGGAAATTAATTTCTTAAGAAGAGGAACAGACCAATGACCGTACAAACAACACTCAAGCCCGTAGCAAGCTACCAGTCAGACTATGAAGCCATCATCGGACTTTTGAACGACTACTTTGATGGTCTCTTCGAGGGCGACGTAGCAAAGCTCCGTGGTATCTTTCATGACGATGCATGGCTCAAAGGCAATAACTACCGCAAGACACTCAATGAATGGCTAGAGGCTGTTGCCAACCGTCCGATCCCCTGCGATGAAGGGATGGAGTACAACTTCAACATTCAGTCGCTTGAGATCATTGGTGACCAAGCCATGGCCAAAGTTGACGCCCCATTGCTTGCAGCACACTTTATCGATTTCCTCGGTCTGCTGAAAGAAGACGGCCAGTGGAAGATCGTCAACAAAATGTTCACGATCATCTGAGCACGAATGCTCGCCAAGTGCCAAACATCAAACTTGCATCCTTCTCGCGCGGTTTGATGTTTGGTCCCCCCCAATACTGAAAAGGACATAAGGAAAGAACAATGCCCAAGACAAAAATCAACATTGAACTGATACACGACGTTGTCTGTTCATGGTGCCCAATCGGATACAGTTACATCAAAGCGGCGCTCAGGCAGCTGGAAAACCAAATCGAAGTCGAGTTTAAGTTCCTTCCCTTTGAATTAAACCCAGAGATGCCCAGAGAAGGTGAATCCATCGAAAATCACCTGAAACGTCGTAACAACTGGAATACAGACGAACTGCTTCGTTATCGTGAAAACTTGGTTGAAACAGCACGTCGGGTTGGACTGACCTATGACTTCGGCAAACGCACCCAATATTGGAACACCGCAAAAGCCCACACACTGATCCATTTCGCAGAGAAGTTCGATAAGCAAGAGCAGGTCAATCGAGTTTTAATCCAGCAGTATTTTACGGAAGGGTTGAACGTAGACGACGCAGAAAGTCTCGCAAATATAGCAAGTTCTGTCGGTCTTAATCGCGATGACGTGATAGCTGCGTTCGCGTCGCCGGAAATAGCTGCTGAAATGCTGGCAAAACAAGCCCATGTACACAGTTTTACTATGCGTAGCGTTCCAACTTTTTTCATCAACGACACAGAGCTAGTGCCAGGCTCTAACTCCGTTGAGTTCTTTGTCCAGAATTTTTCTGATCTGCTGGCCAAAACATCATGATGGGTTGGTTTTCACAAGCCTTCATATTCGGCGTCATTCTGTTCATCGCGGGCGCCGGAATCCCGTTAATGGCGGCACTTAATGCGGGTTTAGGGGTACGTCTCGGAAATCCAATTTCCGCGGTGTTTGTGTTGTTCTTGCTCGCTCTTGCAATCACGGCCGTATTGACGCTGACCAATCCGTTGCCTTCGAAAGCTAAAATCGTTGCCATGCCCGTGCACTACTACCTGGGTGGCATGTTTGTAGCATTCTATGTCCTGTCCATTACGTGGATCGCTCCGAAAATTGGCCTCGGAAATGCGATATTTATTGTCCTATTTGGGCAACTGGTCGCCGCAGCAATAATCGATCACGTTGGGTTATTGAATGTACCCAAGGCCACAATCACAACCGCTCGCATCGTTGGAATTGGACTGATGGTTATAGGTATACACCTTGCAAAAAAACCGATAATTGATGTGTAACCGTCGGCCAGATGGCAAGCAGACTGAGCGCATGGTAGCACGCTCATATAGCAAGTATGCCAAACCAGGCTACATGATCCCAGGTAGATGAGACGCCATTTTGAAGAGGGGGCCGCCATGAGCAACAAACAACGCAAGCTGTTAGGCAACTTCAACCGTGTGGTGATCTTCGCACTGACCGTGATCGGATTGTTGATGGGTAGGCTACCAGGGTGCCGACCTGCCCAGCACCGTAGCGCTGCTTGACTGGCGGTGGCTACCGCACTGCGACCGACTCGAAACGAACTTTCTAACAAGGGTAAATGCCGGCGTGATCACCAACCCCGCCCTGAACTTTGGAGAACACTGAAATGACACAAAAGCTGACACCCCCGTTTAACGCGGAAACCGCACACGCAAAAGTGCGGGCAGCCGAGGACGCGTGGAACACGCGCAACCCGAAAATCGTCGCATTGGTTTTAGCGAAGATTCACAGTGGCGGAATCGTAATGAGTTTTTTACCGGCCGCGAGGCCATCGAGAATTTCCTCATCCGCAAGTGGAAGAAGGAGCTCATGGGCTGATGCGCCGACGCGATATGAGTGCTAACGATATCCCCATTTTAGCCGGTGAAAGGCGGCTATTCACTTAACCGTTTCGTTCGACCAACCCGGGACCGCACGGGTCTCATCACCTACTCGTAAGGAGTGCACTATGCAGACATCGACCAAAAGCCTCGTCTTAACGCTTGCGCTGAGACGCACAGTACGACCATTAACGATATACAGGAGTGTACGAAGATGAAAACAGCAATCCCTTTACTACTGGCCGTAGTGTTTAGCAATAGCAGTCTGGCAAACG
>JBBKXJ010000361.1:0-26412 GCA_037969395.1 Pseudomonadales bacterium
TCTTTTCGCCCGTCTTCTTCGTCCCCTCGAGGGCCTACTTTTGGTGCGGTAACAGTGACATAGTTCGACTATGCGCCTGTTACCACGCCTCGAATACGAACCACCCTTTAAGACGAAAAAAGCGGCGCAATAACGTTCAAGTTATTTCATTCTCATTCCCTAGCGGCTGGCGCTAGCCCGGCGTCTTTTGGATACCGGCGTCGAAAACTAGTATCATCCTGCCTGCCGTGACAACGAACACCTGTATGTACGCCCGTTGTTTACTACGACACTTTCGAAAATTAATATCCAATTAAGCTTCGCGCGTTATCTTAACTCCCGTGTTAGACACATTTAACTAACTAGACAGGAGATCAATATGAAAACATTTACGAAAATCCTGGCCACAGCCGCTGCCGCCGCAACACTGCTTGGCGCGACGGGAGTAGCCACTGCCGATATGCGCATTGACGAAGCGGTAAAGCTGCACGACTCTGGCAAAATCATGCCGTTTGAAAAGCTGAATGAAGCCGTAATGAAACAGCATCCTGGCGCTAACATTACTGATACCGATCTGGATGACAACTACGGTAAATATGTCTATGAGGTAGAGCTGCGCGACAAGGACGGCCAGGAATGGGATGTGGATCTTGATGCCTCTACCGGCGACGTACTGAAAAACAAGCAGGACGACTAACAGCCAGCAACTAGTGATGAACTTCTCGCCTACTGTAATAACCTTGTTAGCCACACTGTCGTTAGGCGTTGCCAGTGTTGCTGGCAACGCCAATGATATTAGTCAGGACGAGGCACTAAAACTGCGCCGCAGCGGCGAAGTGCTACCGTTTCAGCGCATTCTGCAGGCTGTGTTCAAGCGCTATCCCGATGCGACGATACTCGAAGTAGAGTTGGAAGAAGACGACGGCGAGTATTATTACGAGCTTGAAATACTGGTCGATGAGCGAGTGGTACGCGAACTCGATATTGATGCATCCAGCGGTAAAGTACTGCAAGACGAGGTAGATGATTAGTGCGTCTTCTATTGGTTGAAGATAACGTTGCACTGGTCGATGAGTTACAGCCATTGCTGCAACGCCAGGGCTACGCCGTCGATTGGCTGGTTGACGGGCGTGACGCAGCGCTGCAGGCCTGCGACGATCCCTACGATATCATCGTGCTTGACCTGGGCCTGCCCGGGCGCGACGGTATCGATATTTTGCAGGAGTGGCGCTCTCTCAAGCTGACCACACCGGTGCTGGTACTCACCGCGCGAGATACCTGGGCCGAGCGCATTGACGGGTTAAAAGCTGGTGCTGATGACTACCTGACCAAACCATTTCATCCGGAAGAGCTGGTGCTGCGGGTGCAGGGCTTGATACGCCGTAGCCATAACACAGCCAATCAATCCGTGCTCGATGTCGGCGGTCTGCGGCTGGATGAGGAGCGCCATTCTGTTACCGCAAACCAGCAGCAAATAGCGCTTACCGGTGCAGAGTTTCAGCTACTGCGTTATTTTATGCTGCACTCGGACCAGCTGCTGTCGCGTGCTCATCTAGCGGAGCATTTGTACGATAACGAACGCGAGCGCGACAGTAATGTGATAGAGGTGCATATCAATCGTTTGCGCGGCAAGCTTGGCCGCAGCGTAATCGAAACACGGCGCGGCCAGGGTTACCGATTTTGCGGGGTGACGGAGCACGCTGATTGAAGTCGATCAGCCGCCAGCTAAACGCTAGCGTGATGGGCAGTTTGCTGCTGGCAAGCGTAATTCTGGGGCAAACGGCCAGCTGGCAGCTTGACAGCGCCATGCGCGACTACATGACCAGTAATTTGCGCGACGAGGCCCACAGCCTGCTGCAGGCTATCAAGCGCGGACCCAACGGCTTGCTGCTTGAGAGATCGCGTATCGACCCCGCCTATGACCGACCCCTCTCTGGTCGCTACTTTACCGTCAGGATAAACGACCAGCAGTGGCGCTCACGCTCGCTGTGGGATGAGCAGCTGACGCCGGCTCACGATCAGAACCTCAATGAGGAGCTTGTTGACGGCCCTAACCAGCAACGCTTGCTGTGGTTACGGGCGGATTATCAGCGTTATGGCCAGCCCGTTATCCTGCACGTTGCAATCGACTACTCGCCTATTCTGCAAGACATTCGCCGCATCAGTTTGCTGATGCTGATTACCTGGATTGGCGCGCTGCTGCTGCTAGCGTTGCTGCAGCACTTATTAATGCGTCGCGCTCTGCGACCGCTGGATAACGCCAGGCAGCAGATAGAACAGCTGCGCAGCGGCTCGCGCACCACATTGGAAGAACAGGTTCCGGCAGAACTGGCCCCGCTGGTAAAAGAAATAAACCGCATGCTGCGCGACACGCAACAACTACTGAAGCGGTCGCGCACCGGGCTGGGCAATCTGAGTCATGCGTTGAAAACACCGCTTGCCGTACTTCGCAATCTCACTGAGCGGGAGACGATACGTACTGATACGGCACTGCACGCGGCCATGGCCACCCAGCTTGAACATATGCGCCAGCGCATCACGCGCGAACTGGCGCACGCGCGCACGGCCGGCACGCTGCAGCCCGAAAACCTCTTTAATACCGATGCAGACGTGCCTTTGCTGGTGGAGAGTCTGCGCAGGGTTCACCAGCAGCGCGTTACCATTGGCAGCGAGATATCGCTGCACGGTGCAATTCCCTGGGAGCGCGAAGACATTTTAGAATTGCTGGGCAACCTGCTCGACAACGCCTGCAAATGGGCCAGAGAACACGTACATTTGCGGCTCCAGCGCACCGCCGACAGTCTGGTCATTCAGATAGACGACGATGGTCCCGGAATTGACGAAGACAAAATACCGCAAGCGCTGCAACGCGGCGAACGGCTCGACGACAGCGTCGTTGGCCACGGTCTCGGCCTGGCGATTGTAGCCGATAAAGTCACCGCCTATGATGGCACGCTAAGCTTTGATCGCAGTGAGGCCGGCGGTTTGAGTGTGCGCATTACCCTACCCTGGCCAGCGCTGTCATTTACCCAGGTGCAAAATTAATATTCGCTTAAGCTTTCTCAGCTAAGCTCTTTACCAATTTCACTCGGAGTTTTAAGCAATGGTAGACATCAACAAAATTCTTAGCCAGGTAATGGGTAGTAATGCCGCCGGCGGTTTTACCGGTGGTCTGGCAGGCGGACTTGCCAGCGGCATGCTGACCAGCAAGTCAGGGCGAAAAATGGGTAAAAAAGCCCTGAAATTAGGCGGTATCGCCGCTGTGGGCGCGTTGGCCTATACGGCTTATCAGCGCTATCAGGAGAATCAGAGCGGTGCACAGGTGCAGCAGACTGGTGCGGCTGCCGCGAACGCGGTGGAGTTGACGCCGGCACCGCAAGGCTCAGCGTTTTTGCCGGCACCCTCCGATCAAAACGCTAACGACGCACTGGGCCTAATACTGGTACGGGCAATGATCAGCGTCGCGCGCGCCGATGGCCGGCTTGATGCCGAGGAGAGTACTACTATTTTTCAGAAGATAGAAACACTCGAGCTCGACAGCGATAGTCAGAAATTGTTGGTGAAGGAGATGAGCCAGCCGGTGGATATGGACGCTATCGTCAACACCGCTTCCAGCCCTGAAGTCGCGGCAGAAATATATACCGCCTCGTTGCTGGCTGTCGATGTCGACAGTGCAGCGGAAAAAGCCTATCTCGCCATGTTGGCCGCAAGGCTGGACCTGCCCGCCGATTTGGTGACGGAGCTTGAGCGGGCGGTCGATGCGCAGAAGTCAGTCGCGGCGTAAAATTACCTGATCAAGTCGTACTGCTTGTCAGCCGTATAAGCCTGCAAACCAAAATGCCCGTAGTTGTAGGAGTAGGTTGCATCCTCTCCTTCAAGGCGGGAACTGTGCTTACCGTACACATAGCAGGTGCCTGACCCGCACACGACTTGATCAACCCACGACTTGATCGAATAGCTGCGGGCGGCAAGTTGTTTACCGTACAGCCAACTCAAAAAAGGACTGGATACCGACAAGCCATACCTGCCGCAGGTTGAGTTCCACACATTGTACGGGTACACACCACAGGTCAGCAGGCCGCGATAGGCCGCTGCAATGCCAACAAACGCGTCGACCTGATTCTCCCTCCCCTCTTTGATAATCTGCTGCGCGGCCAAAGTCACTCCCATGGAATGGCCGATAACATCAATTTTACCGGTACACGATGCGGCAATGGCATCGTTGATCGCGTTTTTGACCGGCGTTTCTTCTACCCCACTATGATTGTTGCAGGTCGCGCAAGCGCGCGAACCCCAATCGGGAATATACACCTCATCGGCGGAGTAACCGTTGGCAAGCAACAAATCAGCGGTATTATCCCAGTCGGATACTTGCCCCGCATTGCCATGCACCATAACAACCGCATCATTGCAGGCGGCATTGGCGGGCATTGAAGTAACAATAAACGGCAGGATGCAAAGATTTAGCGCGGCAACAGTGAGGTACGTCTCGATTTTTGCAGTGTGCATGGTCAGCCTCCAACATATTGTCTTATTGTTGGCTCGTCACAACCGCCATTGCGGCCGCGACTAACCATATGAAGTTCTGCCTGACTGATCATACTCCAATTCTTTATCACTTGTCGGCTGATCGTATTCGTTAGTTTCGATTGAAAAACAGCGTCACTGTTTTTACTTTGCTATTTGACCGCCACACTTAGCTGCGGTTGAATAGCCGGTCTCCTCAATCGAAGCGAATTTATATGCAACAAAAATGGCTGCTGTTTTGTGCCTTACTGGTGGTTTCCTTGCAGGTGCTGATCTCGTTCCCGCTTACCATGTGGGCTGAAAATCAGTTCAATTTTACGATGGGGCTGGCCGATGCAGTCATCATGGCGGCGCTGGTATTGGCGCTGGTTACCGCTGTTATTTTGTTGCCTTGTTTGCTGATGCCAAGAAAAGTATCAGGTTATTTATTACCTTTCCTCGCCGTGCTCTCTGTGCTGATTTATCTACAGCAAAATATTCTGATTTGGGATTACGGCATTCTCGACGGCAGGCAGATCAACTTCGCTGTTAACCAGCGCCTGGGCTATATCGATATTGCGCTGTGGCTGGCCGGGTTAGCGGCATATCTCGTGCTCAGAAAGGCCATCGCTAAAAAAGTGGGTTTGATTCTAAGCTTTACCGCTGCCGTGACGCTAATCGCCACCGCCGCCGCTTGCCTGTCATTTGAGGAGAATTACACGACGGCCAATGCTGCATTGACAGACGATAAGAAATTTTCATTTTCCAGCAAACGCAATATTCTGCTGTTTGTGCTTGATGGCTTTCAGTCAGATCTGTTTTGGGAAATCATAGACCAGCACCCTGCCCTGAGCCGTGAATTTGCCGGCTTTACGTTTTACCCCAATACCTCGGCGGTATTCGCCAAAACCTATCCCAGCATTCCGTTATTGCTAACGGGCAAGGCTTATCAGAAAGCGGAACCCATTAGCGATTTTATCAAAAACGCTTATGCTGACTCCATGCTGGCGCAATTAATAGACGCAGGCTGGGATGTAGGGCTGTATCCTTCAGTGGCGGCTACCGTTGTCAATAGCGATAAATATACCAGCAATGTGGCGCATAAATCTCAATGGTCGGCTAAAGTTTCCGCCTACCTGCAGGCGCTGGACCTGTCGCTGTTTCGCATGGTCCCGCACACTGCTAAAAAATACGTCTATAACCACGGTGACTTTGTTGCACAACGCTACCTGAGCAGGCCTTTGGAATATCTGCGTTCGGTCACTGCCGGCGAGCAGAGCGCCGAGCTACCCAAGCCCTACCGCCACGAGGGGCTGAATTTTCTGGCTAATTTGCAGCAGGCAGGGTCGTCAGAACTGGCCGCCCCGGCGTTCCGTTTTTATCATCTGAAAATGCCGCATCAGCCGTTCATGCTGAATAGCGAACTTGAGTATGGCTTTATCGGCGATGATTTTGCTGCCTACCGCGAGTATGCGTATGCCACCGTCAAGCTGATGGCGGCCTATTTGGCCGAGCTGCGTCAACAGGACGTTTACGATAACGCAACGATTATGATTGCCACCGATCACGGCGGCGGAGAATATAACAACCAAAAATACAACACTGACAGCAAAAGCTACAGCGAAGACAAAACCGACGGCAAGGCAAAAGCATCCGGCCGCGCGCTGCTGCTGGTTAAAGACGCGGACGCAAGCGGTGCGCTCAGGCTTTCGTCAAAGCCCGTTTCCCTGCGCGATGTCGCGCCTTCTATCGCCGCCTATGCCGGGCTAAGAACAGACGACTTTCAAGGCACGCCGCTGGCAGAGATAAGCGACAGCGAGAAACGGCAACGCGAATATAACTACTATCAATTTACCGGCTGGGACTCGAAATATCTGGATGATTTTGAAGTTTTCGAAATTGGCGGCAATGTCTACGACGACAGCGCATGGCACAAAGCCGGAATTCTGCAGGCACGCCCTGAAACGGGCGCTAACAAACCTTATCAGCCTGGCGATATCGTCAGATACGGTTCTGATGTAAAAGCCAACGCCGACCACAGCAATGCCTTTGTGGTCGGCGATGATTACAACGTCAAAGGCTCGGCGGTTCAGTTCAAAAGCAAACGCTTCAAGCTTGCTATTGGGTTGGCCCAGCCGCTGAACAGCAACACCTTGTATGCTCTGCAGCTGGGATTGAGCACCCAAACGCACGCTATGCGCGCCGAAATACGGGTTGGCAATGAGCTGCTCGACTCGGTCATGCTGCCTCGCGGCAGCCCCAGAAAACACACGTTTTTCTTCGACCCGGGCATTCTCGACAACAAGCAAGAGGTACCGGTGGAGGTTCGCATTGTGGAGGCTTCGGACCCGGAAGGCAAAGTGGCATTGGCTGCACTGAACCTGTTCGAGGCTCGTGTTGCACCGCTAAACAACAATACGGTCATACGTTTTAAAGATGACAATAACCGCTACTACCCCTTCGGTTTTTGGCCTATAGAACCCTGGGGACGCTGGTCCGCACGCGGAAAATCGTATCTGTACTTTCGGGCGGGCGAAGATTTTTGTAACAAGGGCTACCTGCAGTTACGTATGAAACAATTCTACAAGTACGTTAAACCCGATGATTTCAGCATTGCCATCAACGACCATGAGCTATCCCCGGCGCATTTCTCACATAAAAACAACGAGGTGCTTTACTTTTTCAATTGCTCTAAAAAGGACTTTTTACGTGCCGGCGCGAATAAACTTGTGTTCCAGCCCGGCGAGCCAATAACAGAGCTGCCGACTGTGGACGTGCAAGACAGAAAAACCCAGGGCGCCGCGTACGTCAACTTAAAGTTTGTTGAACATGACGGCAACGTAAACTAACGCCGGGGCGATGTGCGCAGCTAAGAGAGGCAATCGGCATAGTTGCAGCGCGCGAAATACACTCGCCTGCCGGGTTAACGTAACAGGCGTTGCTGGATGAGTTGCAAAATATTGTTCATAGTCCAGTACAGCACCATGGCGGCGGGAAACGGGTAGAACAGAAAGAAGAATGCCGCGCTCATCAAATACAGGTTCCTTTTTTGGCGGCGCGTATCAGCTGGGGAACTATGCGGCGCGCTGAAAGTTGCGGTCGCCAACACGCTGACCAGTAACATCATAAAGGGCAGCAGGTTAAGTCCCCCTCCCATCGCCGGTACAGTGAATGGCAGCGCTGCCACCGCATCGGGATAGGCCAGATCGTTTATCCATAAAAACGCCGCACCTTGCAGCTGCGGCATTTCACCTAACACATTAAATGTGGCAACCAGAATGGGTAGCTGGATCAGCGTGCCTGGCAGCGGCCGCAACGCAAACATCGGCGAAATGCCAAGTGACTTGTAGGCAGCCATACTGCGCCGATGCGCTTCCTCGCCGTCATAGTTGCCCTTGATAGCGTTTAATTTCGGCTGCAGCTGAGCTTGCAGACAATTGACTCTGTCCTGCGCCTTCGCGGTGAAAAGGCTAACGGGCAGCAGCAGTAGTTTAAGGGTGACCGCCAGCAGCACAATCGCCACACCCCAATTCGCTGTCAAAGTGACTTGTAGCAATAGCAGTAATTTCTCTATGCCCAGACACAGGCCCGCCAGCCAGCCCCACAAATGCGCATAACGCACACCGGTGAAGGGTTGTCGCTGCGCGCCGGGTAACATTTGTTGGCCTGGCTGGCCCAGGAAAACACGCACCGGCGCTGTGGTCTGCGATGGCCAGTGCAGTTCAATGTTGTCATTTCTGAGCAGCAGCGTGGCACCCGGTGCAGCTACCAGAAACACACTGTAGCGACCCTGCACTCCGGCCCAGTCGCCCGCGTTCAATGTTATATTTGAAGATGGAAGTTCCAGCGGCGTAGCGATTTGATCGGCATCAAGGGTGATTCCTGTCAAACGTTGGTAGTAGCTTGCCAACCCTGCGAAGGGGTATTGGTCTTGCACGCTGGTAGTGGAAATACCGAGCTTGAGTATCGGGGGCGAGGGCAAGCGTGCCAAATCAATAGCATGGAAACTGCCCTCACAGGTCACCGCAGGCTTGTTAGTCTTGTTGCCTGGTTCATTATCGGCCGCGGAAGTAGAATGCCCAAGCGTGGCCGACAATTGCTCACCCAGAATATTTGTTAACTCGCTTGCGCTGTAATGACACGCCGTTGCTTCGGCTGCAACGGGCTGACTGGCGAGCACGACCAATAGGCCGCTGCTGAATGCGACTGCAATAATGGCGCGACGAGCTATGTGGAGCATGGTAAGTTGTAAGGTCAAAGAGGATCAAAGCAGCGTAAGCAGCGCCTCGGCTCCGGCGCGGTCGCAAGCACCCACGTTAAACACCGATTGCTCGCGCAGTGATGCCAGCGACTCACTCGAGCGCTTTGCCAGCAACGCTGCTACAGCGGCACCGACTTGAGAGATATCTTCGCTGGCTAATACACCACCCAGCTGTTCACGAATAGCGACTTCAAAGGGTTGAATATCCAGCGCCGCGTAGTCAGGATTGTTCACCTTGCGCGGCACGTCGATAAATAGCACCGGCTTCTCCAGCCCGAAAGCGTAGTCAAGTGCAGCGCCGGACCAGTCGCAGATCATCAGGTCGGAATGATGCAGGGAGTCTTCGCTGGCGACATCGACCTCCAGCGTAAAGCGCGCATCGGCCTGGTGCTTATAGTGAATGGCCTGCACTTTATCCCCGGCGAATTTGACGGTTTGAGGATGCGGGCGAAAGGTGACCTCGAAGTCCTGCGCCAGCAGCGCATCGATCAGCGGCCCGCCCAGCGTCTCACTTATGGAATGCTCGCCCCACGACGGCGCAACCAGTATGTGCGGCCTGCTATTGGCCGTGCTCTGCCTGGGCTGAGCATTGCCAATAATCGAGTCCAGCCGCGCGTAACCGTGTTCAACCAGATGCTTTGGTTTGAATTGACGCTGTTCGGCCAATGCCTGCATTTCGATAAAATGATGTGGCCCGGCGCAGAAGATAGTGTCGTAATGATCGAACGCACCGCCGCGATATACCATATGCATGCTTACCAGCGAATGCTGAACGTAGACATAGTGCACCGGGTGTTTGGAGCGCTTAACCTGATATTGATGCAGGTCAGGCATGGTCATAACCATCAGCTCGCAATCCATAGTCTCGAATAACCAGTTGCGCACCGCGCCCTCGTCGATTTTGAAACAACGCAGCTGCGGGTGGCTGTAGGTCAGGCCGGGGTCGTCGGCTCCCGACGAGACGTAGCATAGCGGCAGGTCGGAGATTTCAAGCAGCGTCTGCAGCAGGCCTTTGAGATGTACCCAGTAGGTCTTCCCCTCCGAGTAAAAAACAATGCGGCGCTGCGCTTTGGGCAGGCGAGTCAGGTTGGCGGCGTCGGCTATATGACGCACAACGGCAGGCAATTTCATGCGCTGTTCACTGGCTTAATTCCGCCAGCCTGTTAGCGCTTAACAGCAATGATACGCGTGATGAACGGGTCTTCTGCCTTATATTTCGCCAGCCCCTGGCCGGTGATTTGATAGTCTATAGCAAAGCCGTACTCAGTTTGCATTTGCTCGCTAAATAGTTGGGAGTCAACGTAACGTCGAAAATGATGGCCATAGACCTTGTCAGTCGTTGCGTCCTCGCTGCAGCGAAACTCAAAATATACTTTTTCGCCACTACGCATATGTGCTGCCAGGGCGGTTAAAAATTGCGCTTCCTGATCGGCTGTAAGAGAGTGCAGTAAAAACCGCGAATAAACTGTGACACCAGTCGACCCATCGTCGAGCTTTTCGCGCGCCCGCAGCAGCGCGTTTTGTACATCGGCGTCGCGGGTCACGTCACCGATAGCTACGTCGGCATGTTTGATATTAAGTTTTTCCAGCTTGGCGTTACCGTTGGCAACCGCCTGCTCGCAAAAATCCATGGCAACCAGCGGAAATCCCTGCTTCGCCAGATAGCAGGTGTCTCTGCCATTGCCGCAGCCAAATTCTACCAGCACTGCGTTAGGCTCCAGCTCGACCGCCATTTGCACGCAAAACTGCGAAGGCACGTCGAGTGCCCATTGGCTATAGAATTCATTCCAATAGCTTTTACCTGGCACCAGCTCTGTGTCGATGTTTTTGTCGAACGTGCCGGCGTCCATCAGCGCTCCTCTGCCCGCGCTTGCGGCTGCTCTTCAGGTTTATCCTGCAACGTTTCATCTTCCGCTTCGTCAGCCGGTGTTTTAGTCTGACCACGACCAAACAGTGATTTTATTTTGTACCAATAGGTTTTTACCGCTAGTGATATTGCAACAAGAAAACCGATAATCGCCGACATAATCGCACTGCCGGAGCCTGGGTCGATATAAGCGTGCGCCGGAGCAGAAACTGCTGCGAACAACAACGCGGCATAAGTAACATCGCGAATTCGCATAAAACCTCCTGATTTTGCATCTGTTTTGTATAGTAGCGAATAATAACCCGGCAAGCATAGTCTAATTAATTACATGGCAATCCGCAGGCTTTTTTGGGTTTGCTCTCTGGCTGCTGATCGGCCAGAATTCTAACGCCGACTGTAGTGAATACTACCTGCAATATTGATAGGTCTATTGCTGACTCTGTCGGCAGCATGCGCGGGTCTTTGGTGGGGCTAACGTTGTTAATCTCACAGTCGACTGGCGGCAATTGAAGGAGTTGGTGTGTGCACGAGCACGTGATAGATCATGAGAGAGAAATACGGAAGAATCCCTTACTCGCGCTGGGCTTTCGACCCTTTTATCTGCTGGCCGCGCTATTCGCGGTTGTTGCACTGCTGCTGTGGGTCTTGAGCTATCTGGGCTTTGTGCAAGCTGGCGGGTATCTGCACAGCGCTGCCTGGCACAGTCACGAAATGATCTATGGTTTCGCGACGGCAGTGATTGCCGGCTTTCTGCTCACCGCGGTGCGCAGCTGGACCAGCCTGCCGACCGCAACTGGCGCAGCCCTCGCCGGTCTCGTTGTAGTCTGGCTGCTAGGACGAATTCTAATACTGACCGGACCGGCTGCTGCAGCAGTGATCGTTGATCTGGCGTTTCTGCCGCTGCTCGGCGTGGTGCTGGCGGTGCCTATTGTGCGCAGCAACAATAGCCGTAACCTGAAAATACTGGCCGTGCTCGCGGCACTGACGCTGATCAACGCCGTATTCCATTTCGCTTATCTGAATTTACTGCCTGCCGGGCTGGTGACAGTGGCGAGCAATGCCGCGCTTGATGTTATCACTATATTGATGGCAATTATTGGTGGTCGAGTCATTCCTGTATTCATTAAAAATGCAATTGCCAACTCGAAACCGCACACGCTCCCCTCCGTCGAGAGCGTAGCAATCGGGTCGCTGATACTGATTGTTGTCGCGCGCCTGTTGAATGTCTGGCAGCCCCTGCCGTCGTGGCTATGGTTGATGCTGTTCGCGACGGCGGCGCTTGCGCACGGCGTTCGCCTGCTGTTGTGGCAGCCGCAACACAGCTATCGCACTCCGTTATTGTGGATGTTACCGGTGGCCTACGCCTGGATCCCTGTCAGCCTTGCCCTGCGAGCCAGCGCCGAGGTGTTCGCAATTTCACCCGTTGCTGCTATCCATGCGCTGACAATCGGCGCGATGAGCAGCTTAATGATGGCGATGATGACACGCAGCGCACTGGGTCACACCGGGCGGCCGCTGCATGCCGCGTGGGTAGAAATTGCGGCGTTTGTACTACTACAGCTCGCGGCCTGCGTGCGTGTTTTCGCGGGTTTGCTGTGGCCCGAGCTATATCGCGAAACAATCGTGTTTGCCGCTGTGTTGTGGTCGCTTGCGTTTGCAATTTTTCTGTATCGCTATTGGCCAATGTTAAGCCGGCCACGCATCGATGGGTTGCCCGGTTAACGCCGCATATTCGGAATCTTTAGCGCGAAATTCATGCGTCATGAAAGTATGACTCTCTTCGCACTCAAAGTAATTCACATTAGCAGCATCGTCGTCAGCTACCTGCTATTTTTCTGGCGCGGGATATTGATGCTGCGGAGCTCTGCCATGCTGCGGCAACGTTGGCTGAGAATCGTGCCACATTTTATCGATACGCTGTTGCTGACCAGCGCAATTGCACTAGCTGTCGGCATACAGCAATACCCGCTATATGACGCCTGGTTAAGCGCCAAAGTCACCGGCCTGTTGCTCTATATTGGGCTGGGTATGGTGGCATTTCGATTTGGCAAAACACGCACGACGAAAATGACTGCATGGATCGCAGCACAATGCGTGTTTTTTTATATTGTGCTGGTGGCGCTGAGTAAACAGCCGCTATTGGGTTTACTGTAGCGTCGACGGTGGCAAACTCGTGATTAGCTTATTCGATATTACCCTGGAGGGGCATCTGGCTTACTCCAGATATAAGCCAGCGTCATCGCAACCGTCAGCGTGACACCCAGGCGAACCGCATAGCTCACGGGCGCTGCCAACCACAGATAACTGACACTGGCCGTTATCATGACGGTTGCCAGTAGCTTGGCTCGCAGCGGAATGATTCGGTACTGATCCCACGCCTGCAGCATTGGACCGAAGCGTTTGTGCAGATACAGCCAGTTAGCCAGCGTATGCGAGCTTCTGGAGAAAGCCGCCACTGCCAACAATAAAAATGGCGTTGTCGGCAGCACCGGTAAAAACACGCCAATTAGCCCAAGGCCGACGCATAACCAGCCGCAGGCTAATAACAGCCAACGCTTCAGCCGCGAGCTTGCCAGCTTTGTTTTTTTTTCAATTACACTACACCTTGCTCGATCATCGCGTCGGCCACTTTGCAGAAACCGGCGATTTTGACGCCCAGCATAAAGTTCCGGGGTGTGCTGAATTCCGCGTACGGCCCCAGCGCCGAATTGAATTCGATACGATAACCATTATTGACCTGCACATTGCCCTGATCATCAACCCACGGCACGCGGAACATAAGCTGTCGTTCCGGTTCCACCATGCGCTCAATAATGGCGTGGCGTTGATACTGCTCATTCTTCTCTAACACTGGCTGCAAGGAGTCCAACGCCTCCTCTACCGCCTGATAAACTTCCGCCTGCGCCGGGCTGCTGTGCTGTAGTTTAACGATCGTTTCATGTATATATGTCATAGTCTATTCGTAACGAATACCAGTAGCTGTGAGGTTGGCAGATTAGCTTGGAACTGGCAATAGAATGCAAAAAAGTGAGTATCGAAAAATCTGCAGGCGTAGCATCGTGAGGTTAATAGTATGGTTTGGTTGAAAGCATTTTTCAGCGGTTTTTTGGCGACTTTATTGTTCCATCAAACATTGTTCGGTGTTCTTTATGTTGCCGGAATAGCCCCTGTTCCACCCTATAATTTAGCTCCTGTGGCTCCTCTGGGCATACCTGCGGTGCTGTCGCTGTCATTTTTTGGCGGGCTGTGGGGTGTAGTGCTGTGGGCAATCATCAGCCGGTTTGAAGCTGCGAAGTACTGGGCGCTGGCTGTTCTTGTAGGCGCTGTTGGCCCCACTGCGGTGGCGATGTTGCTAGTGTTCCCCATGAAAGGGATTGATGTCAGCGCGCCAACGTGGGTTGCCGGATTGATACTGAACGGTTTTTGGGGGTTTGGTACGGCGCTGCTAATGAAACTGTTTAAGGTGCGGACCGGCTAGAGAATCTTTCCGTAAAAACTTACTTGCGAACTGTTCGCGACTAAAGTCACTCCCACAGACCTGTGGGAGTGACTTTACTTTTAATTCTCCTAGAGTTGCGCCTTCACTGCGGAGATGGCGCTCATATTGACCAGACCGCGCACCGAGGCTGACTGCGTTACAATATTAGCCGGCTTGTTAGCGCCTACCAGAATCGGACCGATCACGGTCGCGTCTGCCGCTGCTTTGATCAGCGTATAGGCGATGTGGGCGGCATCTCTGTTCGGCATAATCAACAAGTTAGCGGGTCCGCTTAGCGTCGAGTCAGGGAAAACGGACTTTCTAAAAGCCGGCGACAAGGCAGCTTCGGCACTCATTTCGCCGTCAACTTCAAGCTCGGGTGCGGCTTTGCGCAACAGGTTGGTCGCCTCAAACATCTTGGAGGCCCCCTCTTCGCGGCTGGAACCAAAGTTGGAATGGGACACAAACGCCACTTTGGGCTCGACGCCAAAGCGTTTAACTTCGGCGGCGGCTAATACGGCCATCTCGGCCAGCTCGTGCGCATTCGGATTATTGGTTACGTGAGTGTCGCAAATAAAATACGTCCCCGATGGCAATATAACGCCTACCACCGTCGAAAGCTTGCTCACGCCGGCAGCTCTACCGATAATTTCGTTGATCGTTTCCAGGCGCTGGGCAAAGGGTCCGATAGCGCCACACAACAACGCGTCGACATCACCACAATGCAGCATTAAACACGACAGCACCGTGCTTCTCGAACCGATAAGATGCCGTGCCCGTGCCGGCGATATACCGCGCCGCCCCATGATTTCAAGATAGGCTTCGGTATACTTCTGCAACGCCGTTTCGTCGCTGCGATCGACTATTTCAAAGTCGTCGCCAGTTTGCATATGCAGGCCAAGTTCCTTGATTTTGCCCTCAATAACCTGCGTACGTCCTACCAGCACCGGAAACGCAATGCCATCATCTATTACTTGCTGCACCGCTTGCAGCACGCGGTCATCTTCGGCTTCCGAGTAGCACAATCTGGTCGTGCTCTGCCTGGCGCGCTCGATAATCGGGTACATCACGCCGCTTGACTTGAATACAAACTGGGAGAGTTGGTCCCTGTACTTTCGAAAATCCTCGATAGGCCTGGTAGCAACGCCGCTGTCCATTGCTGCTTTAGCAACGGCGGAGGCGATTTCGGTAATCAGACGCGGGTCAAAGGGTTTGGGAATCAAATATTCGGGGCCGAATTTTAACGACTCACCGGTGTAGGTTGCTTTGACTATTTCCGGCGGTACTTCCATTGCCAGTTTGGTCAGCGCCTGAACGCAAGCAATTTTCATCTCTTCGTTGACGGTAGTTGCGCCTACGTCGAGCGCACCACGGAAAATGAAGGGGAAGCAAAGTACGTTGTTAACCTGGTTTGGATAGTCCGAACGGCCGGTTGCCATAATAACGTTCGGGTTACCGGCACGCGCTTCTTCGGGCATGATTTCTGGCGTGGGGTTGGCCAGTGCGAGAATAATTGGCGTGTCAGACATTTTCGCGACCTGGTGGCTAGTCAGCGAACCGGGTCCTGAACAGCCGAGAAAAATGTCTGCGCCTTCAATCGCGTCGCTCATGGTACGCGCTTTGTTTTCGGTGGCGTAACGCGCCTTGTACTTGTCAACCCGCTCGCGACCTTTGTAAATCACGCCGCGGCTGTCCAGCACCAGCACGTTATCTTTCTTAAGACCCATATTAACCAGCAGGTCGAGACAGGCTTGTGCAGCCGCGCCCGCACCACTGCACACCAGCTTAACCTCTGAAATATCTTTACCGACTACTTTCAGCGCACTGTTAATAGCCGACGCGGTAACGATGGCGGTGCCATGCTGGTCGTCGTGAAATACCGGAATGTTCATGCGCTCGCGCAGCGCTTGTTCTATTTCGAAACACTCAGGGGCCTTGATGTCTTCCAGGTTTATGCCGCCAAACGTTGGTTCAAGCCCGGCGACAATTTCGATGAATTTTTGCGGGTCAAGTTCGTCGACTTCAATATCGAATACATCGACACCGGAGAACTTCTTGAACAATACCGCTTTGCCTTCCATTACCGGCTTCGAGGCCAGCGCACCGATAGCGCCCAGGCCGAGTACAGCGGTACCGTTACTGATAACACCTACCAGGTTGCCTTTGGCGGTGTAAGTAGCTGCTGTGCTGGCATCATCGGCAATCGCCATGCACGCTGCTGCTACACCGGGAGAGTAAGCCATCGATAAATCGCGTTGCGTAGCCATCGGTTTGGTAGCAACAATTGCCAGTTTTCCCGGCGGGTAAGCGGCGTGATAGGCCAGCGCTTCTTTATCCAGTTCATCGCTCATTTGGTACTCTCCCGATATATTTGTACTTAATATTGAGTAGGAAAGACACTTTTCGGCAAAGGCGATTACGGAAGCTTTTACTGAAAAAGTCCTGCAAAAAATAGCCGCCGACGATGTTACCAGTGATTACAGCAGCTACATATTACAGCAGCTCCGTGTTAGTTTATCCAAACACGTACTCGCCCGGCGCATCGCGAAGGGCTTTTTTCGCTTTTTTAGCACCACCAATGGGGGGTGGTGCGATTTTTTTAGTGGTTTGTGTATCCAGCCACTTGTCCCATTCCGGCCACCAGGAGCCCTGGTTAACTTCCATTTCGTCGAACCACTCTTCTGGCGCAGTATAGTGGTCGCCAGGGTTACGCGTGTGGACGCGATAGCGACGACGCGGATGCTCGCGGCCACTAACAATACCAGCGTTGTGACCACCGCTGGTGAGCAGGAAGGTCAACTGGCAGCGGGTCAAGCCATGCAATTTGAACACCGATAGCCACGGCGCGACATGATCTGTCTCCGTGCCGACCACGAACATCGGCACGTCGATGTCGGCCATTGAAACCGCATTGCCGCCGACTTTGAATTTGTTTTGGGCAAAACTGTTATTCAAATACATCTCGGTCAGGTATTCAGTGTGCATGCGATACGGCATACGCGTACCGTCGGCATTCCACGACATCAAATCACTGAGTGACGCTTCATTGCCCAGGAAGTAGCGATCAACCATGCCGGCGTAGATAAGGTCGCTGGCTTTCAGCGCACTGAAAGCCCCGCCCATATTTTCGCTACCCAAATAGCCCCGTTTCCACATCAGCTTTTCAAGAAACGACAGCTGACTGGGGCTGATAAAGCGAGTGATCTCGCCTGCTTCCGAAAAATCAGCCTGCGCTGCCAGCAAGGTAATGCTTTTCAGCCTGTCGTCGCCATCACGTGCCATGGCTGCCGCGGCAACCGAAAGCAGCGTACCACCGATGCAATACCCCACCGTATTAATTTTTTGTTTTGGGCAGATTGCGCTGACCGCGTCTATTGCCTCCATTGCACCAAGCTGAACATAGTCTTCGAAGCTTAGGTTCTTATCGTCGGCGTCGGGGTTTTTCCAGGAGATGATGAATACTGTTTTACCCTGCTCGACAAGGAATTTCACCATCGAGTTTTTCTGCGACAGGTCGAGAATATAGTATTTCATAATCCACGCCGGACAGATAAGCACCGGCTCGGCACCCACCTCTTCAGTCACAGGCGTGTATTGGATAAGTTCGATCAATTCATTTTGGAACACCACCTTACCCGGGGTGATCGCCAGATTTTCACCAACCTTGTAAACATCGTTTTCGGCCAGGCCGTTTTTGGCTGCGTCGCGTATTTGATCTTTAACAAAATACTTTAAGCCGCGGGCTAAATTCTTACCGCGTTGTTTGACTGTGGTTTTCAACACATCCGGATTGGTTAGCGGCAAATTTGCCGGTGAAAGCATATCGAGAATGTGCTCGATCACTGCGTGCACCAGGATTTCGTTTTCAGAACGTACGCCCTCCACTCCCATAGACGCTTCCAACCACCAGTCTTTGGTGACCTGATGACTTTGCGCAAACACTTTAAACGGCCACTTTTGCCACGACTCGCCGCTCATACGCCGTTCAATTTTCGAAGCAGGGCCTTCAGCGTCTTTTTTAAACAGGGAGCTGACGCTGTAGATCCCCAGATTACGCACCTTGACGATAAAGCTTTGCGCAAGCTGCAAACGTTTGCCGGGTGAAATAGCAAGATGAAAGATCCAATCCAGCGTTGCCAGGACAAGTTCAACCGGCGACATGCCTTTACTAATCTGTGCGAACGCGGTGCGAAACTCACGGTCCATTTTTTTAAGATCGGCATCTTCTACTAGATGTAGACCAAGACTTGTATTCAAACTGATTTCCTTTCGTTGGTTGAAATAAGAGCGCAAACAATGAGCAGCATATTGAAATGCCGCTGGCGAAGTTTAGCAGATGTGTAACTGCCTTATTATACTTGCGCTGAAAAGGTCGCGCAGACCTTTTCAGCGTCTTTTAAGTAAAACCTCGTACAATTAGTACATATGTTGACCACCATTGATCGACAGCGTGGAACCGGTAATGAAACCGGCCTCATCGGCCACCAGAAACTCGACGCCGCGGGCGATATCTTCTGCCTGACCCAAGCGACCAACCGGAATTTTAGCAACAATTTTTTCCAGTACATTGGCCGGTACGGCACGTACCATGTCGGTTTCTACGTAACCAGGGGCAATCGCGTTAACTGTAACGCCTTTACCAGCACCTTCCTGCGCCAGCGCTTTGGTAAATCCGTGAATGCCGGATTTCGCGGCCGCGTAGTTAACCTGGCCGTATTGACCAGCCTGACCATTTACCGAACCGATGTTCACAATGCGACCAAAGTTGCGCTCACGCATGCCTTCAATAACAGCGTGACACAGGTTGTAACAGGAGCTGAGGTTGGTTTGTATCACTGCCTGCCACTGCTCGGGACTCATTTTATGCAAGGTGCCGTCACGGGTGATACCGGCGTTGTTCACCAGTACGTCAACCGGACCCAGGTCTTTTTCGATTTGTTTCACCCCTTCCTCACAGGCGCTGTAATCCGATACATCAAACTTAAACACCTTGATGCCGGTTTTGTCGGCAAAGGCGTTGGCCGCCTCGTCATTGCCGGCGTAGTTCGCCGCCACGTTAAAACCTGCTTCCTTCAAACCAATGGAGATGGCCTCGCCAATTCCGCGAGTACCGCCGGTGACTAATGCTACTCGTGCCATGATCTTATCCTCTCGTTACTTAGTTGTTTTAAAATTGAACGGTGGGAATGCCTGCCGCCTTGCCGCACTACATCTACAAGCTCAGCAACTACAGGCGCAGCCCGCCGTCTACCTCTACTACGCGCCCCGTCAGATAGTCATTCTCGAAGATCTCGACCGCTGCGCGTGCGATCTCTTCGGGTTCGCCCAGACGGCGGAGCGGTATTTTCGACGTAATCGCGTCTAATACCGATTGATTCATGCTGGTCACAAGCTCGGTGGCTATAAACCCGGGCGCTATCGCGGCCACGCGAATATTGTAGCGCGCCAGTTCTTTCGCCCAGGTGACCGCCATTGCCGCAACGGCGGCTTTGGCAGCGGTGTAGTTTGTTTGCCCAATATTACCTGCTCTGGAAATACTGGAGACATTAATGATAACGCCTTCGCAGCCGAGGTCGACCATATGCGCCGCCGCCTCACGCCCGCACAAAAATACGCCGGTCAGGTTGACATCAATCACAGCCTGCCAGTCTGCCAAGGTAAATTTCTTGCGCACAATGCCGTGGTCGGCTTTGATCAATAACTCATCGCGTGTAATGCCCGCGTTGTTGATCAGGCCATTCAGCGCGCCGAGATCTTTCGCGACATTGTCGAACAGTGCAACTACGTCATCTTCCCTGGCAACGTTGACGGTGTACGCATAGGCATCGTGACCTTCTGACTTTAGTTCAGAGACCGCCGCTGCTAACTGGTCGGCGTTCATATCTGCCAGCACCACGCGTGCACCGCGTGCTGCAAGCAGTTTGCCCATACTAAAACCGAGACCTTGCGCGCCACCGGTTATCACGATGACTTTCTTGTCCAACTGCATCCTGGTACTACTCCTGACTACATCTATATATAACTATCGTTCAACGGCGAGCGCGACACCCTGGCCACCTCCGATACATAAAGTTGCCAGGCCTTTTTTCGCATCGCGACGCTGCATTTCATATAACAACGTAACCAGAACCCGCGCGCCGGACGCGCCAATCGGGTGACCGATTGCAATAGCACCGCCGTTGACGTTGACTTTGTCAGTATCCCAGCCTAGTTCGCCGTTTACTGACAGCGCCTGAGCCGCAAAGGCTTCGTTTGCCTCGATCAGGTCAAGATCGCCCACGCTCCAATCGGCTTTCTCAAGCGCACGGCGAGTGGCCGGAATCGGGCCTGTACCCATTATTTTAGGGTCTACACCAGCACTGGCATAGGCTGCGATTTTTGCCAGTGGGGTCAGCCCCAGCTCTTTGGCCTTAGCTGCCGACATCACCATCACTACCGCCGCGCCGTCGTTAAGACCTGATGCATTGCCAGCCGTGACCGAACCATCCTTACTAAAGGCAGGCCGCAGCTTGCCCAGACTTTCAGCCGTGGTGCCGGCGCGTGGGAACTCGTCGGTATCGAATATTTTAGGATCACCTTTGCGCTGCGGAATTTCTACCGGGGTAATCTCATCGGCGAATTTGTTTTCTTTCTGTGCAGCTTCAGCTTTTTGCTGTGAGCGAGCGGCGAATTCGTCCTGCGTTTGCCGATCAATATCAAATTTCTGCGCAATGTTTTCTGCCGTCGTACCCATGTGGTACTGATTAAATGCGTCCCACAGACCGTCTTCGATCATGCTGTCTTTCATTGTCCAGTCGCCCATTTTCTGGCCGACGCGGGATTTGTCCAGCACGTGCGGCGCCAGACTCATGTTCTCCTGGCCACCGGCGATGATGATTTCGGCATCACCGCAGCGAATCGCCTGCGCTGCAAAGTGAACAGCTTTCAGGCCGCTACCGCACACCTTGTTAATGGTGATTGCCGGCACAGACTCGGGCAAGCCAGCTTCGATCACAGACTGACGCGCCGGGTTTTGTCCAACACCAGCGGTGAGCACCTGGCCCAAAATTACTTCGTCTATCTGATCACCCGACACGCCAGTACGCTTCAGCAGATCTTTAATAACGATCGCGCCCAACGTGGTGGCGGGAACGGTGGCCAGACTGCCGCTGAACGTGCCTACAGCTGTGCGACACGCGCCGACAATAACAACATCTTCTGTATTCATAATAAGCTCCTGTTTAGAATTAAATGTAAACGTCTTACAACTTACGCGACGTTATCTACGCTTTGATCATTGCCACAGCGGCGGAATTCTCGCGCCGATGTCGCTCATACCTTTGTTTGCTACGCAGTTCTCCTGTCAGTCTGAGTGGAAAGCTAGATTACCAAACCGACGTACCTAAGTGGACGCACTCTTCTTTTTATCGACTCTGTGTGCGTGCAGCAGCGGCTCAGTATAACCGCTGGGTTGCTCCTTACCTTTAAATATTAAATCGTTCGCGGCGCGAAAGGCAATACCTTCGTAGCCAGGCGCCATCGCCTGATAGGTCGGGTCGCCCTCGTTCTGGGCATCGACTACGATGGCCATGCGTTGCAACGTTTCAATAACCTGCGCCTCGGTGCAGATGCCGTGTTGCAACCAGTTAGCGACGTGCTGACTGGAGATGCGCAGGGTAGCACGATCTTCCATCAGTCCAACGTCGTCTATGTCGGGCACTTTGGAGCAGCCAACGCCGGCATCGATCCAACGCACCACATAACCCAGCAGACCCTGGATATTGTTGTCCAACTCCTGCTGAATATCGTCGTCAGTCATGCTCTGCGGATTTTTATGCAGCGGTATGGTGAGAATATCTTGCAGTTTGGCACGCTCGCGTTTAGCAATTTCCTGCTGCCGCTCGGCAACGTTCACCTGATGGTAGTGCAAAACGTGCAGCGTCGCTGCCGTGGGTGAAGGCACCCATGCGGTATTAGCGCCAGCCTGTGGATGAGCAATTTTGGCTTCCATCATTTCGGCCATCAGGTCGGGCATCGCCCACATACCTTTGCCGATTTGAGCTACGCCCATCAGGCCGCATTCCAGGCCTATATCCATATTCCAGTTTTCGTAGGCGTTAATCCACGGCTCGTGCTTCATCTCGCTTTTTCTGACCATTGGACCGGCCAGCATGCTGGTATGAATTTCATCTCCCGTGCGGTCGAGAAAGCCGGTGTTGATAAATACTACTCGCTCGCTGGCGACGCGAATGCACTCTTTGAGGTTGATGGTAGTGCGCCGTTCTTCATCCATAATACCGACTTTCAACGTGTTACGAGGAAGGTCAATGGCGTCTTCAATGCGCGAGAATAGTTCACAGGTGAATGCGACTTCTTCGGGGCCGTGCATCTTTGGCTTGACGATGTATACGCTGCCGCATTTGCTGTTTCGATAGGGGCTATTGCCATCAAGATCGTGTTTGGCGATTAGGCTGGTAATCAGGCCATCCATAATACCTTCGAACACTTCGTTGCCGTCTTTGTTCAGCACCGCCTCGTTGGTCATCAAATGGCCAACGTTGCGAATTAACATCAAACTACGACCAGAAAGTGATTCTTCGCTGCCATCAGGTGCTGTATAGACGCGGTCCGGGTTTAATTTACGTACAGATTTTCGACCGCCTTTTTCCAGTTTGGCTTCGAGTGTGCCTTTCATCAATCCCAGCCAATTGCGGTAGGCGGTAGTTTTATCTTCGCCGTCGACAGCCGCTACTGAGTCTTCGCAATCGAAGATAGCAGTTAGTGCGGATTCTAGCACGATATCGCGCAGACCGGCAGGGTCTTCCTTGCCGATAGTATGATCGCGATCGATAGCCAGTTCTGCATGCAGTCCGTTATGACGCAGCAGAATGGCAGATGGATTTTTCTGATCGCCTTGCAGGCCTGCGTAGCCGGCAGGATCCTGCAGCTCGGTTACACGCTTGTCTGCCATTTCAACTTGCAGCGTATTACCGTCGATAGAATAGGCGATGGAATCTTTGTGACTGCCTTGCTTTAGCGGTGCGATTAGATCAAGCAGCTCACGCGCTTTGGCAATCACCTTGCGGCCGCGCTGCGGGTTGAACTCGGCTGTTTTTTCAGCGCCATCGTCCTCAGCTATCACGTTGGTGCCATACAATGCGTCATACAGGCTGCCCCAGCGCGCATTAGCAGCATTTAATGCGAAGCGCGCATTGGTGATGGGTACAACAAGTTGCGGCCCCGCCACGCTGGCAATTTCGGGGTCAACATTTTTAGTCGTGATGGCAAACGTGTCACCTTCGGGCAGCAGATAATCGATATCCGCCAGAAACGAACGGTATGCAGCCGCATCGTGCACTGCGCCGGCATGTTGTTTATGCCAGTCATCAATTTGCTTTTGCAACGCTTTGCGCTTCTCCAGTAACGCTTTGTTCCTGGGCGCCAGATCGTTATGAATTTGTTCGAATAAGCGCCATACTTCATCGCCCTCAATGCCGAGGCCCGCAACGACTTCATTGGCTACTAGATCATAGAGCGGCTTGGCTACCTTGAGCCCGCCTACTGTTACGCGTGCGGTCATAAATGTTTCCTGATTTACTTTGAGGCAGTCCAGATACAGCAACTGGTTGACCCCGCCTGAGCGGGGGTCCAGTTTTGCGGGGCCGAGTCCTTTGTTACGCTTACGGGGCCGAGTCCTTTGTTACGCTTACAAAGGGGCCCTACAATTTACTTCTTCTTTTTGGGCATATACAAATCGGTAATCGTACCCTCGAAGCATTCCGCCGCCATACCGACCGACTCTGATAACGTCGGATGCGGATGGATAGTCAAACCAAGGTCAGTGGCAGTGCAATCCATTTCAATTGCCAGCGCAACTTCAGAGATCAGATCACCTGCGTGCACACCGATGATACCGGCACCAATAACGATGTCCGTTTCTTCGTCGAACAGCACCTTGGTCATACCTGCTTCTGCGCCCATAGAGATGGCACGACCGCTGGCGGCCCACGGAAATACGCCTTTACCGTATTTTATGCCTTCCGCTTTGGCTTGCTCTTCGGTCACACCAACCCAGGCAACCTCAGGATTCGTGTAGGCAACCGAGGGAATGACTCGGGCATCAAAATGGCTGGCCTGACCCGCTGCTACTTCGGCGGCGGTATGGGCCTCATGGACAGCCTTGTGCGCCAGCATCGGCTGACCAATAATATCGCCGATCGCGAAAATATGCGGCTGGGTGGTGCGCAATTGCGTGTCTACGATTTGCACAAAACCCCTATCATCAACGGCAACACCGGCGTTTTCAGCGCCAATTTCTTTACCATTGGGACGACGGCCGACAGCGACAAGTATCTTATCGAATAGCTGCGGTTTGTCAGGGGCGTTTTTGCCTGTGAAGGTTACTTTCATACCCTTGGACGTCGCTTCTACTGCAGTCACGCCGGTGTCGAGCAAAATGTTTTCGTAGCGCTTTTTAATTTTGTTCAGATACGGTTTGACGATGTCCTTGTCTGCCCCCGTCATGATCTGCGGCAGCATTTCGACGACGGTGATTTTACTTCCCAGAGAGGAATATACGGTTGCCATCTCGAGGCCGATAATGCCACCACCGATAACCAACAAATGCTTGGGAACATTTTCCAGTTCCAGCGCTCCCGTCGAGTCGATGACGCGAGGATCGTCTGGAATAAACGGTAAGTTGACCGACTCCGAACCGGCCGCGATGATAGCTTTGTCGAATTTTACCACCGTCTTTTTACCGTCGTCGCTGGTCACTTCAATGTGATGCGGGTCCAGAAACTTACCAACGCCTTGCACGGTCTGCACTTTGCGCTGCTTCGCCATGCCTTTCAGACCGCCGGTTAGCTTACCAATCACGCCGTCTTTCCAGCTCCGCAGGGCATCGATATCGACTTTGGGCTTGGCGAATTTTATCCCGATCTCCCCCATCTCTTCAGTTTCGTCCAGCACCTGGGCGGCGTGAAGCAAGGCTTTGGAAGGAATACAACCTACGTTTAGACAAACGCCTCCCAAGGTGTCCCAGCGTTCAACCAGCACAGTTTGCAATCCCAGATCGGCGGCTCGAAATGCCGCTGAGTAACCGCCCGGACCTGCACCCAGCACCATCATTTGGCAGGTCACATCGGCACTGCCGCCGTGCGACGAGGCAGCCGGTGCTGTTGCTGCTGGAGCCTGCTCGGCTGCAGCAGGCGGCGCGGCAGCAGCGCCTGCACCATCAGCGCCTGCGCCATCAGCACCTGCGCCATCAGCCACTTCCATCGTACACAGTACTTTGCCCTCGGCGGCTTTGTCGCCGGCTGCCAGTTTCATCTCTTTGATGGTGCCGGCATATGGCGATGGTACGTCCATAGAGGCTTTATCAGACTCCAGCGTAATCAGCGCGTCTTCCTCTGCGACCGTGTCGCCGGCCGCTACTAAAACTTCGATCACATCAACTTCGTCAAAGTCACCGATATCCGGGACTTTGACTTCAACTATATTGCTCATCGTCAATCTCCCGGATTATAGAGTTAAGTTTCTAACGTCGGTCAGGCTGAACGCCAGATGGCTAACGAAACGTGCAGCGTAGGCACCATCGATCACTCGGTGATCGTAGGAAACCGCCAACGGCTGAACCAAACGATCAACGATTTTACCGTCGCGCCGTTCAAGTCGCATTTGCGAGCGACACAGACCGAGAATGGCAACTTCCGGTGCATTGACGATAGGCGTAAAGTTCGTGCCGCCGATGCCGCCAAGGCTGGAGATTGAGAAGCACCCGCCTTGCATGTCGTCGCCTTTCAATTTGCCATCACGCGCGCGGGCAGAAATTTCTCCCAGTTCACGTCCCAGTTCAAACAAGCCCTTACGATCTACATCACGGATCACGGGCACAACCAGGCCGTCCGGCGTGTCTACTGCAATGCCGACGTTGTAGAAGTGGCGCTGAATCAAGGTAGCGCCGTCATCAGCCATAGCCGAGTTCATTTTCGGAAACTCTCTGAGACCAGACGCCACCGCTTTCATCATGAACACCAGCGGGGTAAAGCCAAAGCCCATTTCTTTCGCCTTGCCTTTCATTTGCTGCCGGTAGGCTTCCAGCTCGGTAATATCAGCTTCGTCGAAATGAGTCACCTGCGGCACGTTTAACCACGCGCGGTGCAGGTGTTTGGCCGACATCTTGTTGATGCGGCTCATTGGGACTTCGCTGATCTCGCCAAACTTCGACCAGTCGGGTTGTTTGATCTCCGGGATTCCCGCGCCGCCCTCGGCTGCGCCGGATGCCGCCGCTTTTGCAGGTTTGCCGCCGGTGGCTTTAAAGTCACGTACGTCCTGCTCGGT
>JBBKXJ010000362.1:0-5368 GCA_037969395.1 Pseudomonadales bacterium
GGGACCGGCAGGGAAGCAGAGTGTGCCGATCAAGGATATGTGGCTCTATCCCCTCACGCGAGACTTCAGATCGACGCTAACCCGGTAGACTTGGGTATGGGGAGGCCGAATATTTACTAGCAATCATGCCAAGGAGGGCACGAACATATATCCCAGGTTTACCTTTCCATTTAGTGCAGCGCGGTAATAACCGCGATGCCTGCTTCTTTGTAAGCGGCGCGTTAGGGACGTCCTTAACGCGCCGCTTACTATGGTTTCAGGCAGCACGTCGACCGGTCTTGCAACCGAATTTTCCGATTTGGACCCGCGGGGGCATTCGATCGTCGATGTGACAACAATGTCCATGTATCCTTAACAGACGCTATTTAATTGATGGCAATTCGAACACTGAGATCCATGCTTGCCCAGAACCGATTGACCGCTGTACGATCATATAGCTGACAGTGAGAGCCCGATTTTTAAAATCGACGCGATCGACCCTCAACGGACGTTCGGTCAATGTTAAAGTGCATCCAAAACCTAATACAGTTCTAAAGTAATTCGCGGCATTTCGAGCTAGGAGGGAGTCGGTGACAGTACGAAAACAGTGGTGGCTCACGATAACACTGGTCACGTTAGTGTCAGAAACTATTTTCGCTGAAGTGTACCAAATGGCAGAGTTAAATACTCGGCAGATTGCATCGCTCAATCGCGACAAAACCGTGGTAGTCATCCCCGGCGGCATTCTTGAGCAGCACGGCCCTTATCTGCCCTCATTCAGTGATGGTTACGTTAACCTCAACGAAGCGCGCCGACTGAGTGCTAACCTCTCAGCACGCGGTTGGGATGTGGTTGTATTCCCGATCATTCCGCTCGGCTCAGGCGGAGCAAATGAAATAGGTAACAAACATGTGTTTGCTGGTACGTATGCGATCCGACCTGCGATTGTTCGTGCGATTTTTATGGACATCGCCACTGAGCTGGGTGAGCAAGGCTTCAGTTATGTGTTTGTACTGCATGGGCATGGCAGTCCGGCTCATAACATGGCACTAGACCAGGCGGGTAGGTTTTTCAAAGATGAATTTGGAGGTGAGATGCATAACTTGTTTGGTATTTGGTCGATCCCTCCGGAACCTGCAGATGTCTTGTCTGAAGCAGCCTTAGAGGAGGATGGGTTTACGGTTCATGCGGGTGCGCTCGAAACGAGTAGCGTTCTGTACGTGCGCCCAGATTTAGTGGCCGAAGATGTGGGCACGGCGCCCATCGTCAAAGGCAACAACTTCGCGGACCTGATAAAAATTGCGTCTGAGGATCAGTGGACTGGTTATTTCGGTAGCCCTAGAAAGGCTGATCGGTGTATCGGGGAAAAATTGGTGGAGTCTCGATACAAAACTAACCTTGATTTAGCATTGAAGATTCTCAGGGGTGAGAAACTCACTAATGTCATGCGGTACTCGTCAATGGCTTATGGGCATGAAGAGATGGCCAAGGTGATTGAAAAGTCGCGTGTAGAACACTACCGAAGAGCTAAGCGACAAAGAGATTGGATCAAGCGAAATAAGGTTGAACTATAGCGTTTCGACGGGCACTGCTGGCCGATTGTTCGCGTAGCTTAAGTGTTGAATTGGGCTTACGCTATGACTGCTCTATCATGACTTTGCTGCCAGAGCTGCAGTTAAGGTGACTTCGGTAATTGGATTATTGTAGGCGTATGAAATCCAAAGAATTGCAGGCGCTTGTCGCAGGTTCAACTACGTTCACGTTCGGAGACAGTGAAGAACTGTGCAACCAGTTGTTGCGATTGATTCGATCTGGTCAAAAAACCGCTACATGTGGGGCTCTACGCGAGTTTGGACCTGAGGGGGGAGCAATGCCTGTTGTTGGACGTCGAGACATTGCCCTTAACTGGGACGGTACGCCAGCTCTGATGCTCGAAACTTTGGAAGTTACCCAGATGCGGTTTTGTGATATCGAGGACTGTTTTGCGCTTGCTGAAGGAGAGAATGACGATCTAGAAGGATGGCGAGGCGATCATCAGCGGTACTTTGAGCGAAACGGCGGCTTCGACAGCAAAATGATGCTCGTTTGTGAACGCTTCAAGCTGGTTCACGATTTTGGATCACATGAGGCGTAAGACTGCTGTTGGCCGTAACTTGCCTGATAGCAGAACATACTACGGCGGGATCGAACGTCGGCTAATATGGGTAAGCTGACGATCAACTTATCGATGGTCGTCTGGCCTTTCCAGCCCCATAGAGTTAAGTAGGGCTGGCTTTTACCGACCATCCAGTTTTTCCTACTTTTTCTTGCCTTACTGCACCAAAATAGTGTATTAATATGTAATACACCTAAGTAGGGAGTGTTCTTCATGTCAAGAAATACCAGTGTGACGCTCGGTGGTCATTATTCGAAATTTGTAGAAAATAAAATTCAAGCCGGACGCTTTGAATCAACCAGTGAGGCGGTACGGGCGGGCCTTAGATTGCTCGAACAACAGGAGGCACAGCTTGATTTACTTCGGCAAAGACTCGCCACAGGTGAAGCGCAGCTTGACCGGGGCGAAGGGATTGATGGCGAACAGTTCATGAATGAATTGATCGGCTGATATGCCGACATATACTCTTTCGCCACAAGCTCAAGCCAGCCTTCAAGAAAGGCGCGCTTACTCACTGAAACATTTCGGGAAACGCCAAACAGCTACCTATCTTAAAAAGCTGCGTGAGCGAATGAGAGACCTTGCCGCTGCACCGTCCAAAGGAACGACCAGAGATGAAATCAAACTCGGGTACTACAGCTCTTTTGTGGGATCACATACGATCTACTACCGCATGTCTAACACGCACATTGATATTATCGATGTTTTGCATCAGCGCATGGAGCCAACACGCCATTTACAATAAATAGAACAACTGAATCGCAGGTCACACATAATATAATCCGTAGAAATAATATTAGTACGGTTTGTGCTGAACGGCAGCCATGTGACACAACCGTTCGGTCGCGCAGTAGAATGGCTACCGACGACATGCCACCTTCAACGGACGTTCGGTCAATGTTAGAGTGCATCTGAAACGCAATACAGTTGTGAAGTAATGCGCAGCATTTCGAGTGAGGAGGGGGTCGGTGACAGTACGAAAACAGTGGTGGCTCGCAATCACACTGGTCACGTTGGTGTCAGAAACTATTTTCGCTGAAGTGCACCAAATGGCAGAGCTTAATACTCGGCAGATTACGTCGCTCAATCGCGAAAAAACCGTGGTTGTCATCCCTGGCGGCATTCTTGAGCAGCACGGTCCTTATCTACCCTCATTCAGTGATGGTTACGTTAGCCTTGACGAAGCGCATCGACTGAGTGTTGACCTCTCAGCGCGAGGTTGGGATGTGGTTGTATTCCCGATAATTCCGCTAGGCTCAGGCGGGGCAAATGAAATAGGTAACAAACATGTGTTTGCTGGTACGTATGCGATCCGACCCGCGACTGTTCGTGCGATTTATATGGACATCGCCACAGAGCTGGGTGAGCAAGGCTTCAGTTATGTGTTTGTACTACAAGCGCATGGTAGTCCGTCTCATAACATGGCACTGGACCAGGCGGGAAGGTTTTTCAAAGATGAGTTTGGAGGGGAGATGCATAACTTGTTTGGCATTTGGTCGATCGCTCCGGAACGTCCAGATGTCTTGCCTGAAGCAGCCTTAGAGGAGGATGGATTTACAGTTCATGCGGGTGCGCTCGAAACGAGCAGCGTTCTGTACGTGCGCCCAGATTTAGTAGCCGAAGATGTGGGTACGGCGCCCATCGTCAAAGGCAACAACTTCGTGGACCTGATTAAAATTGCTTCTGAGGATCAGTGGACCGGTTATTTCGGTAGCCCTGGAAAGGCCGATCGGCGTATCGGGGAAAAGATGGCGGAGTCTCGGTACACAACTAATCTTGATTTAGCGTTGAAGATTCTCAACGGTGAGAAACTCACTAACGTCATGCGGTACTCGTCAATGGCTTATGGGCATAATGAGATGGGCAAGGTGATTGAAAAGTCGCGTGTAGAACACTCCCGAAGAGCTAAGCGACAAAGGGATTGGATCAAGCGAAATAAGGTTGAGCTTTAGCGTTTGGACGGCCGCTTATGACGGTCTTTAAACTTCACATGGCGTAGCAATGCAGATGCGAATAAATCATGACCGATAAACACATGATGATGATAACCGCATTGAGTCGACGCCAGCTGGCCGACGTGCCTGTCAGATCGTGCGGTCCGCTGGGTTTTCACGGCCTCCTGATGCCGTAACAGGCTGGCGCGATGCCTGTTCAATCGAGCCGATTCGCGGTTTATTGTTACCCTCAAGGTGTCGATGCCTTGAAGCTCGGCGGCAGGTCGTCCCTTCGCAAGTGTAGATCCGGCGTCGACTGAAAAAACGTAAGCAGGGCATCGACGACAACCCGTACTCGTGGTGCCATAAACCTTCGATCGGGATAATGCAGATGGAATTCACGTGCGCCTGGGTCATGAACGTCAGATAGCACAAGCTTGAGCTGCCCGGAGCGTAGCCAGGGCAGGATGCCATAAAGACCTGCCTGGGCGATGCCGGCACCGGCTAGCACCAGGTCGACGACGGCTTCAGACTCGTTGACCACCAGTGAGGTGGCCGGCTCGATTTCGTGTCGTTGCGCGGATGATGACGCGTTGAACGACCAGCCCCTGACTGATCCATCGGGAAACCGCTGCTGGATGCACCGATGGTGGGCGAGATCATGCGGCAACGTCGGCACTCCCTCGCGCAGCAGGTAGTCCGAACTCGCAATCAGCGCTACCGGCAGACTGCACAGACGGCGTGCAACCAGGGAGGCATGCGCGGGAGCACCGCCACGGATGCCGATATCGTAGCCTTCGGCAATCAGATCCACCGGGCGGTTATCCAGGTCTATCTCGATCTTCAGGTGCGGATGCGCCTGCACTATTGCCGGCAATGCCGTTAGCAACCAAAGTCGTCCGAAGGAAACTCCTACCGAGATTCGCACCCGCCCGGCCGGTTCCACCGACTTCATCGCCGAACATCTGGGGAGTTGGTAGTAACGCATGACATAAATTTGGAATTCAGTCCCGCATCAAACCTTTCTCCCATTAGACGACAGCCACTGGCCAATGGAGAGTCCGTAGTGACCCGAGCGGCATGGCTTTAATTCCCAAGTAGGGGGTACAGCGACGAGGACAAAGCGCAGCCACAGTGTTTTGTTTTCATTGATCACAACGGCAAAGTGGTGATTCACCGGGGTGTGCTTACGCAGGCGCAGCAACGGGCGAGCGCGCGCGCTGAAAAACAGAGTGAGTCGGGTGGTGATGAGCCATCGAAGGCAATGCCGAACGCACTGGTGCAAGATCTTGGGCTACAC
>JBBKXJ010000363.1:0-4031 GCA_037969395.1 Pseudomonadales bacterium
CTTGGGAGGTAATCAATTTCGTGGCAGGAATCCAGAGGAGATGGCGATGTGGAACAGCTGCGCGAACTTACTTGCGAACTGCATCGTTTATTATAATGCGTTGATCATGTCGTCGTATAAATCGTATTGTCTGGATGCAGGCCACGAGGGTCAAATCAAACACCTTCGCTCGATTGCGCCGGCGTCCCGGGAAAATATCATCCTGAATGGCTACTACGATATGTCAGATAATGACGAGCACTGGAACATCGAATCGGAGATGAAGAGCCTCAATCTGGCCGCGTAATTGGGGATATATTGACCGATTAGTGTGAAAAAAGCGGATTGGTTAATTGTCCTCCAGCGTTACGCGCCTCGCTACCCGTAGGCTACAGCGATAAGTGCGACATTTTGCGGCTTTCCGGGTTTAACGCGAATACTTACCACGCTGGTACTGTCGGTGGGGTGCGGGCAGGCTGTCGTTGGATGCACCAGCTACATATTTTTCAGCGACACGACAGAAGAATTTATAGTGCAAAACGTCGGCTTGCGAATCGATCTTGCCGAGCGCATGATCCGTATCCACAACCATCAACCCACAACTCATGAGGAAACGGCAATGACTGAGCAAACGACCGACGCCATCACCCGCGGCGCGCACCATATCGGGCTTACCGTACCCGACCTGAGTAAAACCCGACGCTTTTTTATCGATACGCTGGGGTACGAACAGGTAGGCGAGGTGCCGGATTACCCCGCCGTGTTTTTGAGCGACGGTACGACCATGATCACACTGTGGCAGGCGGAGAATCCCGGCGCTGCCACGCCCTTTGACCGCAAGAACGTGATCGGACTGCACCACTTTGCTCTGCTAGTAGACAATCACGCGGCGCTCGATGCCTTACACGGGCGCCTCCAGCAAACGCCCGATGTCGACATCGAGTTTGCCCCGGAGTCCCTGGGCGGTGGCGATGTGCGGCACATGATGAGTTATATACCCGGGGGCATCCGGGTGGAGTTTCTGTCGCCAGGCGCGTAGTCTATCGCTCTGCCAGCCGGACGGGAGCGAACCATGAGTGCGCAAGCGACTCCTTCCCCTTTTCATCAGGGCGAACGCGACGTTCAAACCCGTCTGGGAGTCAGAGACAGGGTTGAAGACATGGGGCAGCGCTTCATCCGCAATTACCTGCCCGATGAACATCGGCAATTCTACGCACAATTGCCCTGCCTGTTTATCGGCTCGGTGGACCCGTCGGGGCGCCCCTGGGCCTCGGTGCTGGTCGGCCGACCCGGTTTTATCCAGACACCGGACGAGCACACGCTGCAGATAGCGGCGGCACGCATTGCCGGTGATCCGCTCGACGATAACATCGCGCCTGGCTCCGCCGTCGGTGTGCTTGGCATTCAATACGCAGCGCGACGCCGCAACCGGCTGACGGCGAAGGTCAAGAACGTCGACCGCCACTCGCTCACGCTCAGAGTCGATCAAACCTTTGGTAACTGCCCACAGTATATACAGGCGCGCGAACCCGAGGTGTTACCAGGCATCGACAGCGTTGGTGAAGAACGGCCCAGGAATTCCTTCAATGCGCTGAATCAGCGCGCACTGGAAATCATCGCGGATGCAGACAACTTCTACATAGCGACACACTATTCAGACGGCATGGATGATGTGACCCACGGCGCCGACGTTTCGCACCGCGGTGGCAGGCCGGGTTTCGTTCACGTCGAAAACGAGCGGACGCTGACATTCCCCGACTTCACCGGCAATTTTCACTTCAACACCGTGGGCAACATTACCATGAACCCCAGAGCCGGTTTGCTGTTCATCGACTTCAAAACGGGCGACCTGGTATACCTGACCTGCGGCGCGGAGATCATCTGGGACAGCGAAGAGAAGCGCGCATTCGAAGGCGCCGAACGACTGCTGCGCTTTACGCTGGACGAGGGGTTTCTTGTCGAGAATGGCATGCCTATACGCTGGCGCTTCATCGACTATTCACCCAGTCTGGAGAGAACCGGCAGCTGGGAAGAAATCACCGAAAACCTGGCTGCGCGCAAGGCCAGCAATGTTTACGTAAACTACACTGTGACCCGGGTAGAAAGCGAAAGCGACGTGATTACCTCGTTCTATCTCGAGCCGGAGAGCGACGTTTCTATTCACTGTCACAAAGCCGGCCAGTTTTTGCCCATAGAGATTCAGCCGCCCGGGCATGCCGCATCCATCAACCGCACCTACACCATTTCCAATGCAGCAAACAGCGCGTATTACCGCTTATCCATCAAGCGCGAGCCTGCCGCTGGCCCCATCCTGCCGCCGGGCGCGTCGTCGAACTACTTTCACGAGCACGTGAAGCCGGGGGCTATGCTTCGTGCGCTGTCGCCGCGCGGCCGGTTTGTGCTTGAGGAATCCAGCATGCGGCCAGTCGTGCTATTGAGTGCAGGCGTTGGCATTACGCCTATGATCAGCATGCTCGATGAGCTCGCCGAGGCAAGCGCAGGTTGCGGCTGTAGTCGCAAAGTGTGGTTTATCCACGGCGCACGCAACGGCAAAGAACATGCTTTCGGCGACTACGTGCGCAGCGTCGCGAAAGACTGGCCCTGTCTGACCGCGCAGGTTGTCTACAGCAGACCCGAAGAGGATGATATCGAGGGTATCGACTACGACAGCCAGGGACGGATCGACATGGATTTGTTAAAGCGCATGCTGCCGTTTGACGATTACGATTTTTACTTTTGCGGTCCAGCGCCGTTTATGCAATCCATCTACGATGAACTCAAGGCGCTAAACGTCGCAGACGAACGGATTCATTATGAGTTTTTCGGACCCGGCGCAACGCTGCTGCGAGAAGCACCCGGCACGAGTGCAGGTTTGGTCGGGGATATGGAAAATCGCGAACCCGTGCAGGTTCGGTTCGCCAGGTCCGGTAAGGAGGCTACCTGGGAACCTTCCAGGGGCACGTTGCTCGACCTCGCGGAGGCACAGGGTCTGCGTCCCGCGTACAGCTGCCGCTCCGGTATTTGCGCCACCTGCTCAACACGCGTCATTGCCGGTGATGTCGCATACGTCGATCCGCCGCTGGCGGAACCGGAAGACGGTAACGCACTGATCTGCTGTTCTTACCCCGACGCGGCAGCGACGAAGGAAAACGGTCTTACGCTAGATCTCTGAAAGCTTGCAAAGCGATAGTTGGCATCGATTGACCGGGTTTTCTGCCTTGATGAGGCAGAGCGGCTGCGCTCACTGCCGGCGCGCTGGACATCGGGCAATCAACGGCTTGATGCACAATCCAGCGTTTCATCGGTGCACAAGTTTTTGGCCCAAGCCAATCTATGCGGATCGAAACCGACATGTAGTGTTGGCTTCACCACCATAAAGTACGGCGATACGTCGAAATCCCTGGGAGCAAAGAGGCTGTGGTGCCTGATGTGAAGCGTTTCTTCATAACAACCCACACAGCCGGGATCTCGCGATTTTTCGACAATGACGTCGGGCAATATTGGATAGCGCACGGACTGAAACGCCTGAGCAATGAGCGTAGAACAAATTGCCCTGGTCGGGTCACCGCTGCAAAAGGCGAGCATCCTGCGTCTCCTTGCGCTTCCCACAGGGGGCGTCTGTACCAGATAGCGGGCCAAATCGATAATGTTCTTGAGATTGTACTGTTGACCAATCCGCGAGATCGTATAGGCAACTACCGCGTCAATTTCTGCAGGTTCCAGCCCCATGGGCCGGCAAATTCTTGTATGAAGACTGGAAAATTCACTCAGTGGCAGTGATCTCACGCCTTCGATGACATCCGCATCGACAAGAACATGTGGCTCTTCAGCAGATATTGCCAGAAAAGCATCTTCCCCCACATACATTGCGGCGTGTGACCAACTCGATTGGGTCAGATATTTAACGGCTGCGCTGAACCGACTACTGCCCTCAACCAGCAGAATGTCACCTTTTTGCAGCGTTTTCGCCAGAAGATCCGGAGTGCTGCTCGCCAATCTCATCCCGGAGACGCGGGGTTTTGCGAGGTAGCGCGCCAGAGTGCGCCCAATGG
>JBBKXJ010000364.1:0-4785 GCA_037969395.1 Pseudomonadales bacterium
TTTCTCCACACTGGGAGCGGGCGGTTTTCTTGCCGTGCTTTCTCTGCGACTTTAAGTGCGGCTCGCTTCGCCGCGCGCTCGGCAATTTCTATATAGTGTTTTTTGTTATCCATGACTTAATGAACTCCCTAATTCGATTGGCTCAAAACCAGACGTATCAAACAATACCCATAAGTCTACTATAGGTTTATACACTTGCTCGAAATTTTGTTTGCTTCGCTCAAATCGCCGGCGAAGCACTTGCTCCGGGATATTGTGGCCACCTTGTTCAACGCGTACCTTCACTCGCTCGATAGCCATCTCAACCGAGGGTAACGAAAAATAATACAAAATAATTTGATAGCCTGATTTCTGCCAAGCTTCAATTTTTCTGCGATAGCCTAAACCACTCAGTGTTGTTTCAAAGGCAAACGAAATATTCGATTCAGCACACTTCTCTATTTCACGAAGCATTAACTTGCCGGCCTGAATGGCAGCCGATTCTGGCGCGAAAGGTGACAATCCTTTGGCAATCAAGTCAGCGTTGATAAACTTTTTACACTGCGCCTCTCCAGGTAGTAAGTCCATTGCAAATGTTGTTTTACCAGCCCCGTTTGGACCAGCAATGATGTAGCACTCTTTATTCAATTTAAATCCAAAACGATAGTTCAATTGCTCTCTATTCTGACGCCTTACGAGATACTTGCCAGCATAAGCGCCGCATTGTTTAGCAAACATTATTCAATTATCAAAGATACTCATTAGGCTCGCCATTATAAGTAACATACAGTTGCTCTATCGCGCGACTGGAAGCAACATTTAGCAAGGCCCGTTCGCTGAACTCCAGAGTCCGCCGCTCGACTGGGTCACTGGTGCTGTCCATGGCCCACTGATTAGGAATGATGCCTTTGAAACGCCGGCAAGAAAAACCTGCCTGAACGCCGTGGGGTTGATCAATAGTGATCAGATGTTGGCGTAATTTACTCTGCCAACTGTCCACCAGTTGACTGTAGGCCAGCTGCCCTACCCCTCTGCTAACTCTGGCATATTGAACAGCAACTCAATTAACCTGAAATTGATATAGTAATTCTCACGTCCCAGTTTATGCTTTTTCGATACCCCATCGTCTGCCAGAGCATCCAGATAGCGGGTTGCCGTAGCACGGGACACGTTTAAATCCCGCTCTAAAAATGCCACTTTTGTATAGGGGTGGTGGAACAAGTTAAGCTGGTTACATTAGATACACAGTCGTGTTTTGTTCCCATCCCTAAACAGTCACAGTCTCCTCGACAAAGACTGCCTGACAAACACGTTCCCGGCACCATGCGTTTGGTCGAGCAGCGCACGAATCTCGCCTGACACATCATCTCTGCTTGATCTGCCGGCGGCTTGCACGGCCAGGTCATACGCGTCTATCACATCGACGCTGGTCACCTTATATCCCCAGCCCTCGTTCAACCAGCGAAGCGCCGCCAGGGCGGAACCGAAAGCAAATTCCGGCTCCTTGTCGAGAAAATCCCTTGCCGCACGAATCAGTGTTTTCGGCTCGCAGGCACTCTGATCGACAAGCTGCAGCGCCACTTCATAAAGTTTCAGCTCCTTGGCCGTAGCAAACCACTTTCCCTCTTCTCCCGGCGTCGTCCTGACCAGGTCGGTCAAAATATCGGCCTTGTCTTTCAGCGGATAGCGCCTGGCAACTGAGCGAAATCGCGCGAGATAGGAATTGCCCTGTGCGGCGCTCAGTCCGTAGCGCTGGTAGGCCTCTGCTCGCAAGCCGGAGGAAATCAATATCTCCTCACAGGCGCTATCTATAGCCGAATCCGGTTCGTTCAGCCCTCGCGAGGCCTCGGCGTATTTCAGCGCTTCCGCTTTCTCGCCCAGCGCCAACAATGCATCAACACCGTATTGCCGATAATGCCAGAACGGATGCCGATCCAACGCCAGCAAATCAAGTAACTCCTGATACCGACCCGCACTCAACAAACAGGACAGACAGGCCGTAGCACCGTGAAAATAGTTACCCGGATTTGGATCTGACCAGCACAATCTCAATGTAGACACTAAATCGTCGGCCCATCGATTGGCCAACTCCACCGAGCCGCATAGATCTCCCCACCGGTCACCCACTGGACCAAGGTAATCGACGCCATCGTCTTCCATCGCCAGCCATAACCGATCCAGCCATTTAGCACGAACTGTATTATCGGCCGGCGCTTTCGCGATAAGTGGAATCAAATCGTCAAGCGCCTTATTCACGGCAGATCCCAGGGAGCCACTGGAACTGTCCACATGTTCCAGTGCGGGCCAGATCTTTTCCATTAGACGCACCGCGCCCTCCGCTGCAAATATCGGATCTTTCTTCGCCATTTTTTTGATTTCAGAAACCGCTTCCCTTAAGCGCTGGCACGCTAACCTCGAGGACTTCCACCCATACGCGCCAGCGCGGAAGCGCGCGGGGAAGGTCCACTTGGCTTTCGTGGGGTTTGTCACGTCATCACCTCTATCTGTGTGGTTAGGGTTAGGGTCACCTCTTCCCGCCTAATCCAGTTAATTCCAATATCCAGCACGCAATGTGCCCCATACTTCCTGGCAAATTTTAACTACATTTCAGGGAGCGATTGAACTAGCGGATTTCATAAAGAAGGTCGCGCTTCACGATGAGCTGGGCCAGAAACTTGAAGACATTAAGCTTATAAGCAACGACCATATAAACACCATTAACTAATAATTATACATCCTAGGAAACTAGAAATAGGTATACACAATAAACTAAATACTGTACAACTCAATAAACTAGCGACTAACCCGCACAGAACCAGATTCTGACCATTTATTCAGCACTTAACAAACAGAAAAAGTTTAACTCATGGCTACCCCACCAGAAAAACTGGCGCAGTCTCTTGAGGTTTTGAAGAACCTGCAGGACCAGGGGATTGTTGCCATCAGGTCGCGCGATCTAAGCCGCACTCACCGCGAAAGGCTGATGAAGAGCGGGTTTTTACAAGAGGTCATCAAAGGCTGGTACGTCCCTGCCCGCCCGGATGAAACACCCGGAGAGAGCACTTCGTGGTATGCCTCATTCTGGAGATTTTGTGCTTCTTACCTTGAGAGTCGATTTGGCGAAGACTGGTGTTTGTCGCCGGATCAATCGTTGGCTCTGCATACCGGCAACTTGATTGTTCCCAGACAACTGCTTGTAAGAACAAAAAAGGCGACAAACAACGTTACCAATCTGCTCCACGGAACATCGCTGCTGGATATCCGTGCCGAACTACCCGGCAAAGACGATACTACCATCAACGAAAGTCTGCGCCTGTTCTCATTGCCGGCTGCGCTAATAGCTTGCGTGCCTGCCAGTTACAGGCAGAATCCAACCGATCTTCGCACGGCCCTGGCGATGGTAAGTGATGCATCTGACCTGCTCGAACGCCTTTTGGAAGGAGGACACAGCACCATTGCCGGTCGGCTGGTTGGCGCGTTCCGCAACATAGGCCGGGAGGACATTGCCGATAATATTAGCAGCACGATGGAGGCAGCCGGTTATCAGATTCGGCAGGCTGATCCGTTTGAGACACCGAGCCCAATGATCTTCACCACGCGGAAAAGCTCGCCCTATGTCAGTCGTATTCAGCTTCTATGGCAGCGCATGAGGGAGGATGTCATACAAGAATTTCCGGCAGCGCCGGGAGTGGCGGCAGAAAAAGCTGCTTATCTTAAACAGATTGATGACCTCTATACTGCAGATGCCTATCATTCTCTTTCTATTGAAGGGTATCGCGTTAGCCCGGAATTGATAGAGCGGGTCAAATCGGAGATATGGAACCCTGAAAAGCACGAACGTGACCGCGATCACCGCAATGCGATGGCGGCACGTGGATACTGGCAAGCCTTTCAGTTGGTAAAACAAAGCATCGAAAAGATACTGGATGACGATAAAAATCCTGACACAGGGAACCCCGCCACCACTATCCGCCAGGATCACACAGCGTGGTACAGAGAGCTGTTCGCACCGAGCGTGACAACGGGCATCCTGCGTGCAGGCGACCTCGCTGGATACAGAAACGGCCCTGTTTATATCAGGCGATCCATGCACGTTCCACCCAACAGAGAAGCCGTTCGTGATCTCATGCCCGCTTTTTTCGACTTACTGGAAGAAGAAGCCGAAGCATCGGTGCGCGTGGTGCTCGGTCATTTTATTTTTGTCTTTATCCATCCCTATATGGATGGAAACGGCAGAATCGGGCGGTTTCTGATGAATGCCATGATGGCTTCAGGCGGCTACCACTGGACTATCATACCCGTTGAACAGCGAGCCAACTACATGGCCGCTCTTGAATCAGCCAGCGTCGATCTGGATATCAAGCCGTTCACGAAATTCCTCGCGGGTCTTATGAAAGCGGGTTAGAGATCATTTTTCTCCGTGAAACGTGAGTGGCACGCAAATCAGAGCAAAAATTCCAGCCTAATCTATACGTCACTTTGAATCGCTGAGGCATAGACGGCAATATCCGCAGCGCTCATACCCAGTTGCCTGGCGCTGTTCTGCCATCCCTTCAGCCTCGCCGCAGAGACATCTAATCCAGCCTTGGCGGCAAGCGTCATCGCCAACACCTCGCCGTACGGAACGCTGCGATCATCATCCAGTTTGGGGAATTTGGCGATGGCAAGCGTGCCGTCATTGTCCATTACGGCGGATTTCGGGCGAGCACCACCGAGCGGCGAGCCTTCATTCAAAAGTAGCTTTAAATCTTCCGCCGTTTCCGTATTAGTCTGAACGGCATTGGCCGCATTCATGAGGGCCGGCAG
>JBBKXJ010000365.1:0-4795 GCA_037969395.1 Pseudomonadales bacterium
GAGCGTCAAGTTCGCAGATGGATATTCCCATTTTGGTCATTCTCTACACTCAATTATGGCTTGGATTGCTCACTATTCCATTCTCAGCTCAACATATGGACGGCTCGCTAATGTTGATATTGGGCGACTGGGCGCAGCGTATTGTTACCTTTCGACCGGACGCAGCCGAACTGCTAATGGGCGTGCCCTGGCTGTACAAGATCCATCTGTTTGTCGGCTTAACGATTTTCCTGCTGTTCCCCTTTACCCGATTGGTGCATATCTGGAGCGCGCCGTGGAGTTATATCGGCCGCAGTTATCAAATAGTGCGGCAACGGCAGGGGTGACCGACTATGAGCTATGAGCAACTATTGCAACACGAGGTGCATACCTGGTCTCCTGAGGAAACCGCTGATAAACCCAAGACCGGCGCTCCCATAGCAAGTGGTAGCGTGATCGCGAGTGACGCCGCGACGCCAGTGGATGACAAACAGCCGGATCGAAATGTGACGGTAAACGGTATTGAAATTTCGGCGCGTGACATCAATATCGAATCGGCTAATTACGAAGGTGGCACCATTCTCGAGCGTCAGTATCAGGCGGCGGTAGCGCTGGTGGTACGCGAATTGTTGCTTCAGCGCGCCAGCCAACTTGAACTATCCGCGGCGGGCGAAGACCTTGATGAGGAGGGATTGATCGATCAGTTGCTAGAGCAGGAAGTCACGCTGCCGCAAACCGACGAGGACGCCTGCCGCCGCTATTTCGACAATCACCAGGATAAGTTCCGCAGCGCTGACCTGTTTGAAGTTTCGCATATTCTTATCGCCGCCGATCCGCGCGACGATGATGCCCGCGTCGTGGCTAAAGAACAGGCGCGAGCGGCAATCCAGTTATTGGCCGGCGATGCCTCGCGCTTCGCCGAACTGGCCAGCGAGCTGTCGGACTGCCCTTCCAAAAATACCGGCGGTAATATGGGGCAGGTCGGCAAGGGTCAGACCGTTCCCGAGTTCGAAGACGTACTGTTTCGCATGCAGCAAGGTGAAATCAGCAGTAGCCCGGTGGAGAGTCGTTACGGCTTTCATATAATCCACTTGCAACGGCGCATCGACGGCACATCGCTGGAATACAACGTAGTGCGCGATCAAATTGCTATCTACCTGCGCGATAGCGTACACCGCAACGCAATGGGGCAGTACTTGCGCATCCTCGCCGGTGGCGCCGAAATCAGTGGTATTGATTTGGAGGCTAGTGCGACACCGCTGGTGCAATAGCCTGAAAATTGGAGATAAATATGGTAAAGCGCTCGCTCTAATGGGTCGGCGCATGCGATCCGTATTGCTGTACCGCGCATACTGCCGCAGCTTTTCCTCGCCAAAAGCTGCATCAAACTGCGGCGCCGTCGGATAAGACGTATAGCGCGGCCCCGGCCGGTCATAGCGCCGCAGCAGTTCTCGGTCGAGGACAGGTGGCGTTACCATGTTATGCATTTTGCGTTTACTCCAACCGTTGTGTATTGATATAGATCAATGATGCTGCAATCTTCACCGCATTAAAGGCTTAAACCGCGTTGGGTGTATCCTGAAGCGATTGTTCATGCTTCTCGGCGGTCACCATCGCCGCATCAAGTACTGCGGCCTGCGCCATCGCCAGCGGAACCGTCATAAAATTTATCAGCACGATAGTGCAAACGAGTTCGTTGTTTTTGCAGTCCATTGAATTGCGTCTGCTCGAACTCATTATCAACGCAGGCTGTGGACTTAACTGCCATAGTTAAAAGTGGTGTAACCCTGTTGGATTTATATCCGGTCATTGCAGTATGAAATGTGGCCACAGCTCTGCTAACATTCTAACTTTAAACGCACGAACGAACTTTCCGCTGCCGCAAACGTGCAGCATAAAAAATGCCGCAGGGACACTCTATACAAATGATTGCAGATACCCCGACACCGCCATACTATGCTGTAATTTTTACCTCCCTGCGAACGGAAGGAGACAATAATTATGCCGCTATGTCAGAAAAAATGGTCAGGCTTGCTGCGAAACAAGACGGGTTTTTAGGTATAGAGTCTGCCAGAGAGAATGTCGGCATTACGGTTTCGTATTGGTCTGATATCAAGTCCATAAAAAAATGGAAAGCAAATATCGACCACCTTGAAGCTCAGCAATTGGGACATGAAAAATGGTATTCATCGTTCAGAGTTCGAATATCAAAGGTTGATCGTGAGTACGGCATCTAACCTGCGCAAGCACAATCGCCCTTCGGGCTGGTCCGCCGCAAGCTACGCCTGCTGCGGGCTTTAGCATTATTAGTTTTCCCAGTCGCATGTAACATGATTCAAATATGAAAAAGAAAGCGCAATCGAAACAGAACTCTAGTACCGGCAGAGGCCCCATAGCCAGAAAGGTCATCGCATCCGCTCGGCAAAACTTTCGGAAGAAAGTCACCAGTATCTCTGATTGGAGAGAGGCGAAAATAAATGCTGAAGATTTTCAGAAGACGGTCATATCTAAAAATAGGCTCACAGAATATGATCCACTCCACGGACTTTATATTTACGGCCAGAATCAGCTTTCAGTACTTATAGAGCAACTAACAGAATTACCGATGCTGGATAAGTTAGCGGATGCCTATGCAGAAGCGCACGAAGAATATACGCCGTCTGGCCCACCTATGAGTCCGTTGACGACCTCCTATTTCACCAGTTGGGGATCTTTTGATTTGTGCTCTCCTGGCGCTAATAAGGAAACGCTCTGCACGATAGCGACTGATCTTTGTAAATTTATGCAAGCGGACGAAGGTCTAATATCTATATTTGAGAAAATGCAGGCGTCAAGAATGGGAATTTATAAGCATGAAGGAGTATCAAATCATTTCGTGTTTTTGCGTGAAATGATAACGAATAGAGAGATAAAAGCTATTTCGCCAAGTGGCTACCTGGGGAATACTGGCGAAATTTGGTTTGCCCGAGTTTTGCCTCCCCCTTTCGAAGTTGAGGTATTAGATTACTCCGTTGTTTTTACAACGCCCTATGTTTTGGGGAAGTTGGGTTCTCACAAAGAGTTTATATCGTTTGTAGATGAAGATTGGCTAGCTTATTTTGTTAGAAACTTGCCAAAGACAAAGGCTGATACTAGAGAATTAGCTTACGAATCCCTGATGAAATACGGATTAAGCCAAAATTATTGGAACGAGTATGTGTTTTTGGCCTATCGGAATCACCAGTACGATATGATTTTATTAGAAGGGTTTCCCGATGTTCCGTCAAGTTTACCTCATACCAAAGAGGGGCGTGAAAAATTAGGGTTTTAACCTGAAAATGCTAACCTATTGGATATTGTCGAATTTTTCTAAGCCATGCACTAAGGCGGTTCCAGGATAAAACAACATGGCAAATAGAGCCCGCGATAATGTTGGGTCGGAGAGTTTTCAACGACTGTTCTTAAACGATATCCCGTTGCTGGATGTGCGCGCGCCAAGCGAATTTGCTGCAGGTGCATTTCCCTCCGCGCTTAACCTGCCGTTGTTAGACGACGAACAACGACATGTCATTGGTATCGAGTACGCCGAAAGCGGCCAGCAAGCTGCGATTGAACTGGGCATGCGCATGGCCAGCCCGGCCGTGCGCGAGCAACGTTTGCAACAATGGCGTGCGTTTACACAGCAAAATCCTCAAGGCTATCTGTATTGTTTCCGGGGTGGTTTGCGTTCGCATACCACTCAGCGCTGGTTGCAGGAAGCTGGCTGTGAATTGCCGCTGGTTATTGGCGGCTATAAGGCGCTGCGACGCTTTTTGCTCGACGAGCTGGAAAGACTTTGTGAGCAGGGCAATATTATTTTGCTGCACGGCGCGACCGGGGCGGGGAAAACTGAATTGATTGCCGCTCACCCGAGTTCGATTGATCTGGAAGGGCGTGCAAAGCATCGAGGTAGTGCTTTTGGTAAAACCTTTGCCGAGCAGCCAGCACAAATCGATTGGGAGAATCAGATAATTATCGATTGGCTAAAACGCGAAGCCAATAGTGATGCACCGGTAGTCATCGAAGCCGAATCGCGTGCCATAGGTCGTATTAATGTGTCACCCTCCATGCAGCAAGCGATGTCGCGCGCGCCTGGCGTGGTTCTGCAAGCCAGCTTGCAACAGCGCATTGAACGGCTGCGCAAGGATTACGTGCTCTACAGCCTACGGCATTTTCAACGAGTGGAAGACAATCCCTGGGCGGCCTTGCAGGCGAATGTACTGGAAAACCTGTCGCGGATACGCAAACGGCTGGGCGGCCTTCGCTACGTTGAGCTGTGTCAGATTTTGCCTGACGCGGTGGCCGCGCTGCGCGATCATGATGATTGGTCAGGGTTCGACACTGTCATTGCCACCTTGCTCAGTGATTACTACGACAAGCTCTACCAATATCAGCTCGACAAGCTTCAGGCAAGCGTGGTCTTCAAGGGCGACATGCTTGAGGTTACCCAGTGGCTAGAGAAGAAACAGCGGCTTGAGGTTACACAGCGACTTAAGTTTAAACAGCGACTTGAGGTTACACAGCGACTTGAGGTTACACAGCGACTTGGCAAAGAGAGACAATGAGATCATCGCATTTAATGGTCGGCCCGCTGATCATTGCCGTTCATAACAATACTTCTGCCCGTTACAAACTATGAATCGCACAGCGTGAATCACAGCGATCTGGTTTTAATTGGTGGTGGCCATACCCATGTGCTGCTAATACGCTCGTTGGCTATGCGTTCCATCCCGGGCGTTCGCGTAACGCTGGTGTCTGAGAAAACCCTGACGCCTTACTCGGGCATGCTGCCTGGCTT
>JBBKXJ010000366.1:0-3106 GCA_037969395.1 Pseudomonadales bacterium
AGTAAGCGCATATTAGGGTGGTAAGCAATTGTCTGCGCTGATCTTGAACGCGGTGGCGGCCGCCTCAACCGCGATAAGCGATGGCCAGCGGCCCGTTGTTTGTAATAGATTGGGCGCAAAAGGGGCAGTAATTCCGCTATGGGCCATGTTTCTATCAACCGAAGAATTCCGAATGCGGCTATTGAGAGGCTTAATCGCGTAAGGGATGACTTGCCACCCGGTACGTCGCTCATCATTTTTCCGGAAGGCACGCGCAAGAATCACGATGGTTTGGGCCGCTTCAAAAGAGTTGCATTTATAATGGCGAAGAATCTCAATATGCCCATTTTGCCCATTACTTTGATCGGCACCGATGAAATCGTGCCGGCAGTCGGCATTGATCTTTTTCCAGGTAAGGCTGTCATACACATACACCCGCCAATGAAGTGGGTGATGCCAGCATCGAAGAACTTAAAACGCAAGCGCACAGCGCTATTGAAAGCGTGTTCGTGTGAACAAAACAATCAATAACGAGCCCGGCGGCATGGATTAATGAACAGGTTACAACGACTGACCGGGCTCAGCATAATAATGTCATGCTGCTTGTTGCAGGCCTGTTTTATGCCCAAGATTTTTGAGCAGGAAGCGGAGTATTTTGAAGCGCAAGTGCACGACAACACGGCAATTACGCACGATTATATCGAACAGCACAACTTTAAATTATTTTTCGCCAGCGCCGGCGCTATCAATAAGCCGGCAGTGGTGTTTATTCACGGCACGCCAGGCAGCTGGCGCGCCGGGGCGCGTTACTTAACTGAACCCGCCTTGCTCGAACGCGCCCGCGTGGTGGTGTTAGACCGGCCGGGTTGGGGCGAGTCGCGGTTACCGAATGCAGGCGTTGAACAATCGTTTCAAACACAAGCGGCGATGATTGCTCCTCTGCTGAAAAAGCTGCAAAAGGAAAACGGTAACCAGGGGGTTGTTCTAATCGGCCACTCTTTGGGGGCATCGCTGGCGCCTCGCATTGCGATGGACCATCCGCAAGAGGTTAGCGCGATGCTGTTGCTATCTGGCAGCTTGAATCCCAAACTGGGCGCACCGCGCTGGTATAATCGGCTTGCTTCTCTGGGTGTTGTTAGCTGGGCGATCGGTTCGGAAATGCGCCGAGCCAACGCGGAAATTATGGCCTTGCGCGCACAACTGGAGGCGATGACCGATTGCTGGAGCGCATTGCGTATTCCGATAACCGTTATGCAGGGGCAGGAAGATACGCTGGTGTCGCCGCACAACATCGAGTTTGCGGCGCAGGTGATGCCTGCTGAAACTCTAAAAATCATAGACCTTGAGGAAGCGAGTCATTTTTTACCGTGGGAGAACCGGCCACTTGTTGTTGCCGAGACCCTTGAGCTTATTGACCAACTCGAAGCAGCGACACCACAACAATTTGCAGCGACTAAGTGTGAGTCGCAACCATCCACCGGATAAGCTATTCGGCATGAATATAAGTAGGAGCATAAATGGCAAGGCTGGAAATTCGTAAGGCAACTAGCTCTAAAACGATTGGTACGGATTAAACAGATCACGCAACAATTCCACCCGATTCATTTCGTATATACCAGGCATCGAAAGACTGGAGGCGTTCTCTGGAACATCCAGAAAGGTCAAGGGGAGTGGCGCGACCACAGGATTGCGTGGCGCGATATGGGACTGGCTTATCGACTCAGCAAGGCATCAACAACATCGCCGGATATCGACTGCGACAAGATCGAGAAATCACCCTGCTGAAACATGGTGCTGGCAGCGTCGTTTATGACGCGATGAGTGGCGCGCGCCAGTGCCGAACCCAGGGAGATGCGTGCCACCCCGGCAGCAGCGAACTGCGCCCGTGTGTATTGTGTAAATGGCCCCGCCGCCAGAGCGTTCACCGGTAGCGTCGTGGCAGCGCAGATGCGGGCCTGGTCCTCCAGCGTACCAGGCAACGGCACATACACACAGTCAGCACCCGAAGCCTCGTAGCCAGCGAGTCGTGCCAGTGCTTCGTCGAGATCGTATTGCCCGTTCATCACCCCGTCGGCGCGAGCCACCAGCACGAAGTCGCCCGGCAGTGCACGTGCTGCAGCACTGGCCGCACGGATACGCTCGATAGCGAACGTACGTTCGTACGCTGTTGATGAAGGCAGTGCCGTGTCTTCAATGGAGATACCGGCAAGGCCGACATCAAAGGCGAGTCTCACCGTCGTGGCGCAGGTGTCGGGGTCGTCGCCAAAACCGTTCTCGAAGTCGCCGGAGACCGGCACGTTCACAGCGGCCACGAGGCTACTCGCATGAGCCAACGCCTCGTCACGTGTCACATGACCCATGTCCGGCCGACCCAGCGTGAACGCGTGTGCAGCCGAGGAGGTCCCGATGGCCTCGGCGCCGAGTGCCTCGAGCATCCTTGCCGACCCTGCATCCCAGGCATTGGCCAGGATGAAAGGATTTCCGGGGCGGTGCAGATTACGGAAGCGTGAGCCTGGGGCGTTGTTCATGGGCGAATATCTCCGATAATGAGGCGTACGGTCTTTAATTCGAGCTTACCGTGGCGACCACGCGGCGGTACACCACTCCCACAGCCTGCCTGCCAACACCTACATTCTGCAAGCAGGATTTACCACCTCCTTTTTCGCGTTATCGTGCTTTCACGTTAGCAGCGCATACCCTGCTCATTGGCGAATAGCTCGATCCAGCAACCACGACTGCATGCCAGATTCCAATTCTCACAGGTGTAGGGAATGCAAGAAAAATCGCTATTAGTCCTCCTGGGAGTAGCAGCGGAACTAACGCCCCTTTTGCGCCCAATCTATTATAAACAATGGGCCGCTGGCAATCGCTTATCGCGGTTGAGGCGGCTGCCGGTTTCTATCAATACGCTAAACGCTCGCCCATTGATCATAAATCACCCGTAAATCTGATATCCCTCGCTAGAGATGCCGTCTCAGCCCGCAGGGCACCCTGCCAACCTCCTCCTCGAGCAGCATTTATCGTCACATTCCCCTGTGGTTCTTTCTGGAAAAGTCTTGCTTGCGGCGGCGCTCGTGGTTCTGGAAGCTGATTAGCTGAGGCAAGTGCCGCGGATTTTGCATCCAGG
>JBBKXJ010000367.1:0-4768 GCA_037969395.1 Pseudomonadales bacterium
AAACTAACCCACCAGCTTTAGCTGGTGGTTGTTGAGTTGCGGGCATTCCCCAAAGATCGTCAACATGCACTTCGATGGTTTCCTGGCCAGGCGCACCACGATAAGCACCCACCCAGTCCGGGTTGGGCACATCCAGTCCTTGCATTAGAAGCCCATGCCATTGGTGGGCAGACGGAAACTTGCGGCTAGTAGCATCCTGCCAAACGGAGGATGTCATGAGCTGTTCGATGTTGTGAGTAAGCTGGGCGCTGTCGGCGTCCCAATCAGCCATTCAGGAGTTCTTGTAGTTTCGTGTGTGGGGGCAATTTAGCGGTGTCGACCACCAAGCCCTCGAGTGGATCCTGGCTCCGGCCCTCTGCATCGGCAAACGAACCGAGCGATTTTTTCAAATCTGGATCGGCGTCCCGATAAGAGCGCACTCGTTGAGCCATGACTTGCAGCGTCTCCGGATCCAATGTGCTGCGTTCAGCCACGTATTGGCCGACGGCGTCGCACACTAAGTCATTCACGCTGACCTTGACCGCCTTCTTTAAAGTCTGCAGTCGTCGGTACAGAACGTCATCGACGCGAATGGTGAGGTTCTTCTTAGCCATAACGATGAGTCTACGTCCAATTGGACAGGGCGTCAAAAACCAAAAACAGGCCCTGCGCCGTTCATTGCCCGGAAACGTGGCCCGGACTTCAGGTGCCTTCTGCCAACTGTGCGTTAAACAGTTGAAAAGTCCTGTATTATTATTTAGGATAATATCCATTCACAAAAGCTATTATACGATCGCAGTGGAGCAAGACATGATTGAAATCACCTTGGCGTTTGTCAGCGGCTGTTTGCTGTCGCTGCTGACGCCATTCCTAAAGAATCGACTTGAAGAGCGCTATCAGCTCTTCGTCAAGCTATGGCAACACGAATACAACGAGCTCGTCGGGCGGCACATCCGCGGCAACGTCCCATTGGAAGTCGAACAGCAACACATTCGAGATCGCTATCCTTCGTTGTTCGATTACATACGATGGGAATGGCGTTGCCTCAAGCGCGCGACCAATGACGCGCAAAGCCGATCACTCGCAAGCACTCGCTAGACCGGGCGGCACGGACGTCGCTGCCTCTAATGCTACGCCGGTTCAGGGCGAGCTGCTCCCGGCCTTCGACGCTACGCAACTACCATCACTGGAACAGACGGGCCAGTTCATCTCACAGCATACGGACGTCGCGGACTACGCCATTCGGAGCGTGGACTCCAAACACTCGCGTCGCACCTAGGGTAATTTTAAACAAAAGCCCTTTTCGGATAATAGTTAAAAATTATGACGCCATATAATCAAAAAGATAGATCATATTCTCATTCCCAAAAATCGACTGTCAAAACGTGTTATTTTTGGGAAAACTTGAAACTAGGCATTCACGATTGACAACGTAGGTTTGCGCATTTCTGCTTATAGTACACTCAAAATATATACCTCTTATACCCTGGGGTATCATGTTCAACGTTATCTGGAGGCGCCGCCTACCTAGCATCGCCAGCGGCATCTTTTTCGCTCAAAGCACGTTCGCGGTGTGTCCATCTGCCGCGTGATTGTTTTTTCGGCGTGGTTCAAGAACTGGGTGTTTAGGGTTCCAATTGGCGAGTTTTTGCCCACCGGTGCTTAGGGTTCGCGCCAAAATAATATCACATAATACGTTCACACTACTTCTTACTATAGCCGCATGATCATAGAATCATGATACTATTTTTGTTCGTCCGCATAGCTATGGCGTGAGCACTTAAAGCTTTCATACATGCCTTTCTAGCACTTTTTTCGTTTTACCCTAACGCTTTCCGAGTCGTTATTCGGGGTTCGTATTGTTGTATTCAAAATGATGTAGTGTATACTATATAGGTGTTGATAATCATCATTCTATCATTATGAATGCCACTCGATTCGATGCCCGAACGATCAGGACGTTACTCAAGAAGCAAAAGATCGCCACACTCGATGAGTTGAAAGTGGCCCTGGGCACTAACGCACCGGCTACCATATTTCGTAAACTCAGCGAGCTTTCGTACCACACCAGCTACTCGCATGGTGCCCGTTACTACACGCTTGATGAACTGGCTCGATTCAATGCTGAGGGCTTGTGGTCTCACGATTCTATCTGGTTCTCTCGCTACGGCACGCTTCTCAGTTCGCTGGAGAGCTTCATTCAGCACGCTGATGCAGGCTACTACGGTACGGAGCTACGCGACATTCTCCATGTAGAAGTCAACACCTCGTTGCTCAAGTTAATCAATCAAGGCAAGGTGTTTCGGGAGAAGGTACGCGGACAGTATGTGTACTGCTCTATCGATCCAGAGATTCATCAATCGCAGTTGGCCAATCGCGAAGCCAGTGGTGCCAGTGAGGGTACGCGGGGAATTATATTGGGCAAGGATTGGGTGTCTGATGAAATCAAGGCGGCCATCATCTTGTTCTTCAGCCAACTCGATGAAAAGCAGCGTCGTCTGTTTGCGGGTTTGGAGTCGCTGCAGTTCGGTCATGGAGGTGACAGCTGGATAGCGGATTTGTTGGGGCTCGATCCGCACACCGTGTCCGCAGGACGCCGTCAGATTCTGGAGAGAGATATTCTCCACAGTGGTATCAGAAAACCCGGGGCAGGTCGCCCCGGGGTAAAAAAAACGCCGCACAAATAGTCAATCAAATCGAGCACTTGCTGGAGCACGACACCGCTGGCGACCCAATGAATGGTTGCAAGTGGTCACGACGAACCACCCAGAAGATCGCCGAGCAGTTGAGCCATCTTGGCATCAATGTGAGCGCCCGCAGCGTGTGTCGTTTGCTCAAGAGCATGGGCTATTCACTCAAGTCGAATCGCAAGTCCATATCCCATGCGACGTCGCTTGAGAGAAACGAGCAGTTTGAGTATATTGCTCACCTACGCGAAAGCTATACCCGGCACGGTCAGCCAATTATCAGCGTGGATACGAAAAAGAAGGAACTGGTTGGGCAATTCACGAACGCAGGTCAACGCTGGGAGCGGCAACCCACCTCAGTGAATGACCATGATTTTCGTTCTCAAGCTGATGGCATTGCCGTGCCCTACGGAATCTATGATCTACAACTCAACCGCGGCCATGTGTTCGTCGGCACCAGCGCCGAGACGCCGCAATTTGCCGCTGAGTCTATTGCCCGATGGTGGCGCACGGCGGCAAACGACTATGTCAGTGCCAAGCGTCTGCTCATTCTGGCCGATGGTGGTGGTGCCAACGGTGTGCGCTGCAGAGCCTGGAAGGCATTTATTCAGACACGGCTGGCAGACACATTCCGTATACCAGTGACCGTCTGCCATTACCCACCCGGTACATCGAAATGGAACCCCATCGAACACCGCCTGTTTAGCGAAATCAGCAAAAACTGGCAGGGACAACCCCTCGACAGTTTTGATACCATCATCAAGTACTTACGAACAACCAAAACGTCCGCCGGGCTGCAGGTGAAAGCGCAGTTGGTGAAGAAAGCCTACGAAAAAGGGATCAAGATCTCCAAGGAAGAATTCGCGTCACTTTCCTTGACTCGTCATGAGACGCTCTCGCAATGGAACTACACACTCAAGCCGCGTTGAAACTGTACACTGAAAATGTGAATTTATTTTGGCGCGGGCCCTAAGTTTGGGTGCTCTTTTTCGAGCACGACTGAGCGTAATAAGTTGTTGTCGCATGGCGATGTGCTCTGCCATCAGCGCCTTGACCCCGCCCGGCTTACAGAGCTTAGCGAGAGTGAATAGGAGGTGGATGATCAAGCTGAGATGTTCACGCATTTAGTTATTCTACGAGGCCACAGCCAAAACACAAGCGTCGCCAACTTGTTGATTTACTATCAAGGTTAAGAAAACGCACAGCACAGGCCTGTTGTTCGGCGGATCACGCACCGGGGTGAGCTCAAGTCGACCCAGCTGCACCTGGCCAGCATCAGGCTCATTCTGAAATCGGTAGCCGACACTGCGGGGCTGGACTGTGTGCCGGAGTTGAGCAGTCACAGCCTGCGCCGCAGCCTGGCCACCAGTGCGCATCGTGCGGGCGCGTCTTTTGAATCCATCAAACGCCAGGGCGGCTGGTCGCATGACGGCACGGTGTGGGATTACATCGACGCCGCCCAGCGGATCGAGAACAATGTTGTGACTGTGCTGCTTGCCAAAGCCCATCGATCGACATAACACCCAGTTGGGCGAGCGTATTAGCGGTCCGCGTTGAGCTGGTCGATGGCTGTCTTGGTGCCCGTGTGGTCAAAAAACTCTTCCGCATTGAGATATCAACATCCTAACGCCTATATTACGACCTGGAAGCCGCATGAATGTTTTATCCCCACGAACCTTCAGGGTGGAACCCGCATACTCATTTTTTATTGGCTTTTTCCTTTTTCTCCTTGCGCTTTTCTTTCAAAGTTTTTTCGGATTTCCTTTTAACTGCTTTTTTTGCGTCTTGGCCTTTGGCCATAATTTTCTCCCTTATTTGATTGTGTCGCGAATTCTTAAGGACGCAGTCTAACAGAAAATATTAAGCGTAATTATCCTGTGATTGCCAGCGCGTAAAATTGCTCATATCGTCAAAAATCACATATTGATGAAAGGGTTACCGATCAACTTGGCAGTTTCCGTTCCAATGATGGTCAAGCCCAACCTCAAGCGATTTCAAAGAAAGCCGATGTTAAATTTGCAAAGTGGTGTATGGCGAGAGAACAAATTGCTCCATCAAAATAGCCTAATTCGTAGTTCAGATTTTCAACATCAGATTGAGAC
>JBBKXJ010000368.1:0-24238 GCA_037969395.1 Pseudomonadales bacterium
TTGCGCACTGCGGCGTTGCAGTTCTTGGAAAGGTGGCCTACATTCCCGGCGAACTGCGTCTTGCAGAGCACAAATTGTGAGCTTCTATATGTACGCTTTATTCGTTACACCACACTAGGTCAGGTCGCTTGCCCAACAGCTCGGTGGTTACTGGTTCGGACAAGTCCTGCAACAAATAAACAGCGACCGCGCAGGTCTGTGTTACTGCAGACATGCGGACATCGCTGACCTGCAGCTCGATATTTACGCAGGTGCAGGCTTAAACTCACATGCGCCTGATTTTTTCACCGGCGCGGGTGTCGCGTGGCGCTGGTAATCTTGTAGCGGTGAAAGGTACGGAAGAATTTGAGTGAGCTAAACCCTAGATTGAGTGCGCAAACGCCAGCTGCTCAGTCGCACGACATCTACCTCGCAGCGCCACGCGTTAAGCTATGAGTAACGAGGGGCGTTGGCATTACTTTTGCAGTATCTTAATAGTGTAAATAAAGACCCGCGAGGGGCACCCTGTTTTAGCCAGGAGGTAACTTTCAATGGCAGACCACGACAGTAAACCATTTGACGAGATAATCGGCGACTTCAAAACCGCCATGTTAATCACTCGCTCACCGGCCGGAGAACTGCACGCGCGGCCCATGCATATCGCAGCGCACGATAAAAATGCGCGGCTCAGTTTTGCAACTAGTATTGAAGCGGGCAAGATTGCTGAAATAGATGAAGATCACCATGCAGCGGTGACACTGCAGGCCGACGACCGCTACGTGTCGCTGAGTGGCATGGTCAAGATTAGCGCCGACGCCGATAGAATTCAGTCTATGTGGTCACCTGCCTGGAAGCTGTGGTTTCCAGAAGGTGCCAACGACCCGACCCTGCGGTTGATTGATTTTATTCCAGTTAGCGGCGCGTACTGGAACATGAGCGGCGGTGATCGCTTCGACTTCCTGATTGAAGCCGGCAAGGCATTGCTGCAGGGCGAAGCGATCAATTCTGGCGAGCTTTCCGGTCACGATAAGACGCGATTCTAGAACGACAAGGCGAAAAAATATGCAGTAACGTCATCTGCGCTGGCTTACGAAAAATTGTAAGTATTACGCACGGTTTTGCAATTTCTACCATTTGAGCAGCGCAAGCCGGGCTATTGAGAGACTGCTTGCGGCGTACAACGTAAGTCATTAAGCTTGGCGCGCAAGTTGCAGGACCAAGTTGCAAGACAGAGTATGAGAAACACCGCCGGTTCAGTACCGGCCCTTTATGAACGGAGATAATCATGCAATTAATTAAACACAAAAATATGTCGTCGGTACTAGCGCGTACCATCATCGCGAGTAGCTGTAGTGCACTGCTTTTGCTGGGTGCCGCCGGCGCCGCTGCCGAACATCACGAAGACCCTGCAATGAGCGGCGACAAGGCCACCGCTGAAGCGCAGGAAAATATCCAGGAAGCAAAAGACGACATTTCCGCGGCGCAGGAAGAGGTTGCTGATACGGACACGCCTATGCCTGCCGGCGAACCGGCTCCCGCAGCTGTAGCCCCAGCCACCGAGGAAGCTCAGCAAGGCGTTGCCGAAGCGGAGCAGGACATAAGTGAAGCCAGAGAAGACGTTGCAGAGGCATCCGAAAATGTTGCCAATGAGAAAGAAGACCTGGCTAAGGAAAGAGAAGACCTGGCCGCAGCACAGGATCAGAAACAACAGGCAATGGCAGACGAAATGCCAACAGTGCAGCGCACAGCCAATAGTATTATTGGTAAGAAAATACAGAACGGCAGTGGCGACGATATAGGTGAGATATCCGATCTTGGCGTCGACTGGGAGAACGGTAAAGTGCCTTTTGTCGTAGTTTCAAGCGGTGGCGTGATGGGTGTAGGTGGTGACAAGTTTAAAGTGCCCCTCGATAGCCTGACAGCCGCGCCCGATGACGAGTTCTTTATGATGGAAACGACCGAGAAAGATCTTAAGAGCGAGTTCTCGAAGTTTGAACCGCTGGATGAACGCGGCGAAGATAAGTAAAACTTCACCAACTGCAGACTGTATAGCGCGAGCGGCCGGACGTGCCGTCAACGACTGGCAACATCGAAGCTGTACAAGTGTGCTTTACTGCAAACAGAAAGGCGACCCTTGGGTCGCCTTTTTTTTCATCTCCACCACACGCAGGCTGCTCGCAGCAGGTGATCAAATACGATAGACAGCGACCGGTATCGCATGCAAAATTTGCGGCTCTAACGCGAACTGCAATGAATGAATAACAAACATCGGCGCATAAATCTGCTCAAACGCGGTCATGACCGGCGCGGCCGCACAGCCAGATTTCCATCTCAGATTCCGCTGCTGGGATGGCGCGATATTCTGTTGCGCGTTTACTTCAAGCTGGACAACGCGAATATTTCCATTCTTTCTGCCGGCGTTGCGTTTTACGCTATGCTGGCGATTTTTCCGGCGTTGACGGCTATTGTATCTATCTACGCCTTACTTGCCGATCCGGCCGACGTCCACCGTCAGTTTGACGCGTTGTCGGGAATACTGCCGCTGCAGGCGCGCGAAATTCTTAGCCAGCAGCTGGCCAGCCTGGCGGCACGCAGCCAGCAGCGGTTGGGTATTGGTTTGCTGGTGGGATTAGGCGTCGCCGTGTGGAGCGCTCACCGCGGTATTGATGCCATCATTCGTGCTATTACGGTGGTCTATGATGAGCGTGAAACGCGCGGCTACTTTCTTATGAAGGGCATAACGCTGACCCTCACAGTGGGTGCGATATTGCTGGTGGTGTTTGTGCTAACGCTCGCTGTCGCGTTGCCTGCATTCAGCGAGGTACTGCATTTACCGAAGATTGTGACCGGCTCGGTGCAAGCATTGGGGTGGCCCTTGCTAGCCGTGATCATTATGTTTGCACTGGCTATTCTGTATCGGCTTGCACCTCCTCGCCGCACCGCGAAGTGGCGCTGGGTTAGCTGGGGATCGGTGCTGGCTACGCTGCTATGGCTGAGTGGTTCGGGCTTGTTCTCTTACTACGTCGCGTCGTTTGCGTCATATAACGAAATGTATGGCTCGGTTGGCGCCATCGTGATTTTGCTGTTGTGGTTTTTTTTGACAACCTATGCCGTGTTACTTGGCGCTGCCGTTAACGCCGAAATGGAGCTGCAAACAACGATCGACAGCACCCGCGGTCCCGAGCGCCCCATGGGGAAACGTGGCGCCTATGTAGCCGACAACCTGGGGGAAAAGCCCTCACTAAACTTATGACAACTAGCATCCTGCACGTCTCCGACCTCCACTTTGGCAAATACTTTGTCGATGACGTCGCTGCCGCTCTGCAACGCAGCAGCGTCGAACTACAGCCGGATATCACGGTGGTAAGCGGCGATCTTACCCAGCGTGCCAGGCAAGTCGAGTTCGATGCGGCCTATGTTTATATTCAACAGCTCGCCGGCAAACACAAAATTGTGGTGCCCGGCAATCACGACCTGCCGTTGTACCGGGTGTTTGAGCGTCTGACCCGGCCGCGGCAGCGGTATGAGGCCAGTTGTGGCCAGATCGGGCCGGAGACGCTGCACACTGACGAAGTCAGTATTATGGGCCTGGACTCAACCGACTACGCCTGGCGGGCGCTTGTTAACGGCCATCTGTCTGCGCGCCAGTTGCAAGCCTGCCGGCAATTTTTCAGCGCATCCGAGCCGGCGCAGCTAAGAATTGCGGTTATGCATCATCATCTCATCCCTGCTCCGTCGTTTAATCCCAATGTACCTATTCGCAAAGCGCGGCGTACGCTGGATGTGCTCACTGAAGCTCGCGTCAACCTGGTGTTGGCCGGCCACTTACATCGCGCCTATATCGGCAACACGCTGGATGTGTATGCAGGCGAGGATCGCTCGCACGGAATTATTGTGGTGCAGTGCGGCACCTCAACATCGCGTCGCGGCCGCGGTATGGAACGCGAAAAAAACACATTCAACTACATTAACATCGAAGCTGAAACCATCAACGTTCAGCATAATATCTACTTTTCCGGGCAGGGCCGTTTTCAGCCTGAATCGGAACATATTTTCCAGCGTCCGGAGACTGAAACTAAATGAAAAAAATATTCGCGCTTCTTAACCCGGCGTCAGGATCGATGGATTTCGACGCAGCCCGGGCAGCACTTGAGCGCTATAGCGAACAAACAGGTGCCGAGCTTGAGATATGCCGCACTGAGCCACATGGCTCGCTAACAGACGTGACTGCCGCCGCGATCGCTAATGGCTACAATCGCATCATTGCCGCAGGGGGCGACGGCACCATTGCCGAGGTCGCTAGCGCAATGGTTGATAACGACTGCGAGTTGGCTATTTTGCCGTGCGGCACAGCCAACCTGCTGGCTAAGGCGCTGGAAGTGCCGCTGGAGCTGGAAGCGGCTGCGGAGCTTGCGATAACCGGCACACGCTGCCGTGATATCGACGCAATGCGGGTTGATGGCAGAATTCTGCTGGTGCACATTAGCGTTGGTAGCTACTCGTACATCTCTGACAACACGACCCCGCAGGCGAAACAGCGCTTCGGCCGGCTGGCCTATTTCTACAGCACATGCCTCGAGATACTGCGGGTGCGCCGCTGGCGCTTTGACATTAAAGTCGACGATAAAACTTACTCGCACCGGTCGGCGTTTGTGCTGGTTACCAATGTTAACGCCATCGGCCCTTCGGATTGGCGCTGGAATGAAAATACCCGGCTCGATGACGGCGAAATAGAAGTATGCGTGGTGGACGCCTACGATGTGCTGGGCTACTTTCGCTACCTCGTACACGTGTTGCGCGGTCAGCCAACAGAGTTTGACGGGCTGACGCGTTACCACGCGCGCAAACAGGTGGAAATCAAAACACGGTCGCGAGTGCCGGTGTCGGGAGATGGTGAGATAATCGGCCGCTCTGCAGTAAAGATTGACTTACTGCCAGGCGTACTTCAAATTGTAAGCCCGAAATAGGATATTAGCGTGCAGTGGAGGGTAGGGTTAGAACTGCTTACCGGAGGGGGATGACAAGATGTGGTCAGGCTGACAGGACGGTATCGTTTGAGGCGTCAAGTTACGGGAGAAGTTAGTAAGGAACAGAATCTGGAAAGATCGACTCACGCCGCTAAGGCGTGAGTCTAGCTCAAAACAGTTAGTCAGTAGCGTCATCTACGCCGCGCTTGGCATCTTGCGCTGCTTCGTCAACGGTTTCGCCAGCTTCTTCCATAGGGCCCTTTTCCTCACAGCCACTAACGCCGACCACGCCTAACATCAGCGCAACCATAAAGCTCATTAAATATTTTTTCGAGTGTTGCATAGTTTACTCCATCGTGTATAAAAACAAGTTCGTTTATCTCGGCGGCAGCAGCTTACCATAGCTGCTGTTAACCGCAACGTTGCAAATGCAGTAATTATGCCAAACTCTTAAATAAACCGTGGTGATAATCACAATCGTACCGTATAACGCTTTTTCTCACCTCTTTTGAACGAATTTAGCATTCAGCAAACAGCGCATTATGCGTCGGCAAGTGCGCGCCCCCTCGACCCGCGGCAACTGTTCACAGCCAGTATTTCAGCAACAACGATGCGCGTTCTGTCAGCCGCTGCCACACACTGCGGCTTGCCCACTGTGCCGGTTCCACCTGCTTACTGCGCGCTTGATCTGCAAGGAATAAGTACTGCATTTGTTCTGCAAACGCCGCATCGACCACCACCACATTCGCTTCGTTATTCAACTCCAGGCTACGCAAGTCGATATTGCTTGAACCCACGGTCGCCCAGATACCATCGACTACCATCGCCTTTGCGTGCAATAGCGCTGGCTGATACTGGTATAGCCGAACGCCGGCCTGCAGCAGCTCCTCGAAATGCGCTTGCGAGGCGTGTAACACTATCGAGCTGTCGGTGAAGCTTGGCAGCAGGATGCGAACGTCCACCCCGCGCTGCGCGCTGACCACCAACGAATCCACAAACTCCAGATGAGGCACAAAGTAGGCCTGCGTGATCCATACGTTTTTGCGGGCAATTTGCACCGCCGCAATTTGGCTATCGAGCACTCTCGACTCAACGTCCAGCCGGTCGGTGGCAACCATGGCAGCCCGCACCGACCCCGCCGAGGGGATTGATGGAAAGTAGCGCACATTAGCGTTGGTGCGGCAGCCCGTGTTGAGCCAGGTGTGCAAAAAAAGCCGCTGCATTTCAGCCACGACAGGGCCCTCAACGCGAGTATGTATGTCGCGCCAACCCTTGTCTTCACGGCTTATTGCTGCACCGCTTTGGTCAGGCTTGCTTCGATCGAGATAAGACGCAGAAATATTAACCCCGCCGATAAAGCCAACAAGGCCGTCAACGACCAGAATTTTGCGATGGTCGCGCTGATTGAAGCGCCAAAGACGCAGGTCCATAATCGACTGGAAGGCTTTAACTTTAATGCCGGCGTCGCGCAGCTGGGCCAAAAATTCGTCGTCGATACCGATAGAGCCGACCGCATCGTACAATATATTGATCTGCACTCCAGCGGCAGCTTTACGGGTTAGCGTCGCAGCAAAGCGTTGTCCTACCTCGCCGTCGCCGAAAATAAAGCTTTCGAAATTGACGTGATTTTGCGCCTGATCGATTGCTGCGAGCATGGCGTCGAAGGTTTCCGGCCCGTCGTTTAGCAGCGTCATCCTGTTACCGGCCAGCAGACGAGCACCGCCGCTGGCTTCCAACACGGCGCTAAAGTAATCCTCAGCGGCAACGCCGTCGGGCGCTGGCGGCGGGCTTGCCGAACGTTCACGCTGGGTAAATAAATACCGCGTCGCGTAGCGCAAGGTGGAATGCGTGCTCAGCAGTGCGATACAGACCAGCACGCCGGTCAGCAATCCTATTAGTGTCATTATCATTGTGGGATACTGTGTGCCGTTAAAAGTTAAGCGCCTTGTTTGTAAAAGTTACGCGATGTATGCAAGGTTTACCATGGCAGTGTCTGTTTAATTCACGAATTCGACTTAACGTTAACGCGACTAAAATGATTTATGCGCCTCTCAGCGCGGGTTATCTCGTTAACCAAATACAATAACAATCTTCCTTCAGTCACTGGCACGTGCCTTGCTTAGTCCGGTACTTATAGTGTGTATAGAATGTTATACGCAGTCGGATGCGGAATATTCTGGAGCCAACGCGTCGACCGGTGATTTGCTTGTTTGCATGTTACCAAGTCGCAGTTAAGCGCGCGGCGACGGTCATTCTGCAACACCGGCACATCGCGCTGCGTCCTCAATGAGGGGGTGGCATTTTCAATCAAATGAGGAGAGGTATCGCATGTTTAACTGGGCACTTATTTTTCTGGTGGTCGCCATTATTGCCGGTATTTTAGGTTTCAGTGGTATCGCGGGTACAGCGACAAATATCGCATGGGTTCTATTTGTAGTCGGCCTTATAGTCGCAGTGGTTATGTTCATCATGGGACGCGGCAGAGGCGGGCCGTCGGTCTGAGCAGCGGGCAGGTTACTGAACAGCAGTGACATTAGCTTTAAAAGTCGCCTGAGTTCAGAACCCTGGTAATGATGCTGAGGGCAGTAATTGACAGCAACGTGTACGCTGTTATTTGCTGCCCTTATTTTAATATGTGTGTTGGACTTACGTTAGCGTTGACAGCAGTTTAGTCCGACCCTTAAGCCGCGCAGCAGTAAACCAGCGCGCAAAATGCCTAAACCCAAGACGCCCCTTTACTCAAAACGTGCCAACCCCACTGGCCTCCATAAACCGATAAAGCCAGCGTTTTAACCACGACTTATCGGCGTAGACCTTATAGTCGACGCTCATGTTTTTGCCGGCGCCATTGTGCCACATCAGATCAAAATAGACCTGTGCGTCGGTAAATACGGGCGCATTACTGCCCCCTCTCAGTAATAAATCGGTTTCAAGGTTGTAGTTGTCCAGGTTGCGTCGAGTGAAGTTGGCAGAGCCGACAATCATGGTACTGGCACCCTTTCGATGATGACTAAGCAGCAGCTTGGCATGGCACTGTTCGCCATGTGTGTCGCACCATCTTATTGGTATGCCCTGTTTATGCAGTTCGTATGCGACCGGCCGGTTGGGAATGCCGTTCTTGGTACGGCCGAAGGCATCCTTGTTGGGATCCAGCAGTATGCGTTGTGTTACACCACGCCGCCGGGCGCGCTTAATGGCCTCGATAATATCCCGGTCAGAAAGATAAAACATCATTAGATCGAGGCGGTCGCCCGCGGCGGCAATGTTAATCGTCTGCAAAACAGCGTTTTGTATTTTCCTCTCGGTCAGCACTTGCACGCTTATCTCGGCGGGTTCGTCCATTGCCGGCAGCGTTATCTCGGGCACGGGTGCGCCCGAAAGGGCAAGCACGGCTTTTTCAGTGGCGAGTAAATCGCCCAGTGCCGCGCCGGAGAATTCTACCGCGACGTTGCGGTGTGCGCTGCTGCCGTCGTGCGGATTTGCACTCGTGACCACGCCAACGTAGCCTCTGGAAGAGTCGGCGATCAATACCTTGCGGTGGTTCGCCTTGAAGTTGAGTAGCCGCAGCTGGCTGCGGATCGACACCCGCTCACTGCCGAAGGGGCTTGGTAAGGTGTTGGCGCTGCTGTTGCCAAAGGGTTTGATAAACCACCGCCAGAGAAAGGAATATACCGGGCTGCTATCCCTGAGTTGTTCCAGATCGGTAATGACGACCTCAATACCAGCGTCGCGCAGTTGCTGTAGCTGGCTGGATGGCGCGCCCCCATAGACGTTATTGATGGGGTCGGTAATAACGATAAGCTTTATGGATGGGTAGCGTTGTTTCTGCGCGACCAGCGCCTGCGTGAGTTGCTCCGACAGCGCCCGCGTTTGTTCCGCTACCGGGCCCTGAAAGTCGTTATACAAAAACATATCGAGCAAAATAAACTGTTGCGCCTGGCCGATGATATTGAACACAGCATCGAATATCTCCTGCTGCACATGGCGCTGACCCGTGTCATCAACCCAGGTCTGGTCAGCGAGAAAACGCACCTGCTGTGCCGGCAGTAGTTTACCGGCGTAGGAGAGCCCCTCTGGCAACGGCTTGAAGTTTTGACAGCCGGACAGCAGCAAAACGGTAGCAAACAGCAGGCAGCCAGGGAAACGATTCGTCATTGCGGGTAATGGTAGCAAACTGACTTCAGCGGTCAGGCGGCAGAAGCGGGACCTGACCGGATTTCGCACGTAACCAGTTCATCGCCGACAATACCGGTGAACGTTCGATAACCCAGCATTCCAGCGCGTACTTTCCCGGATAGTTCATAATCATAAGACCTAGCAATAATGTGATGAGCCCCTGACCGGGTATGAACAACATCAGCAAACCTGCCAGCACCAAAATAACACCAACCACATTTTTAGCGCCTATTATTAGCAGTTGCAATACCCGCTGCCGCGAATTTACAGGCGCGTGCTGGCGGCGTGGTTGGGTGAAATAATCCGCCGGAATGCGGGACACGATAACGGGTGCCAGCAGTAACCCCAGGATAAAGCTTACTAACGAGGTGATCGCAAACCAGCCGGCATAAGCACTGACGAAATCACGCCCTGAGGATATTAAGCTGTGCATTAATTTCTGCCCCACACGAAGATCGTTGATTATACCCTCAAGGGGTCGCCAGATAGGTAAACAGCCCCAGTCGTTATGTTAACTGACTGACATGTTTTCGAACTAGATCACCCTGCCCTGCTTCGCTGGCAGCGCACAAGGCTGCAGCAACCGATATTGTGAGCACCGACACAGATTTGCTCGCTTTCGACGTGCAAGATGCCTGCATGCAACGGATAAGTTGCAGCTAAACCTCAGGGGGCGTCAGGTCGCGTGGAGCTACCGATACTCGCAGTGTATTAACCTAACAACCGAAGCGGGCGTTGAGTGAGCGAGAATTTTCTTATAAACGCCGGATCTCCCGACCGCTTTGAGCTAGCAGATTCCACTCGGGAGCTGCCTGCCCGGCCAACTTCCTGGCCTTTTTTGTTAATCTTGCTGCTCGCGTTTGCGGTCATCGGCGCCACCGGCTATTGGCACTATGCACAACAGCGTAGCACCGACAGAGCCAACGCGTTGGAACAGATACGGGCAATCGGCAATTTGAAGGCGCAACAACTAGAGCGCTGGCTGAAGGAACGCCGCGGTGACACCGAAACCCTGTATAACGACCATCTCGCCATCGGTTTACTGCCCTACCTTGCCGACCCCGACAACGACGCTTTGCGGGCCAAAACTCGCGCCTGGATGAAGACGCTGACGCGTTATTACAGCTATAGCACGATACTGCTGGTCGACGCTGAGGGCAAACCGTTATTGAAAGTTCAGTCTGGCGATTTAGCCGCGACAGGACCAGAGCGTGGCTTTATCGAGCGGGCTCTGAGCAGCGGCAAGGTGGTAATTTCCGATCTTTACATCAATGCAAACGACGGCAACCCCCGGCTCGACTATATCGTACCGATATTGCCGGAAAGCAAGTCACAAAATGCGCCGCTGGCGGCGTTACTATTGCGCGTCGATCCTGACGATTTTCTATTTCCGCTACTCGATGGCTGGCCAACGCGAAGTCAAAGCGCTGAAACCCAGCTTATCCGGCGGCATGCCGACCATATTATCTATCTCAACCAGCGCAGACATCACGCGGGTGAGCCCGTACTGTTAAAACAAGTGCCGTACGACGCCAGTGAGCTGGTCGCCGCCATGGCTTTGCGCGAAAAGAATAGCGAAGTCGAAGGCCACGACTACCGCGGCGAGCATGTATTAGCGGCAGTGCGCCCAATAGCCGACTCGGACTGGTATATGTTGGCCAAAGTGGATAGCGCCGAAGTGTACGCGCCGTCATGGCGTAAAGCCCGGCGTACCGGTTTAATCATCGCGTTGCTGGGTTGCATTACCGTGCTGCTGGCGTGGTTAGGCTGGTACCGGCAGGGCAGACGCTTGCTGGAGTGGCAAAAACGAACGCTGGAACAGCGAGTTCTGCAGCGCACCGAGGCTCTGTCGAGTGCCAACCGCCTAATGCAACACGAGGTCGGCGAACGCCGCAGCGTAGAGCAGGCCCTGCAGCGCTGGGCGCGAGTGGTTGACGCCAGCAAGCACGGGGTGGTTATCGTCGACGTGCTTGATCCGGCCCAGCCGGTGATTTCGGTCAACCCTGCGTTCGAACGTATCACCGGTTATGCCGCCGCCGACGTGCTCGGCCGTAACTGCCGTTTTCTGCAGAAAGACGATCGCGAGCAAAAACCGCTTGATAAGCTGCGCACGGCGGTGCAAAACAACAGCGCCTGCGAAGTATTGCTACGCAATTATCGCCGCGATGGCAGCTTGTTCTGGAACGAATTGTTTATTGCGCCGGTGTTTGATCAGGAGCATCGACTGATTGAATTTATCGGCCTGGTTAATGACGTGACCGCACGCCAGGCCTACGAAAGCGAACTGGAGCAGCTGGCACGCTACGACAGCCTGACGCAGCTTGCCAACCGCACTTCGTTGATGGACCGGCTTGCGCATGCGCTGGCTCACGCGCAACGCGGCGATCAGGGATTTGCAGTGCTGTTTATCGACATTGATCGCTTCAAACGAATAAATGACAGCCTCGGGCACGCCAACGGCGACCTGTTATTACATGCCATAGGAGCACGACTGCGAGAGTGCTTTCGCCAAGACGACACGGTGGCGCGCTTTGGTGGCGACGAATTTGTGATCCTGCTCGAGGATTTCTCCAAGGCGCAGCAAGTGTTCGGTATCGCCTACAAGGCGCTCGCGGCGATTGGGCAGCCCCTGATGTTGGCCGGATCAGAGCTAACGCTTAACGCCTCCATTGGCGTCAGTCTGTACCCACAAGACGGGCAGTCCGCAGAGGAGTTACTGCACAGCGCTGACGCTGCTATGTATCGGGTTAAACAGTTGGGCGGCGCCGGCGTTCAGTTTTACACATCGGCGCTAAAATCCCGGGCCCAGGACTTATTAAATCTGGAAACCCAGCTGCGTCAGGCACTACAGACTGATCAGTTAGAAATTCACTATCAACCACAAATTGAGCTACGCAGCGACACGCTGATTGGCCTTGAGGCCTTATTACGCTGGCAGCACCCGCAGCGCGGCGCAATTCCACCGCTTGAATTCGTGTCTTTGGCCGAGGATGTCGGTCTGATAGACGAACTCGGCGACTGGGTTGTGCGCGAAGTTTGCCGGCAAGTCAGTGCCTGGCAAAAGGCCGGACTAAGCGTGCCGCGCGTAGCGATCAACGTGTCGCCACGTCAGTTTCGTCGCGCCGGACTAGCGCAACGCATTACGGAAATATTGCAAGAGTACGGCTTGTACGCCGACTGTCTGGAATTGGAGATCACTGAAAACATGCTGATGCAAAATGTCGAAGAGGCCACCGCGATGCTGCAAACATTGCAGGCCGACGGCATAACGATTGCGATTGATGACTTCGGCACTGGCCACGCTTCGTTAAGCTATTTACGCCAGTTGCCGGTCACGCGTCTAAAGATAGACAAATCGTTCGTCTGTGACATTGATAGTAGTGCGGACGCGGCGGCCATCGCTGCAACCATAATCAGGTTGGCTCAGGGTCTGCATCTGCAGGTTATCGCCGAGGGGGTGGAGACCGAGCAACAACTTCGATTTCTGGTAAACCAGGGCTGCGATGCCGGCCAGGGTTATTATTTTAATCGGCCACTGACTGCCAGAGCAACCGAACTTTCGCTTGTTCAGCACACGGCAGCGGTCAATTAAAACATTCCCCTGGTCGACTGGTCGATGACACTGGTTACTCCCAGCGCCTTCGGTTTATTTGCTATCCACGCCTTCGGCGACGCGGTCACCAATATTTTTGTCGACATTGCGCCAGTATTCGATGGCGCGCGCGAGTACCGGCGGCGAGACGCCATCGTTTAGATGACCAACAATATTTGACACCAGTCGGTCACGCGCTGCGTCATCTAACACATCCCGCACCATAATCCCTGCCTGGCTCCAGTCGTCATCGTCCTCGCGCAGTGTATACGCGCTGCGTACCATTGCGCCGTCGGCCGCCCATACGGCCTGTTCGGGGTAGCGCTCTGGGTCCGCAACCGGCCCACCCTTCGAGTTAGGCGCGTACACCGGGTCGGAGACTTTCTCTACCCGCATTGCACCGTCTTTAGAGTAACTGTGTACCGGCGCTATCGGTCGATTAACCGGTATCTGGTGGTAGTTGACGCCCAGCCGTGCCCGGTGAGCGTCAGAGTAGGAAAAACCGCGTGCCAGCAGCATTTTGTCCGGCGACAGGCCGGTCCCTGGCACCGAGTTATTCGGCTCGAACGCCGCCTGCTCGATTTCGCTGTGATAGTCGGTGACATTGCGATTCAGCGTCATCTTGCCCACTTCCTGCAGTGGGTAGTCACTGTGCGGCCACACTTTGGTCAAGTCGAACGGATTCAGTCTATAGGTTTTAGCCTCCTCGAAATGCATGATCTGCACCTTGAGTGTCCAGCTCGGATTGTTGCCGCTCTTGATGGAGTTATACAAATCGCGCTGATGATAGTCAGCATCGGCCCCGGCCAGCCGGTCGGCCTCTTCCTGGCTAAGATAGTCTACGCCCTGATCTGTTTTAAAATGATATTTCACCCAAAAGCGTTCACCTTCGGCATTAATCCACATATAGGTATGACTGGAATAGCCGTTCATATGCCGCCACGATTTGGGTATACCGCGGTCACCCATCAGCCAGGTCACCTGATGTGCCGACTCGGGGGTCAGCGTCCAGAAATCCCACTGCATATCGTGGTCACGCAGATTATTGTCGGCGCGGCGCTTTTGCGAACGTATGAAGTGCTGAAACTTCATCGGATCGCGCATAAAGAACACCGGCGTGTTGTTGCCCACCATGTCGAAGTTACCTTCGGAGGTGTAAAACTTGAGTGAGAAACCGCGTGGGTCGCGCCAGGTGTCGGGGCTGCCTCGCTCGCCGGCAACGGTAGAAAAGCGCGCCAGCATGTCGGTTTTAACGCCCGGCTGAAACAACGCCGCCTTAGTGTACGCGCTGACATCCTCGGTGGTAACGAAGGTGCCAAACGCACCACCGCCGTTGGCATGCGGCTGGCGCTCGGGGATGCGCTCGCGATTGAACGTGGCCATCTGTTCCAGCAGGTAATGATCGTTCAGTACGATGGGACCATCGGGCCCGACGGTCAGCGACTGTTCGTCGCTGGCAACGCCAATACCGGCATTAGTCGTAGTTGCTTCACGTTTATCATTAGACATAATCTGTAACCTCTAAGTAGTGGCGCGTTACCAGGGAACGCTAGCGTGTTTAGCAGGCACGCAAGACGCGCACCCATTTAATAGCAAATTCCGGCGGCTGTCCTTATGAATCGTTATGCAGTACGACTCTCATGCCGACCCTCTTCGCCTACGGTCGAGCTATGCTCGCAGGCGGTCGGTGAGTAAGTTACCCAGAGCAAAGATCCGAGTTTTATACGGCTGCAAGGTCGCCACGGCGGTTTCAGTTACTACCGGCCTTATCTCGCGTAGTGCTGCAATTTCACCTCGTAAGGCGTCACGCGTGATATCGCCCAGGCGTGCCATGCCTTGCCACCAGGCGACGCTGCTCTCCACCATTGCATAGGGGCTGAGCAACTGTCGAAGTGGCATCGACTCGCTCGCAATTACGCTGTCGACCGTTTCTTTGTGCTGCGTTGACAACCGCTGCTCGTCGGTGGGTGCGGTTACGGCGCTGCTGGTTGGCTGTTCCTGTTCCAGGTATTGAATTTTGATCTGCATCGCCTCCCAGTCGCTGCTCGACAGTCGTTGCCTGGCGATGGGTAGTATTTCTCGCTGTACGGTATCAACATGGTCAGTCATCAACTGCGCCATAGCTTGCAACCTGGTATGCAGCAGCTTTTTGTCGGCGCGCTGTTCGCCGGCGCGAATGGCACTCAATCGCTCGTCAACCGCTTGCAGCAACTCTCTGATTTTTTCGTTGTCGGCGCGTAGCTTGTCGACCGCTGTTTTCGTGGTCAGCGCAGCATTGCTCAACTCAACAGCGCGGAACAGCAGTTCTTCACGTGGTTGCTGAATGCTTGTCTGGTAGTGGTCAACGAATTCAATGATGCTGCCCAGCGCGGCGTAGTCTGGCGTGCGCTTGCCGGTCAGCAATTGCTGCTGGCGCCGAACGATGTCCAGCAGCAACAAGATGGACTCGTTATCCTTCTTGAACGTCACACTGACATTGTCAGCGCTGCTGTTATCCTTCGCGCCACTCGGGGCCGATGGCTGTTTGCTGGTAGAAATATTCTGTGCGGGTGTAGCCATAGTCGTTTCTCCGTTGATGTCGATATGGATTCGGCGACGCGTATGGCGGCAGTGATTACCGACATATGCTCTAGTGTTCAGTACTATTTTTTAAAGCGAATTGATTGAACAGCGCTGCGGCATGGCCGGTGAGATCTCCACCCTATCGGTATGCTTTACGCCGATAGGTGCTGTAAACGAGCTATAAACAAGCTATAAACAAGCTATAAACAAGCTTTAAACAGATAACCTAGCAAGATGAGCGCCAATCACGACTTACTAGTTTGTCGAGCACCTGCTTGGACCCGGTAGTGCATTGCTGATAAGCCGCTGGAGCCGCGCGTAGCAACTAAAGTTGGTTGCGAAACAGGTAATAATGGTGCGGATGCGACCGATAGCTTGTACGTCAATGTCGGGCGGTACGCTATCGCTGAGCGCAAATGTTACAAAGTAAATTGTAGAAATTGCAGCTTCTCTACTGATTACCGTCGGTTCGCAAACTGCCGGTGAGGTAGCCCGCCGCCCTCAGGTTCCGGATTCAACATGACCAGTCGCTGTCGCGGCAGCCCATCTGAAATTGGCGCGGAACTTGCCCCGCAAACGTGCAGTCCAGCTTGCAGCCGACTGCTCGCTCGGTCGCACGACGATTTCAACTCGGTGCGCCATTCAACTGCCGCACTCAACGCTGGCTAGCGAACCAACTGGAGCCCGAGAAACAATATGAACAGCATGCCAACCACCAGCCGCGATACACTGCGCCAGCAACAAGCTCAGGCCGACCCGCTAATCGATGAGGTAGTTGCCGGTTTGTCGCAGCAGCAGAAACGATTAGCACCCAAGTTTTTTTACGACAGCACAGGCTCGGCGCTGTTCGATCAAATCTGCGCGTTGCCGGAGTATTATCCTTACCGTACCGAGATGGCTCTGTTGCAGACCGTTGCCCGCGATGTCTCCCACCTGCTGACAGAGGAGCGGGATATTGTCGAATTCGGCGCTGGCTCGCTGGTGAAGATTCGCTTACTGCTGCAGCATATTGCAGCCATCAGGCGCGTGCTACCCATCGATATCGCCGGCGCGCATTTACGCCAGGCGGCGCAGCGCCTGCAGAAAAGCTTTCCGCATTTGCATATTGAACCGATTGAAGCAGATTTTACTCAAGCTGTTACGCTGCCGGATCATGGCCGCGTAAAGAAACTCGGTTTCTTCCCCGGCTCTACCATTGGCAACTTTACCTCCGAACTGGCGGTAAAATTTCTGCGCCAGGCGAGCCAATCGCTGGGCGATGGCGCACTGCTGTTAGTCGGCGTCGATACGAAAAAGCAGCCGTCATTGTTACACCGGGCGTATAATGATGCGCAAGGCGTGACCGCTGAGTTTAATCGCAACATACTCACGCACATCAACCGTGTTACCGACGCCGATTTCGACCCCGATAGTTTTGACCACTATGCGTTTTACAACCCAGCCAAAGACCGCGTGGAAATGCACTTGATCAGCCAGCATAAACAAACGGTGAATGTGCAAGGCAACAGCTTCGAGTTTCGTGCCGGAGAGAGCATTCACACCGAGGACTCGCACAAGTATGCTCCAGCCGAGTTTCTACAATTGGCAGCGCAAGCCGGTTGGCATGGCGTACGCACCTGGCTTGACCCGCACAAAATGTTCAGCATGCATCTGCTGCGAGGAAGCGCATGAGGTTAGCTCAAAGAGTCGTGTAACAATGAAGTTTATATTCGAAGTTCATGTTCAAGCTGGACACCGCGTAGAGCAGTATGCCGATGCCTGGGTGCGCGCGAGCAAGCTGATTCAGCAGGCACCAGGCGCACGCGGCACGCGCTTACATCGTAAATTTGGTAACAGTCAGGCACTGCTGGCGATTGCCGAGTGGGACAGCAAAGCCCAGCGCGATGCAATGGAAGCCGAACCTCACGAACAAGTGCGTGCCATTATTGCCGAGCAGGCTGAATTCTGTGACATTACAGTAGTCGGCGAATTTGAGGATGCCGAATGGGTTGTGACGCCCTCTTCCAGTTAATCGCCAGTCGGAACATAAAATCGTGATATATCTAGTCGTCATTGCCGTGCTTGTATTGTTGTCTTACGTCGTGCGGCTGCTACTGCGCGTGGCACCTGGCCTGTGGCGTGCTGTGCTCAAACGCTTGACAAACTCGAGGATCGCGCGGCGGTCGCAGCCATTACGCGAACTGTTGACGGAGAAGTTTCCGCGCACATCGCGATTTGTGAGAGCCCGCGTGAGCACCAGAGATTTCACCGGCCTGCCACTGACCTTGCTGTGCGTAGCGGCTGTGTATATTGTCGCGTTGCTGGCGGGCATCGTCGAAGAGCTTGTGGAAGCCGATGAGATGATTGCGTTGGACGCGCGCGTAAACGCCGCTATGAGCGACTACCGCAGTAGCGGGCTGGTCGATTTGTTTGCCCATATCACTGACTTAGGCAGCATCACCACCTTAGTCGCGGTGGCAGTGGTGAGCACGGGATTTTTGTGGGCGCACCACGGTGGTCGCCTGATTGTGCCGCTGTGGCTCACGGTGGTCGGCGCGCAGCTAACAACCACTGCCGGCAAATACGGTTTCGACCGTGATCGACCCGAGTTTCTCACGTCGGTGACGGCAATCACGCCGTCATTTCCCAGCGGTCACAGCACCGGCGCGATGGCGGTGTACGGGTTTATCGCATACGCGATTGCGCGTGACCTTGCATCCAGGCGGGCACGCTTCGAGGTAGCCTACTGGACAGCCGTGTTGATTACCCTGGTCGGCTTCAGCAGAATCTTTCTCAGCGTGCATTATTTGAGTGACGTCGCTGCCGGTTTTCTGGTCGGCAGCTTCTGGTTGCTGCTGGGATTTACCGTCGCAGAATATCGGCGGCCACCAAGCAATGTCAGCGGCCGCCCTCTCACTGCTCCTCGCGATTAGTACGAAGTCTACTTCTGTTCAGCTTGCGAACTGTCGGTAGCGCTCGCCGCACCTTCTGCACCCTCCTCGGGCGCCTTACCTTCATCGAGCGCTTCGAATTTGGAAAACTCAATCGCGTCAAGGTGATTGTCGGCATCGCTGTCCAACGCTTGCCAGCTTTGAGTGAGCTGTTCCTGCGTCGCTGTCTCCTCAACGCTCAGTAACCCATTATCGTCTTTATCCAGTTCGGTAAAAACCTGCTGCGATTGCGCGTCGATCTCGCTGCCGTCAGCCGCGTCGCCCGGCAGTCTCGCAGAGGGGGGGCGTTCCATGAACTCTTCGGTCTGGCTGGCACTGGCTTCAGTACCCGGTGTTGCCGGCGCCGCAGCCGTTGAATCCGCCGCATCCATATCACTCTCAGCTTGCTTAGAGCATGCGGCTGTTACCAGGCCAATGGATAATAAGACACCTATTAGTTTGTAAGATACGTTGTTCATGCTATCTATCCTCTGCAAAAGTAGTGTGGTCACGCACAGTTTAAACTGGCGCTCCTCAACATGGGTTAGCAAACTGCATGCCACAGCAACGCAGGTGTTAGACCAGCAGCAGCGTTCCGTCACCGGGCAAACCACCGACCGATTTGTAATAACTACAAAGCAATTGCAGGAATGACAGCTGACAGGCGGATAAAGCCTGTGCAGCACGTTCCTCATCGCGCTACGTCAGGCCTCTGCCGTCGTGATTTTGCGCCTAAATACATTGGCATACGCATTGCTTGGCATGTAGTGCTTTAACGGTAATCGCTGGCGGCATTGCACATACCATTTGCCCGGTTCAACGCGTTACCGTACTTTTAACTCAGCACAGGATATTCGACATGATCAACAAAGCACTCAAAATTGGCGCGCTCTCCCTGTTTGTCGCGATGCCGGCTGTGGCCGGTCCAGAAGCTGGCGACCGCACCTTTACCATCTCCGGTAGTGGTGCAAGTGACAAGAACTTCGATGGCAATACCTTCGGCATCAACGGCGCAATTGGCATGTTCGCGACCGACAATCTCCAGTGGGGGCTGCGCCAAACCGTGAACGCCTCTCTGATTGACGACGGCGAAGACAACTGGAGCGGTGTCACCAGAGTATTTGCTGACTACCATTTCGGCAGCGGCAAATTCCTTCCCTTCGTAGGCGCGAACATCGGTGGCATTTATGGTGAAAATATCGATGAGACTGCGAGTGCTGGCCTGGAATTAGGCTTCAAAACCTATGTGCTCGATAAAACCTACATTACGTTGCAGGCTGAATACGACTTTTTCTTCGAATCTACCGATGAAATCGACAGCAATTTTGATGATGGGGCCATATTCTACAGCGTAGGTATTGGCTACAACTTCTAGCTCCGAACGTTGTGAAAACGAGGGCTGGCAGCTCGGTTGTCAATAAGCTGCCAGCCCTGCAACCGTGAGGTGATATATGAGTTTCCAAACATTTTCCGAGGTGCTGCAGGGAGTCATTGACTACTGCCGCGAGGCGAGTCATTTTTATACGCAGTTGACTACGCATATCGAAGGCGATCTGACGATACTGTTGGCCGAAGATCTCTCTCGGCAGCAATTAAGGCAGGCCGACGCGTTGCAGGAGTATCACGATTCTGCCGAACCAAAGGTGCTACATACAGAATTCCAGTTCGCTCGCGCTGACGATCTTTGGCAAGCACCGGCACACAACACCGACGATGGAAAACTGTCGTTAACTGCAATTCAGAAGATCATGCAGTCTATTGATAACGCGATACTGGAAGTGTACCAACAGCTGGAGCAGGAACAACTTTCCCCTGAACTGGCGGATATTCTTGATCGCATGGCCGAGCAGCAGACGACCATTGCGAAAAAGCATGCATTTACGACGCAGCAGCTGCAGGGACTTTAAACCTGCTGTTAGCCAAGCCTGGCCGGTATTGTCAGCTGTAGCACCGGCCATCGATAACCGACAACGTAAGCAATGGAGAAAATCATGCAGCAACCATTTCTAGCCGCGACTGGCGCCGAGGCGCAGCAGAACCCGCCTGAAAACCCTATCCCCGAGCAACAACCTCCTGGTAATCCGGTGCCTGAAGTGCCACCGATTGAAGAGCCGCCACTGCAGACCCCGGACCCGCAGGAACTGCCGCCGCATCAACCCGACAAACCTGACATAGAGCCGCCGGCGACGCCGGATGAAATACCGCCATTGGAACCGCCGCGTGCGAGTAGTTGAAAATGGGGAATGAAGCTGAGAACTCTATGCTTACCTCCAGGGCTTATGCAACGGTCGCTGAGGGGTATTCAAACGGGTTAGGCCTGCGTGTTAAATGTCTTAAACGGGCATACCAGGTGGCGCTTTACTTGTCGTTTGCGTTAGTCGCCAGTGCCTGCAGTTCATGCCGGGACGACCCTTACACACCGCCCGATGAGCTGCCGGTTAAGCCAGCAGGGAACGTTCATTCCTCGCCATTAACCGACTAGCCAACGTTTTACGACCTGCAGTTGCCGCTATAGGGCACCTTTATTCAACGGGCCGGCTGCGATCCAGTAGGTTGTTGTCACCGTCTTGCGCCCCTTCTGCAGCTACTTTTTCCTGCAGTCGTTTATCAGGACGCATGTCAACCACTGCATCTTCCTGGCTAACTTTATCGTCAGGCATGGTCTCGCTCTGTGGCTCCCGTTGCTGAGAGTCCACTGCCGTTGTTGCGCCGCTGGTAATGTTCACCTGCGTCACTGACTTATCAAATCGCAGTCTGTATATCGGTTCAGGTAGCGTAAAGCCCTGCTCCTCAAGTACGTTTTTCGCAGCGCTTATCGCCAGGCTGCGCGCTTTGCCGAAATCGGTGTGCTGTTGGTCTACCCAGGCAGTGAACGTCAGCACGATGTTGGAATCGCCCACACTTTTTATCAGCCCGGTCGGTTCCGGCTCGACGAGGATGAATTCAAGCGCGCTAATAGCTTCCACCCCGGATTGCATCGCTGCCAGCGGATTGTCGTCGGCATCGACTCCCAGTTCGAATTCGAGACGTCGCTGTGAATTACGCGTGTAATTTAATATATTGGCCTTGAATACGGTCGAGTTAGGAATCCGCAAATGGTTGCCATCCAGCGTCATCAATATAGTGGCGCGCGACGTCAGGCGCATGACGATGCCTTCATGGTCGTTAATAACAACGTGATCATTGCCACGAAACGGCTGGCGAATGCTAAGCATAATGCTGGAAATATAATTCTCCATAGAGTCGCGCACCGCGAAACCAATAGCAATACCTACCACACCCGCTCCGCCCAACACCGTGCCCAACAATGCGGTAGCGCCCATCAGATTCAACGCAACAACCAGCCCCAGAACGATAGCGGCGACCCGCACCGCCTGAGCAAGTAAGTCGGCGAGAAATACGTTGGGCGACAGCCGCAGCCACAGCGCGGACCATTTGGCCAGAATATTACCTACAAACGCAATGGCGACCAATACCAGTAACGCGATAATAATTAACGGCAGCGCTTTCAAAAAGCGCTGGGCGTCGCGCCGCAACTGATCAAGCAGAGGGGAGATATTGTCTTCAACGTCGAGCGTACGCTCGATGTTATCTTCCACCGTCACGATTCCCTGCAGTCGGTTTGCAAGGTCCAGCGCCCGCTGAGCCTGCTTCTCGTTCGCGACCTCTCCTGCCACCGATGCAACGCCTTCGCTAACTGTCACCTCCAGCTTTGCCAGCGAATCGATCTGGGCATAGATGTTGGCGATGCGCTGCTGAATATCGGCGTCCGATTGCGCTTCAGGCTTCGCCTCTATGGGCGTAGCGGGATCAGCAGCCTCGCTGTCTGTTGCCTGGCCATATGCCGTAAGCGAAGGCACAAATAGAAATGCGCTCAACGTGATGAGAAAGATACAGCGTACAATCATACTGTTTATTTACAGTCTTAAGATTAATATGGATAGTACTGCTTAGCGACTAACGCCGTTCCCACATCAAACTGCTTTGATTGCAGGAGCGACGTCAGTCGCGAAAAGACACTCGGAGCTAGTACCCCTCACCAGTTTCCGCTGCCTGCACATCCTGCTCAGCCAGTATAACACCGCAACCCACTCGTTCTCCGGCGTTGCCTGCAGGATCGGTTTTCAGGTCGTCACTGCCGCTGTGTATAACCACGGCTTTGTTGAGAATATTTGCCGGTCCCGAAAACGCCAGAAAATCAAAACTCAGCGTCGTGTTAACCTCTCCCTGCGCATTCGCTGCAATGTTGCCCAGGTCGCCCACATGATGCGCTTCAGCGTCTGGCGCACCATGACTTACATTGTAGGGATTAAAATGCCCACCTGCGGACTCGGCGTCCTTCGCGGAGCAGTCGCCGATTTCATGAATGTGTATGCCATGCTCACCGTCACCCAGTCCGGACAGCTGCACGTCGACCTGCATAAGCTTGCGCTCGGGCCCAGGTTTGAAACTGACGCTGCCGGTTACATCCGATCCACTAGCCGGTTTAATCTCGGCCGTGGCGATGTCGATCATGCCAAACTGAGCCACCCCTTTACTCGCCAACCTGGAGTTGTCGAGCACGCTGTCGTCGGGCTCTTCGCCAACTTTGTCGGCAGTCGGATTATTCTGCGGGTGGTCGATTTGCTGCGGATCAGCCGCAGCAGCGCTGGACTGCTGAGCAGACTCATCCTGTGCGCACGCACCGATAAAGGCTGCACCAACCAGTACTAACAGTGTTAGTTTCTTTGTCACGCGGTCGTTGAATTGCTTGCTGGTCATAATTTTCCTCTAGGTCACTAGTCCGGTTCAAATGTTGATAACCACTTATTTCCAATAAGGCGGCTTGCCGAAATGCTGGTAGTACTGTTGTTCGTATTCACGCGTCAGCGGGCCCTTGTCGTCATAAGCCGGTGCCTGTTCCAACGCCTCCTTACTGACACTGACGGCAACCGCGTGCTCCGCCCAGGAAATCTCCTTGATCAGGGCGGGCGGCAATACAACCCGGTGGTGTGACAACCATTTACCGGTGTCTGCTACCAGGTAGCGTATCGCCCAGGTGCCGTCTTCCACCAGAAAACCGTCGACCTTGCCAATGCGCTCGTCGTTAACCGTCACACTATAATCTGTCACTGCCTTAACCGACCGCAGGTTTGTGTCGCCGTCGGGTTGCACTGGCTCATCGTCCTGTGCAATAGCAGTTTCCTGCAATAAATACGGGCTTGCTCCTGCACCCCAGACATCGTTACCCAGCCAGTAGTAACCATAGCCGTAGTGTTGGTAGTAACTGGCTTCGTATTGCCTCGAGATAGGCTGGTCTTCAGTAATCGCCGGGCTGTTCTTTATCTGCTCGCGGCTTAAATTAACGGGGAAGCGCTGCCCGTCCCAATCGGGCTCGCCCAGTGACACCGGCGATATCAGCACCCGAGTACCGGTGAACCAGTTGCCGGCGCGTGCATCCATGTAGCGTATGGTCCAGTGCTGATCGTCGAATAAAAAATCTTCGCACTTGCCAATATCACCGTCCAGCGCCTCAAGCTTGAAGCCGCGTAAATCGTTCGCGTTGTACAACATGACTATAACCTCCGCTATGCATGATAATCGGGTAATTGCAGAGCCGACCTTAGTCAGCCCTCAATGGGGACCGCGGCGACACCACAGAACGAGGCGAATCAACGCTGGCTGCATTGATTCGTCGTCACTCTTCGTTTCGCACGTGGCGAGTCGCATCGCTATATCCTTCGTGAAACAATCTGCATGAAAAGATCTGCATAAAACACGCCAATTCCGGAAAGGGCGTGCAGGCTATACACGAGTTAACACATAGCCGCAGGCTGCCGCTGTTGCGGTAATCACCGCGCCCCAGGCAAGGTCAACAGCAACCAGCAACGGCGGCCAACCCTTCAGCGTGGCGTAGTTGGTCATATCGTAAGTGCCATACGCCAGTAAGCCTAACAGGGCACCGTTGATTACTGCAGCTCGCAGCGGGCTGGCCGCGCCTAGCGAGGGCAGCACGGCAAAGTACACCACGCCGCCGACGTATGCGAGGTAGAAGGTACCCGCTGCGACAAATC
>JBBKXJ010000369.1:0-5104 GCA_037969395.1 Pseudomonadales bacterium
GGGCAGGGTGACGATTTCAGCGCCACCACGGCCAATCGCCTCGCCATAACGCCCTTCCGCCCAATCTTTCACAAGGGGATCTGTTATTGCGCTCCAGATTAAGGCGGGGTCATTCGCTATCGCCGTGGCAATATCAGCTATTCTGCCAACGGTCTCTTTGCCGGCTTGGTAGCTTGGTAACCAGGCCGGTAAATCAGCATTAGGGAAAAGCTGATTGACAAGATCCGTTGCCTGACCAAACGGCGACAGATCTAAAGACAAACCTATTGTCCCGGTTGCTAATTGAAACAGTCCAACAGCCGTATCTTTGATAAACCCGCCGATGCCTCTTGAAACGCCAACGTACTGATAGGCTGCATTGAGCAATCGATCTTGCGCGGGGATAGCAAATGTGCCGCTTCTATCAGCTACGTTGCAGAGAACTTGCGAGAGGGAATTAAAACTGCCCACCATCAAGGTGTTATGCAGAAACCATTTGGCGTCGTCAGGCAAAACGCTTTGCCTGGCAACGTCGGCAATATCTTTATATATCGGGTCGTTGGTCAGTTGATTCAGGTAATCAAAATACAGCGCGACCTGGCCGTTGTTGTAGTACGTTCCGAGCTGGGCGTACTGCTCGGCTTCTATCCAGAATGAGCCATCGGATTGCTCTTCTGCCAGGGGTTTAAGGCCAAGCAGGTCGACAAAGCCAACCGGGTTGCCCGCTGCATACGCATAGCCATTGATACCGCCGTTTAAGCCGGTGGGGTCAGGAGTCAGGTAACGACCGGTTTTTGGATCGTAGTCACGGAAGTAGTTGTAGTGCGTCCCCGTTTCAGCATCAAAGTACTGGCCGGGCAAACGCACGTTGAGGGTGATCTTTTCTACAGCGAGGCGTGCTTCACCGTAAGGTGTATAGTCGGCCTGCCAGACAATAGACTGGTCGGCGTCGGTCACTGCTTTCGGCGTGCCCAGGTGGTCGGTATGCACCGCGTAAATATCGCGCCCTTCGAACTTGGCGATCAAGCGGTTTTTGTGGTAGAGATATTGCGCTAGAATCTTACCGGTCTCGCTCACTTCAGCGCTGAGCTGGCGGCCGTCGTAGAGGTAATAGGTAACTTTTTTGGTGAGTCTGCCGGTTTTTGAGGCCGTGTATTTGACCTTCTTGATGCGTTCGCCAAAGGCGTTATAGGCGTATTCCGCTACCAGCGCATTCGTCGCCTTAGCGTAGACCTTGAGTGGGCGGCCTTGCTGATTGTAGGAGTACGAGAAATTTGCCGACGATAGCGTATTCCCGGCATCGTCATAACGGTAATCGCCACCGTTTGCAGCCAGCAGGCGGTTACCCTGACCTTTGGTGCTATAGACGTATTCGGCTGGCTGCTTACTGGCACCGTTTGTTGTCTGTGTTCGATTGCCGACAGAGTCGTAGGCATACTCGTAATTGCCCAGCGATGAGGTTGCCGTGATTAAGCGCCCGGCGGTATCGTAAGCGAGTTGTTGCGCTAGGCTATTTTCTTCGATGCCGCTGATTCTGCCAAAGGCATCGAAATGATAATTGAGCGATAGGGTTGAGCCGTGCTGGATCGCGAGCGTGTTGCCCAGTCCGTCGTCCTGGCGAGTCACTATCAGGCCATTGCCGTGCGTTAGCTGCTCGACGGTGGAGCTGCCGCTATTGTTGAGTTCGCCAATAATTGTGGTTTGCCCGAAAAGATTGCGCCGTGTGATCGCGCGTAGCTTTCCCTTGGCGTCGCCGTTCTCGTGGTAGTGGTATTGCAGAACCTGTCCGTCGGGCAGCTTTTTCCGCGTCAGTTTTCCAGCAGCGCTGTACTGATACTCTGTGGCGAGTGTTATTGCATCGTAGATGCGTTCATGTTTTTCCAATCGGCCGTCAGCATCATAGGTAAACTTTTCCTTTGCGCCTTCGCTATCTACCGTGGCGAGCCTGCCGGTTGCTGCATCGTATGCGTAGTGACTGATACCTTCTTCACTGGCAGCGTTGAGTAATCGATTGGCCGAGTCATATTTGTAACGCTGTGTGTTGCCCGAGGCATCACTGCGTGCAATTTGATTGCCCGCCACGTCATACGTCAGCCTGACTTCTCCGCTGTCGGGATGCGAGTAACTGACCAGATTACCGAAGTCGTCATACTGGTATTCGGTAGCATTATCACGCGCATCGACAACACTATTCAGATTGTTTTTACGGTCATACCCGAGCTGCGTGACAGCGTGACCGGGCCGGGTGACAGACAACAGCTGACCCACCCCGTTGTACAGCAACCCGGTCGCATTGCCGCTGGTGTCGGTGACGTGCGTCAGGTTGCCGGCTGAGTCGTATTCACGTTCAATCCCCATCTCGCCATTGCGATCAAGTTGCGTGAGACGCCCCTCGGCATCGTAGTAAAAACTGATGTGGGACAGCACATTGCTGTGTTCAGACCTGAATTCTGCGGCGGTGACCTGGCCTTCAGAATTAAGCTCGGTATCAATTCGTTGGTCGTTCGCGCCGGTCACGCCAACCGTTCGGCCCGCGTCATCATGGTGGTATTGAATGGCTTCTCCATCCGGCCCCACAACGCGCTTGAGTTGACCGGCACTATTGTAGTCATAGGTGACAGTACGACCGCGGCGACTCACTGCCGTGACATTGCCGCGTAAATCGTAGGCGAGAGTTGTTGGCTGCGCCTCGCCTGTTTGTAGCTGTGTGGGCCTGCCGTATTTGTCGAAATGTAGCACGCGTGTTCTTCTACCGTCTGGCGTATTGATCGAAATTACACGCCCGAGCTTGTCATATTCGAACGACGTCACATCGACAACATCAGCTCGCGGGCCATCAATGTGGGTCATCAAACCATCGCGATAACCAATGTTCATTTCTTTCGTTATTTTTTGGAATTCACCGCCAGCAATCGGCGACCAGCCCTGTTCAATGATGCGCGCAATTTGCCCCGTACTGTTGTAGCCAATCTCAAAAGTGTGGTCTGCAGCTGAATTGACGCTGGGGCGTATAACCCGCGCCGGGCGCGATGCATCGCCGTCATATTCGTAACGTACTACCGCGTTTTCGGTGCCATCAGGATAAACGCGCGTCGTCGCGATCAATCGACTGAGGTCGTCATAATCGTTGCGGGTCTCGACGCCCTGCTTGTTCACCGTTGTTGTGAGCTTAACGTCAGCGTTATATTGGTAACGCGTGTCGGCTTGCCCGCAGGTCGAGCAACCCGGGCCGGCGATTTCTGTTACAACGCCAACACCGGACTGGAATGCAGTGCCATATGTACTCACCTCTCCCTGGGAATTTGTGACCAGGCGCTTGCCATCTTCCAGATAGCTCACACTGACAGCATTGACCTCTTCGCTATACGTACCGGTAATGGCGCGGTCATTTTTATCGTAAGACCACGTCGCATAACGAACACCCAGCTCGTTGGTAATGCCGGTCAAATTATTGCGGTCATTGCTATCTTCGTAGTGGTAACTACGTTCGCTGCCGTTCGGATAGCTAACGTGCTTCAGATTGCCGAAGCGGTCATAGCGATAGTGAGTTGCCTTGCCGGCCGTATCAATAATCTGCTTGAGGCGACCATTGGGATAATAGCCGGCGACAAGCTCCCTGCGCTGCGCATCTCGCACCAGGAAAAGCTGGTCTTTTGTGGTGTACTGCAAGCCGACCGATTGCCCGGACGGTAGCTGTATGTCAATGAGTAGGCCTTTCTTATTAAAGTCATACAGGCGTCCGTCGGACCATTCCCAACGAAATGCCGCGCGGTCATTGCCAACTATCTTGCCTTTGTGCAGCACTCCATCCGTCGAGAGTGTGGGTTCGAATCTATCCGTTGTCGTTACGCGAAACAGAATCTGTCTGCCGTCCGCCTGCGTTAGCCATATACCATTCTTACTTTCAGGTTTAACGCTAACGTCATAGCCATGTCGCCAGCCGGCACCCAACGCACCGCGGCTACTGTTCTGGCTATTGTAATAACGTTGCCAGGACAGACCTAGCAGACCCGGCAGCGGTGCGATATCGACCTCATGCTGAAATTTATTGCCGGTAACGATATTGATGGGGTTCGACAGTTGCTTTGCCGGTAGGTTGGTTGACTGTGAATTACCGCTGTTGTCGCTAGTGGGTCCACACTGAGGCACGCCAAATTCCGTGCCGGGGTTGACGCAGGTCACCGCCGAACTGTCGCAAAAGCTGCCGGAGTTCAGATCGTCGGCGTTACCCGCATTAGTATCAGAAGTATCGTTGCTGCTTTCGTCGCCTCCTTGCCCCTCGTTATCTACCAGCGTAGCGGGATCGCTGGCTTCGCCATTCGGTACCACCCCACTTCCAGGTGGCGTGCCAGTCATGGTTAGATTCCCGTCCTCCCACGCCTCACTGTGCATCCGCACCGTGGCGACTGCCGAGATCGGAATCCTGTTCTGGTCATAAAATGCCGCATTCCGCGGGTCGATCTTTTTCAGCGCAGCGGTCACGATGCTGTTGATCAGCGGCACTTTCAGCTGGTAGCCGTATGTAGTTTTGATTTTGAGCAGGTTGGCATCCTGAATATTGACGCTGCTATTGGAGCGAATATCGTTGGGGTTGCGGTGTTTGAGGTGGGAGTTGGGGATGCCGATTTTGCCGGTTTTCGGGTTGAGTACGCCAAAGTCCTGGAACGCTTCGCGGGTAGGATTGATGATATCGATGCGGGTAATGCTGGTATTACGCGCTTCGGCTTTACCCTTGGTGATCGCCGCGACGGCATCGCTTCCACTACCGTCTCCGCCGAATACCGGTGCGATGCGTAGACCGAACTGGTCAAGCATGGGGGATTTTAACGCATGAGTAGTCGCGCCCGTACGCGCCGCTTCAAAGGTGGCGTAGGTGACGGTAGTTTTGGCTTGATGGAACAGCGCGCTCTGGATGCTGCCCAGGCCGAGGATGAGGAGCGCTGGTAGCACGACCACGAATTCAGCGATGGCCGCGCCGCGTTGGCGGCGTTCCTGACGGGGTTGCCGACGATTCGATTTGTTATTCGCTGTGGTCCATCGCATGGCTCGTGCTCCTGAAATCGTGTTAGCGCTGTTCTGTTCGTTCGTTGGGCGGGTTAGATAGCTAACTGTCAGCTACTTGCCG
>JBBKXJ010000370.1:0-5974 GCA_037969395.1 Pseudomonadales bacterium
GTGGCCATGACTAACAGTACATCCTACACCACCTCGAACAAGCCGGCTGCCCCCATGCCGCCACCCACGCACATTGTGATCACAACATACTTGACGCCGCGGCGCTTGCCTTCGATCAAAGCGTGCATCACCATGCGCGCGCCGCTCATGCCATAGGGATGGCCAATTGAAATAGCACCGCCATTAACATTCAGGTTCTCGTTGGGAATGCCCAGTTTGTCGCGGCAGTAAAGCACCTGCACCGCAAACGCTTCGTTCAATTCCCACAGGCCGATATCGTCCATTTTCAAGCCATTGCGGTCTAGCAATTTCGGTACAGCGTAAATCGGACCGATACCCATTTCATCCGGCTCGCAGCCTGCAACCGCCATGCCGCGATAAATTCCCAGCGGCTCGAGGTTACGCTGTTCGGCCAACCTGGCGTCCATCAACACTACCGCGGCAGCCCCGTCGGAAAGCTGCGACGCGTTGCCAGCGGTGATGCAGCCGCCCTCGCGTACCGGATCCAAACCTGCCAGCGACTCGATGCTGGTAGCGGGCCGGTTGCCTTCGTCTTTGGTCAGGGTCACCTGTTGTTCGCTGGCTTGCCCCGTTTCCTTGTCCATCACCAACTTGGTCGCGGTCACCGACACGATCTCGGCATCAAACTTACCCGCTTCCTGAGCGGCGGCGGTACGCGCCTGTGATTGATTGGCATATTCATCCTGCGCCTGGCGAGACACGTCGTAGCGATTGGCAACCACTTCGGCTGTGTCGAGCATCGCCATATGCATCCTGGGCGCGTTGGTCATCACCAGAGGATCGACAACGCGGCGCATATTCATATGCTCGTTTTGCACCAGGCTAATGGATTCGCAACCGCCGGCGACGACGATGGGAGCGCCGTCGATCAAAATTTGTTTGGCGCCGGTAGCAATCGCCATTAACCCCGAGGAGCATTGCCGGTCCATTGTCATGCCTGCTACCGTTGTTGGCAGACCGGCAGCCATCGCTACCTGGCGACCGAGGTTCGCCGCCTGGGTGCCCTGTTGTATTGCCGCGCCGAAGATACAATCGTCAATCTCGGCGGGGTCGACTCCGGCTCGCTGTATGGCGGCCCGCACTGCATGCGAACTCAGGGAAGGGGCCTCCAGATTGTTAAACGCGCCACGATAGGCTTTACCAATAGGAGTTCTTGCTGCCGAGACTATTACTGCGTCTTTCATATCCAGTTCCTCATTTAGTAGTGCTTAAGCGTTCGCTTGCAAGTGCGCCATGGCTGCTGTCAAAAATTTCTCAGTTTGTTTAGCTCCTGACTCCAGCGCTGTTTGCCTGGAAGTATCGTTAACCCCCTCCCAATTCGCTAATACGTCTTCCGGCGTTTGCTGTTCCGGTGGCAGAAAAATGCCGTCGGTTTCAAAGATACGCGAACTCGCATAGCCACCGGCACCGGCGCAGAGAATATACCGGGTCGGCGCGTCGTCATGGCATAACAACAAAGCGCCGGCGGTCACTGACTCGGCGGTCAGCATTTCCACAAATTCCTGCGGCAGCAGGTCTTCGGTCATGCGCGTGGCGGCCGTTGGCGAAAGTGCGTTAACCTTGATATTGTTTTTTGCGCCTTCCAGCGCCAGCGTATTCATCAGCCCTAGTACGCCCATTTTGGCCGCGCCGTAATTCGACTGGCCGAAATTTCCATACATACCGCTGGAAGACGTCGTCATCAAAATGCGCCCATATTGCTGGGCGCGCATGATATCCCATACCGCCTTGGTGCAGTTTACCGACCCCATCAAATGGACATCGAGCACCAGTTTAAAATCGTCGAGCGTCATTTTGGTGAAGGACTTGTCGCGCAATATGCCGGCGTTATTAATTAGGATGTCGACCCGTCCCCACTTTTCCATGGCCTGTTTGACCATGTCCTCGACTTCGTTATAGTTGGCGACATTTGCGCCGTGTGCAATCGCGACACCACCTTTTTCCTGTATCAGATTCACCACATCGGCGGCTGCCTGCGAAGAGGCGCCGCTGCCATCGCGTGCACTGCCCAAATCATTAACAACAATTATGGCTCCACGTGCTGCTAACTCCAGCGCATGCGAGCGACCGAGGCCATTGCCGGCACCCGTAACAATCGCGACTTTTCCTTCGAAACTGATACTCATCTCGTAGTACTCCTGTTCACTTGCCAATTTGGTCTATTTTTTGACCGTTGTCAGCAACGTGTTGTCATTTCTCTCTAGTGGGAACGGCTAAAACCAATCCGTTTGCATGTCATAGCAGGTGCTGTCTACTTCGGATAGCAACTTCGACCAAGCATAAATTTCTGGCAGCTCGAAGCGAAAGAAGTAACGCATCGCCTGCAATTTGCCGCGATAGAATTTTTCGTCGGCCGCATCAGGCTGCTGCGACAGCGCCCGACTGGCGACTTCTCCCTGCTTAAGCCATATCCAGGCGACCACGACATTGCCAAACAGCTCCAGGTATTTCACCGAGTTGGACAGCGCGAGGTCGATTTCCCTGCTTGTCATTGCCTGCAGTAGCGCTTGTGTAGTGGTGTGCAGTGTCGCCGTGGCCGTCGCCAGCTCTGCTGAAAATTCTGCGGTCGCTGCTTGCTCGGCCGCGGCACTTACGGTTTTTTCAATCTCTCCCAGCAACGCATGGTAGCCCGCCATATCTTGCATCGGCACCTTGCGAGCCAGCAAGTCCAGCGATTGAATTCCCGTCGTGCCTTCGTGAATCGCGTTCAGGCGGTTGTCACGGTAGAGCATTTCTACCGGGTGTTCATTGATGTAGCCATAGCCGCCTAAAACCTGTATCGCCAGACTGTTTGCCTTCGGACCATACTCTGACGGCCAGGTTTTAATAATCGGTGTAAGGAAATCCAGCAATAGGTTTGCATGCGCACGCTCCTCCGACGTTGCCGCCGTGTGAACGTCATCCGCCAGTTGCGTACCGAACAGGCACAGGGCGTAGGCTCCCTCTGAGTAAGCTTTTTGGGCCAACAGCATGCGCCGGATATCTGCATGCTCAATAATATTGACCGGCGGCGCGAGTGGATCTTTGCAAGAGGGCAAGCGGCCTTGCGGGCGCTCTCTGGCGTAGTCCAAAGCGTATTGATAGCCGGTCAGGGCAACCGTTGCGGCACCGCTGCCAACCATAATGCGCGCTTCGTTCATCATGTGGAACATGTAGCCAAGGCCTTTGTTCTCTTCGCCCACGAGGTAAGCGACCGCGCCGCCGTTCTCCCCAAAATTTAACGCGGTGGAAGTTTGGCCACGACCGCCCATTTTATGAAACAGACCGGCAAGTGCCACATCGTTGCGTTCACCCAGTGAACCGTCATCGCGTACCAGAAACTTCGGCACGACAAACAATGAAATACCTTTGGTGCCTTTCGGCGCGCCTTTGACCCTGGCCAACACCAGATGCACAATGTTTTCATTCAGCTCGTGGTCGCCACCGGAAATAAATATCTTGTTGCCGCTAAGAAGATAAGTCCCGTCAGCGGCGGGTAGGGCGCTGGTAGTGAGATCGGCAAGGCCTGAACCAGAACCCGGCTCGGTCATCGCCATGGTGCCGGCGAAGCGGCCACTGCGCAGCGGTGCTACCCACTGTTGCCGTTGTGATTCGCTACCGTGCGCTTCAATCAGATTGGCGTTGGCATTCGTCAGGCTGATGTAGCCTATTGTGGTGCTGCCCGCCGCGCCCAGGTAAGCGTTGGCGACATTAGCGACGATGGGCGGCAACTGCATGCCGCCGAGGTTATAATCCGCGTCGGGGCACGCCAGTCCGGCTGCAACCACGGCATCGAGGGCGATTTTAATCTCGGGGATCATGTGCACTTTTTCGCCATCGAAAGTCGGTTGGTGGGTATCGACTTTTTGCCGAATTGGCAGGAAGAATTTTTCCGCAACCGTTTTAGCGGTATTAATGGCGGCGGTAAACGTTTCGCGGTTATGGTCGGCATAACGTTCCCGCCCGGTCAGCGCCGCCGCGTCGAACAGCTCGTAGAGCATAAAGTCAAGATCACGTTCATCTAGTATGGGAGCAACCATCATCCACCTCATCATTAGCAATTGTCGCGTATTGTGCAGCTCGCAAGCGGCGGCTACCATGACATGCGATGTCCTGTCGCTACGACTTTGAAATGAGTAATGCTGTGGCCGCGTCTGCAAACAAATCCGATCCTGCGCCTGAATTGGCGTTTAGCCGTTTTCTGAAATTCTGGCGCACTCTGCGCGAGCTGAGTCAGGAGGAACTGGCGCACCAGTTAGGCAGTTCGCCCCGTCATATCAGCCGCCTGGAGAATGGCGTTAATCAACCTGGTGAAGCGCTGGTTAAGGAGCTTGCTAAGGTACTTAAACTGGGCCAACGTGATAGCAATCATCTGCTGGTTTCCGCCGGTTATATTCCGTTGGAACAACGCGCTGATTTTCATGCCCCTGAGCTTAAGTGGCTGCGTAAGGCGATGACCCTGACCTTGCGTGGCCTGGACCCATACCCAACGATAGTGATGGACAGCACCGCCAATATCCTTATGGTAAATAGGGGCTGGGTAGGCTTCTACCTGAAAAGTATTGCGCCGCAAACACTGGCTAAGGTCAGCAACCATTTCGATTTTTTATTCAGCCACAAGGGCGCGGGTAACTTGCTTAGCAATTGGGAGAACACCTTGTCGGCGATTTTAATGTCGCTGCAACAAACCGCGCTGTTTACCAATAGGCCTGAAGACCAGGCAATAGTGTCCCGGCTCTCGTCTTATCCCAACGTTCCGGAAGACTGGCAGCAACGCGGTGCGAATTTTGAGCCGATGGCGAGTTACCGCGTTCAAGTGAAGTTTTACGGCACGCTACACCGCTTTTTCAGTGTGAGCAGCACCGTGAGCGCGATGGGACCGGTGGCCTATGCCTCCGAGCCGCGACTGATTTTGAATACGCTATATCCTGAGGATGAAGAGTTGGATCTGGCGGCGATTGTCAGTGCAGAGTATACGCATCCGTTGCTGTTCTATTAAATTTATGCGCTGCCACGCTGTACGATGATTAAGCTGTTGTGGGGCAAAGCCGATCGAAAGCTGGCGAGCCAAAGCCTTCAGTAGAACTAATCTGAGCTCTTCTCAGCTTCAGCTTTCAGGGCTACATTCATTGAATTGAGCATCGAGGGAACCTCTTTCTCGACACTGGACCAGAACAGCGGAACCATCATACCGCTGAATAATTCTTTATGAATTACTCGAGTTCCGGACGCTGTTTCTTCCAGCTCGAACACCTTGTCGTTGGTCATCACAAAAGCGGCAATCATGTTAGCGCGCCAACGGAAAGACGTTGGCTTGTCGAGAATCGTAATAACAGGGCTGTACTTCGGGCCGTCTTTTCCTGCTTCTTTTCCGATCATCGTGATACTGAGTTTTGACCCAAGGGAAGCATCGCCACTCGCCTGATTGATAATAGGACTCCATTCTGCCCAGCGATCAAAATCCATGAGAACGCGCCACACTTCAGTCGCGGGGGCAGATATTTCAATTTCAGTTTTAATTTCGCGCATAGTATTTCCTTTAGCCCACAAAACGAAACACACCGTAAGAAGCAGAACAACAATTATCAAAACTACCTTTTTCATAAGCTATGCTGCCTGCAACTCTGAGAGAATCTCGTCGGTGATCGCGTATCCTTTACCCCAACCGCCGCTCATGCCGTCTTTCAACCTGGCAAACCCGGCTATTTCATTGTCGGTAGCGTCGAAAGGTATCTGAGACAAACGTACACTGGTTTTTTCGCCCATGTCGGCAAACGTAACATACCGGCGCGAGACGCGATATAAGCGTCTTCGCGTGCGGATCCAGAGGCCGTAGTCTACACTTGATTATAAAACATTTTCAGTAGACACCCTGATCGCATGGATGAGCGACTCTTACAAAGATTGATGGCTGGCCACAGACCACGCCGGGATCGGCTGCTGGCTCAGCGGCATTTTCCGATACGACTCGTGC
>JBBKXJ010000371.1:0-13938 GCA_037969395.1 Pseudomonadales bacterium
CACGCCTCCCATCAGGCTGACTAAGGCGCTGTGAAGCTCATGGCCAGCCTTCGCGATACAAGCGGCAGCCTTCGGCACAATTTTATTTTCGTCCCTTGTACGCAAGCACATGACGAAAATTACCACTCTGAATTTCCGTGAGACAATAACCGCACGTTCAGAGCCGGCGATACTCAGTGCCTCCCAATAAAGATAACATCGAAACCGTTATCGACAATGCCCTGGCATTGCTCGAAAACGATAAAACCGTTTCCCCGGCACTGCGGGCCGTCATTGCGCTGTTAATCGAATTCGTCAAAATCCTATCCCAGCGTCAGCCGCTTAACTCTCGCAACAGCTCAACGCCACCGGCGAGCGATCCTAACCGTGATAAAGGCAAGCCGAAGAAACCGTCCAAGCGTCGTCCCGGTGGACAACCCGGCCATGTGGGAACGACACTAAAACTCATCGATGCGCCCGATACAACCCACGTTCTCGAGGTTGATCGCCGAACGGTGCCGCCGGGTGAGTATCACGTGGCAGGCCATGAGCGTCGACAAGTGTTCGACATTGAAATCTCAAGGCTGGTCACCGAATATCAAGCCGAAATACTTGAGGATGCCAACGGTCGACAATTTGTTGCCACCTTTCCCGAGGGTGCCACCCAGTCAGTTCAGTATGGCAACACGGCCAAGGCTCACGCCGTGTATCTTTCCCAGTTTCAGCTGTTACCTTACGAGCGCATTCGTGAGTACTTTGCCGATCAACTCGGCTTGCCGCTCAGTGCCGGCACCCTGGTCAACTTCAACCGCCAGGTGTACGACAAACTCGCTGACGTCGATGCGTTGATCCGGCAAAAGCTGGCAGAAAGTCCGCTGCTGCACGTCGATGAAACCGGTATCAACATCAATGGGTCACGGGAGTGGTTACACGTGTGCTCCAATGAACATTGGACGGCCTACCTGCCGCACACTAAGCGCGGCGGTGAAGCGATGGAGGCGTTCGGTATCTTGCCGGACTACACCGGCGTCGTATGCCACGACCATTGGAAAGCCTACTATACGGTGACGAATAGGGCAGCCTTTCATTCACTGTGTAATGCCCACCATCAGCGTGAGCTGACCTGGAGTGCTGAAGACGATGGCCAGTTTTGGGCGAATGATATGAAGGCGCTTCTGCAGGGTCTTAATCATGAGGTAACCCAGGCTGGCGGAGAACTCGATGCGCAGCGGCAAGAGGAAGTGCGCCATTGCTATCGCAAAATTCTGGCCGAAGGTGACGCGCATTGTCCGCCGCCGGGCGAAAACTCAAGAAAACCTGGACAACGCGGCCGATTGAAGCGCAGTAAATCGCGAAACTTACTGGAACGCTTGCGCGCCTACGAAGACGATGTGCTGCGCTTCATGACCCGCCACGATATCCCCTACACCAACAACCGGGGGGAGAATGACCTGCGCATGACAAAAGTGCAGCAAAAAATCTCCGGCTGCTTTCGTTCTTATGGCGGCGCTGAGATATTTTGTCGTATCCGCGGCTACCTGTCGTCATGTCGAAAGCAGGGGCTGTCAGCAACTGATGGACTAAAACTTGTGCTAAATGGTGAGGTGCCAGAGGGGTTTCGGGCTGAATAGTTACAAAACTTTTACAATTCCGATGTTATCCATGGCTAACTAACCTCATAAAATTGTTTTACCGCATTTATCGTTTATCCAATTTTTAAAAGCCTTACGCATATATCTTCTGGCTTCATCGTCAGTAATATTTCTAATTTTTGATTGGTTTGGTTCGGGTTGCCAGTGCCTGGCGTTTTCACCGGATGCCTCGGGATTATTTGCCCATTTTTTAAATTCATCATATTCGGTTTCATTCAGGTACTGGTACTTTTTTCTGGCTAAAGTGTGCTTTTTCCCTACCATGGCTTCTTTTGCCTTCCAAAATTCAAATTGAAGATAATCGATCTCGTTTATACGCTTTGAAACCTCGTAAATATCTGGACAATTCTTCAAAACATCAAAATAAAGATTGGCTTTATCGGCTAACGGATTCCCTGAGCTTCCGACAGACACGTGAAATTCAGCGACAAAGAGAGGGAATGTCGCGGCCAATACAGCCTCATTTGGGTCCATCTTCATGGTCTGGGCTCCATTCGGCTCTTTTTTAAAGGAGCCAATTGCAGTGGCTTCAACGGTCTCTGCTAGTTTTGGATGGCTCGCAAACATTTTAAGAACTTGGTTCAAAGCCGCTACTTCTTTGTTTGCTTGCTGATATCGCGATCGCGAGTCTGGTAAAGATTCTAGTGATTCAGCCAGCCAATACCAGTGTCCTTGGAACTCCTCAACATTAAATTTATTGATTCCTATCAGCAAGTGAAGTCGCTTGACTGTTGCAGGTGTTATTTTTAAACGGATATAGTATTTGTCATCGAGCATTTTCCCACCTTTCTCTCATCAGGCTTTGGTGGCGGCTTTACTGCTCGACCAGCCATCAATTCTCATGGATTAAAAATCATCATGCCACAGCCAATCTATTGGCGTGGCGATGCAGTGTTTGGTTTTGAATGGTAAGGCGTTATTGCCACAGTAAATCAGCGCGCCGCCCTTGAAGGGTTTGCCAGCTTGAAAGGCCAAACGTTGTAAACCTTTACCGTCTTTTTCTTGAATGCTGGCGGCTTTTTTCACTTCGATGCCGCAAACGTTTCGGCCTTGTTCTATTACCAGATCTACTTCTACCTGGTCTTTGTCGCGGTAGTGGCTTAAACGAATGGGCTTATCGAGCCATTCGGCTTGTGCACATATTTGCGCAATGACAAAGCTTTCTAAAACAGGACCAAAATCAGTGGAGAAATCATGCCAGTCATCGGCTTTCAGGTTATTCAATTAGTGAAGCGTCCATTTGACTATTTAAGGTTCGTCTGATTGTTTGCTTGTGTTGTCCCATGAATAATATCGAGATATCGCGTTGAAGCTACTTACTCGCATGCAGTGGCAACCGCAACGCTCCGGCCAAATTAAAATCGGTCCTCGGCTATGTGAAAGTGTCGGCCAATTTTCTGCCTTGTTCCATTAGACGATATTGCTGTACACGGCCGGTGAGTTTGTCGGGTTGGTCACTGCTATGAAGCCTGGCCTCAGTACCGGTTTAAAGTGGCACTTGCGGAATGATTCCTGGTCTTTGAGTGATAAGCTGGCTTGCAGCGCATTTCTAAGTTCGTGCCCGTGAAACTGAAAACCGCTATTGACGCTGTTTTAAGGCTTAGCGTCTCTTAGCAAAGCCCGAAAACCAGCTTGCTGAAACTGCTCATCGGTTGTTAATGCTTCGGTGATGTTGCGTTCTATCATCACAACAAACGATGCACAATCGACCAGCCCCCACTCTTTGTCAGGTCTTTCGCGATATAGCTGCAGCGCCTTTGTGTAAAGTGTCTCTGAGAGGGCAACAATTTCTACCGTAGGATCAGTTTCGAGAGAATCCAGTAGTTGCACGGCTGCACCGCGGTATCGCAGTTTGGATAATGCGTTTCCAATCTCTAGTTGGATCGCTCGTGTTGTTATGAGGCGAATTTTCGCTCGCTCAAGCTGTTCTGCCAGAATAATTGCGCCTTCATCAAATTCGTCTTTCTCCGACGCCAAGGCGATTGCGTAGACTGTATTAAGAAACACCTCATCATTCATCTTTTTTCATTTCTTTACCGTAAAGGTATTGGTCTATATTTTCCGACCAATCGACGGGTCCATCCAATTTCAGTGCTCTCGCTGTTTGAAGAAATGACTCTTTCTTATCTCTGGCGGCCGGCTCAGTTTCAATCGTTATCTGTACACGGGTGTTTGGCTGCAACTTGATTGGCTGCTGTGGGCGAAATACTTTCCCGTCAAAGGTCGCTTCAATTTTTTCGTGCATTTGTGCTACCACTGTTAAGTTACGTGGATTGATAGTACCGCAAACTGTGTCCGCTACATAATGCTCCCCCTACTAGACCCCTGCCTGCGCAGGGGTGACAGATAGCGATAGTCTCGGATAGAAACTAGCTGACCGGCCTCAGCCGGAAACTGAAAATCTCCGGCCAAATGAAAACCGGTCCTCGGCTATGTGAATGTGTCGGCCAATTTTCTGCCTTGTTCAGTTAGACGATATTGCTGTAAACGGCTGGTGGGTTTGTCGGGAATGGTCATTGCTATCAAGCCTGCTTTCAGTGCCGACTTCAGGTAACGTTCGCGAAATGATTCTCGGTCTTTGAGTGATAACCTGGCTTGCAGCTCTTTTCTATTCAGCGGTTTGCCGGCTCGATGCAGGGCTTTAATCAGCAGTTCGACTTGCTGGGTGACTTGCTGGGTGACTTGCTGGGTGGATATTCCATTCACACTATCAATGGTTGCTAGAATCACGCCCAGCATAAATTCGATAAACGCTGCAGCATCAGTGTTTTTAGTGCTCAGTTTGATCGCTTGATAGTACTGGCCTTGATGCTCATGCACCATGCTCTCCACCGGCAGTTGTGCCAGCAGTGGGTTCCATTGACTCAAAATCAGGGTTTGCCACAAGCGCCCCATGCGGCCATTACCGTCGGTAAACGGGTGGATAAATTCGAACTCGCAGTGGAACACCGAGCTGGTAATAAGCGCGTGCTCATCGGTAGCGGCCAGCCAGCCAAACAAATCACCCATGAGTTTTTTGACACGATGGGCAGGTGGTGCCATATGCATCACGACATCGGCGTTCATCACGCCGACATTGCTGCTGCGGTAATGGCCGGCGTCGTCGATCAAACCTGCCATTAATATTTGATGCGCCTTTAACAGATGCTTTTCATTGGCCGGCTGCCAGTTTTCAAATTGATCGTAAGCTTTAATTGCGTTGCGGGCTTCCAGAATTTCTTTAGGCGGCGCGATAACACGCTTGCCTTCCAGAATAGCAGTGATTTGTTCCTCGCTTAACGTGTTGCCTTCAATAGCCAGTGAGCCTTGTATAGTGCGTACGCGATTAATGCGGCGCAGGCGTAAGCTTCTTTCTTCTTCCAACGCAGCCATACGCCCCAACTGTTCGCTGATGGCGGAGATCAGGCGAATGATGATAGGGGTAATGGTAAATGGCGGTTGGTAGGTTTTGCGCATGGATTTATGCCGCTTGTGATTCACGTTTTGCAAAGGCTTCGGTGATCATTTTGCGGCGCGCTTGGTTTTGCGAACTGGCTTCACAGGCTGCTGCGCCTCGCGATTGGCTTGAATGCGGTTTAATAGTTCCGCTGCTGGCTCGTCGTTGGGGTCTTGCGGTACCAACTCGCCGCGAAAGGCTTTGGCTAACAGGGACTGGGTCAGGCGGTCTGTGCGTTGTTTGGCTTCGCGGTATTGTTTTTCAACTGCATTGGCGAGGGCGAAGAGGGATTCTACGCGGCGGACGATTTCTTTTTGTTCTTCTAGTGTAGGAATATTAACTTCAGCATTCTTAATGGGGTCTAATGTTATCCGCTGGTGTCCCGCAGATGACTTAATATTTCGAGATATATGAGATTTAAATTGCTTTGACGAAAAAAATATCTCTAAATATGAAGTAGTTCTTTGATCTTTAACTTTTGCACAAAATAGTCTATCAGGGTACTGAACCACTTTATCCGTTATTCCAGAAACGACAGCACAATTGCCGACATAATCCGGCGATCCACTAAGTCTTGTAAATAGCAAATCGCCATTTTCCAAATTATTACGTGCATTGACTTCCTTAGTATTTTCGAAAAACCGTACATCGGTAAAATCAATTTTCATGTCTCGGACTGCACTAGATCGGAGTACTGGTATTCCCTCTGGATTATCTGACGGTTTATCGCCAGAACCGCTTCTGATGCTCGTGGTAAGTCCGGAAAATTGAATAGCCTTCCAAGCTTCAAATGATTCGTTATTTTCCTCCCTCCACTCCCTAGTCAACTCCCCCGAAGTAGCGGCGGCGAGGACGGATTGGCGGAAGCGTTTGAGTAGGGTGGGGATTTTTTCCAGGCGTGCTTGGGCGGCATCGACTTTGGCGAGCAGGCTGTCAAGTTTGTTGGCAATGCGGATTTGTTCGTGTTCAGGCGGAATTAGAAGATCAAATTCTGCCAAATCTCGCTTGTTAAAACCGTTTTGCGCGGATCTGGATAAGAGTCTTAGAGGATCTTGGAAATTATTTGACCGCAAGAAGTACTTCAAAAATACTGAGTCGATTTGCTTGGGCCCGACTACTTTCGCAAGTGCTACGTTATAAGCCCCTTCCATGCCCGTGCAAATTCTGCCAAGTGATGCGCCATAGCGACCAATTAAAATATCTTTCTTGCTACAAGTTCTCCATTTTCCATTAACTGGGATATAAGTAGGAACAGGTTTTCCCCCAAAATCGCGTATTTGAAGCAGACGGATATAGCCATCTTTTGTTTCAAATATAAATTCCGATTTAGGCGGCTGAGTTCCACCATGTACGTCCAAAATATCGGTAAACTTTGTTTGTGACCAGCTAGCGGGTAGATTACTCACACCACAACCTCATCACCTTCTTCCGCCGAACCTAACTCCACCAATATTGCTTTCAGTTCAAGCATCGCCCCCGCCATTTCTTCGATGGCTTCATTAATCAACACATCCGGCTCGGGCAAATTGGCGCTGTCCTCAACGCTGTCATCACGAATCCAGGCAAGGTCGAGGGAGTCATCTTTTTTACGAATATCTTCGCGACTAAAGCAACGTAATCGACAAGTATCGACATCGCCTATTTCGCTACCATCGGCATGCTTTTGAATAAATGCCTGGCGCTTTTTTTCACTAACTTTGGTTAAATCCCCGTCCACCGCTTCATAAAACTCTTCCAAATGCTTGGGCGTAAACACGGTGCGTTTACCAAACTGCGGCATATTGGCGCGCAGGTCGTAGACCCAGACGTTCTTAGTATTGCCTTTATCTTTATTGGGATTTTTCGGTTTATCAAAAAACAGCACATTGGTTTTTACACCGGCGGCATAAAAAATACCGGTAGGCAGACGTAGTATGGTGTGCAGGTTGCACTTTTCCATTAAGTCCTGGCGAATGGTTTTGCCGGTGCTGCCTTCAAATAACACGTTGTCGGGCAAGACTGTGGCGGCGCGACCGCCGGGTTTGAGCATGGCGTGGTACATCAAATGCAAAAACGCCAGTTGTTTGTTGCTGGTGTAGTGCACCAGGTCATCGCGGGTGGGTATGCCGCCTCCTTGCTTGGTGCCGAAGGGCGGGTTCGCCAAGATTAGGCTTGCCTGTGGTAGTTGTTTACCTTCGTTGCTTAGCGTGTCGCCATATAAAATACCGGCGTTTTGGTCGTTGATGGCGATGTCGTGCAGCATTAAGTTCATCATCGCCAGGCGGCGAGTGTCGGGCACTAGTTCCATGCCATGAAAGGTCTCATGTTGGTAGTTGGCGTAGGCTGTTTCATCCAGCGACGCGATGTCGTTGTGCTGGGTAATGTAATGATGGGCGCTTATCAGAAAGCCGCCGCTGCCTGCGGTGGGGTCGACAATGGTGTCGTCCAGCTTGGGCTGCATCAGTTCGACCATAGCGTTAATTAGCACGCGCGGGGTGAAGTATTAACCGGCGCCGGATTTTTTCTCGGTGGCGTTAATTTCCAGCAGGCCTTCGTACATATCGCCCAGGCCTTCTTGCCTGGCGTTGTACCAGTCAAGTTTGTCGATTTCTGTGACCAGTTTATTCAGGGTGGCCGGTTTGCGGATAACGGTATTGGCGTTGGCGTAAATGGCCTGGGTAATCAGCGAGCCATGAGCGCCCAAATCGACAAGCATTTTTTTGTAGGCTTCCAGACGCGTGGCGGCGTTCAACGCTTCCAGGTCGTCCCAGCGGCAGCCTTCAGGAATGTTCGGTTGTTTGCGAACTTCCCCTTCCTTAAGCTTGCGTGTTTTTTCCTTTTCCGTACGCCCATCTTCAGAATCTGTTTCTTTGGCCATTTTCAGGAAGACAAGAAAGGTGAGCTCGTTGATGTATTCTTGATAGGTAACGCCGTCGTCGCGCAATACGTTACACAGGTTCCAGAGTTTGGCGACTAAATCTTGGGTGCTCATTTTTACTTCTACTTTGTTTTCTGGATTCCCGCCTGCGCGGGAATGACGAATGGTGTTATTGCCAAAGTGCCTGGTTAAATTGTTCTAACACTTCAGTAACGGGTTGTTCGAACAGCTTGTTGGCGCGCTTTATGCCGCCCTGGTTTTTGAATATGCCCTGGTTAAGCGCAGCCTGGTCGACAATAGTAGTAGCCTTCATTTGTTTGGCGATCAGTTCCAGCCATTGTTTTTGCGGTGTTTTCCACGGCTGGCGATTCAATATTTTTTGCAGCGCGTTGTCGACCCGCTGCTCCCACGGCATTAACGCTTCGCCGATGGCGGCCTGGCGAATAAAGCCAATGATTCGTGCGGCTATGACTTCCTGTTTCACTTCTTGCCAGGCAGTTTGCAAGTCTTTTTCGCGAAAGCTGTTACGCTCTAATTCAACCGCCAGTTCTTTTAGGCTCTGGCGGCTTAACTCCCAGGGCTTTTGCACCACGGTTTGAATCGCGATTAGGCGATTGCTATTGGCGTTAACAAAGTCTTTAAAGGCGTTGAGGTAGTCTTCGGGTTTTTGGCCCTCGCCATAACCGGTGGTGATGTGGGTGACTTCATCTTCGCCGTCGTGCACTACCATGGGTGGCTTAAAAATACCGTTGCCGCTCGCTTTGCTATCCAGTAGTTCGCCCAGGCCGGGGTGATTAACAAACCATTGGGCAATGTCTTGCAGCGGCATGGCTTTGAGTTCTTTGGCGAAGTCTTGCGGTGCTTTGCCGACGATGGTTTCAAATTTATCGGCTTGCTTGTCTCTGAGATAATTCTTTTTCACCTGCAGCTTGGCAATAAATTGCTTTTTGGCGAGCTCTTGTAAATCGGGCGCGGCGGTTTGCGTCATCTCCTGTTCCAGCTCACTGAAGCTGATATCCACCTTGGTGACGACCGGCTTCATGGTGTTGATTTTTTCGAGCTGTTTGTAAACGTCGACGGCGTCGTAAATGCGAAACGGGCCTTTGCCGATTTCTTCGCACAGGCGCGTGGCGCGGCCCAGCATTTGTTCAAATAAAATGCGGCTGTTAACGCGGCGTAAAAACACCAGGTTACATATTTTGGGTACGTCGACACCGGTGGTGAGTAAGTCTACGGTGACGGCAATATTCGGTAGGCGATCGTTTTTGTAACTGCGAATTTTGTCCAGCGGTTTGTCGCTGGCGCCGGTGATTTTTTGAATGGCGTCGTCGTCGACTTCGCCGTGGTAGTTTTCTACCGCTTCTTTTAAGGCTTCGACCACTTCATCGGCGTGTTTATCGGTCACGCAAAATATCAGCGTTTTGGCGGGCGAGTAGGGGTTTATCGAATCGCTTTCAATGAGCCATTTAGCGACGACTTTGGTGAACTCGGTTGCGATCACGCGGCGGTTAAAGTCGGCAACGTCGAAATCCAGTTCATCGGGGGTGTTAAAGGTTTCAATGGCGTTGTTAGCGGCATTGTAGACTTGTACTGCTTCGTTTATCGCGTATTTTATGCCTTGCTCCGCCAGCTTGGTGTGGATGCGTATGGGCGGCAGGTGATCGTTTAAATAGCCGTCCAATACCGCTTCGGTATAGCTATAGGTAAACACCGGCGCGCCAAAAATATCGGTGGTGTGCAAGGCTGGTGTCGCGGTGAGCCCAATTTTAAAGGCATCAAAATATTCAATCACGCTGCGGTATTTGCTTTGGTAGTCTTTTTGATCGCGAAACAGAATTTCGGTATCGCTGAGCTCGCGGTCGAGTAAATAACCGCGGTGACATTCGTCGACCACAATGCAATCGTATTGGCCGACGCCGGGTTTGTTGTCATTATCGCCGGGGTAGAGAATGCGCTTGACCAGGCCTTGTACGGTGGCAACATGCACTTTGGTGTCGTCATCCGGTGTGGGTTTAACCGGCTTGTTCTGTTCCATGCCCATCACGTCAAAGGTGTCGGCAAAAGAATTGAGGTTTTCCAGCCGCACTTCGCAGAAGTCATCGGTGGCCTGAATGCCCAGCGCGGAGCGGTCCACCAAAAACAGAATGCGGCGGAAACGTTCAGACTTAAGCAGGCGATAAACCATGGCGATGGCCGTTTTGGTTTTGCCGGTGCCGGTGGCCATGGCGATCAAGGCGCTCTCCTGGCCGTTTTTGATGGCGCTTTCTACCGAACGAATCGCCGCAATTTGGTAGTCGCGCAGTTGGAGGTTGTAGTCAAAATCCATTTGTTCCAGTTCGCTTTGCGCTTGCTGCGGTGTTTGGCGCAAATAGGCTTTGATTTCCTGCGGGCTGTACCAGCCCTGTAAGGCTTTGCGGCGGTTGCTATTGTCGCGCACGTCCAAAAACCAGGTGCCGCTTTCCTGCTCCAGTTGTTTTAAATAGGGGCGGCCGTTGGTGGCAAAGGCGAGGGGCACTTTGAATTCACCATAGCTGGTCTCGATGGCAAATGCGCTTTTTTCCAGTAAGCCCTTGGCATAGCGCTTGGCCTGGTCGATGGCAGCGTATACATTTTTGGCGCTTTTTTTGGCTTCCACCACAGCCACGGGAATTAGGCCCATAAACAACACGTAATCGGCTGGGCCCGAATCCGTTGGCCATTCTGCAATGGCCCGGTTTTCATTGGGCAGCGGGCGCGCGCCTTTGGTAAATTTGAGGTTTTCGCTATCGGCTTGCCAGCCTGCTTCGATGAGCTGTTGATCGATAAGTATGCGAGTTTCCGCTTCGTTAAGGTGCAGTGTGGATTTTTCGACTTGGTGAATAGTCTCCGCTTGTTGCTGAGTCGTTTGTTGTTGGAATGTCGTCATGTAGAAGACATTCGCGTCATCCATTTTCGCTCGGTATTCGGCTAGCTTGGTTTCGTGCTCGGTGGCTATTTCTTCCCAGACTTTACTCTCGACGGTCATTTGCTCGGCGCGCTGGCGTTCTGCCGCAGCCTTTTTCGCTTCGATTGCTTGTAGTTGTTCGGTGTGAGCAATACGGTCTTCAGCGGATTGACTTTTCTTTTCCGCCTCCAGCAAGGCTTCTTCGAGTGTGCGAACTTGTGCCGAAGGGTCTTCCGGTTTAACAAAGGTGCCGAGTTTAAAACTTTTGGCTTTGTCGCCACCCAGGGTGATGTGAAACCACGCAGCGAGCGCATGACCCACTTGCAGGGCTTTGAGCGCATCGCGGTGCGTTGAGCTGGTAATATCGTGGGCGGCGGGGTTGCCGAGTTTACGAATGGTATGAAATGCGTCTTTGATATTTCTATCCAGTCGTAGCTTGAAATCCAGCTCTCTTAATAGATCGACCTGTCTAATTTCTGCACCGCTCTCGACCCCGACACGCGAGGCGATGGTTTTGGCCAATGCTTCGCCGAGTTGGCGCATTTTTATCAGCGTGGTGTTCGGGTCAGGCACGAAACAGGCTTCGGCGGTTATTGCCAGGCGGAGCAATAATTCGTCGTGGTGTTTTAAGAAATCGAAGTTGCTGAGCCGCTTGGTCATTTTTTAACCTGCAAGAGTCCCCAATAGGGGATCTGTAAGCCCCTCGCCTTTAGGCGAGGGATGATATGTTTAGCAGATGGAGGATTACAAGTGCCCCAGTCACACGGTTGGTAGTGTAAAACTGCCGCTGCGTGACCCGGCTGCGCCCCCGGTGTTGGAAGCTTTTTCGAGTTTGAAATCTCAGTGCATACCCTATAAGCTTAGATGTAAGAATATTTCTTACATCTAAAGGTGGCGCATTATGACACGTACAATGACCATTGATACCGGAGAGGAGCTGCGAGGATTCGTTGAAAGCCAGGTCCAATCAGGCCGCTATAAAACCAATAGCGAAGTAGTTCGTGAGGGTTTACGGCTGCTTCAGGAAAAGCAGGCGGCATCAAAGCTTGAAACACTGCGTCAACTGATCGACGAAGGTGAGAATAGCGGCGAGCCTGTAGACTGGGATGTTGATCAATTTTTGGGGCGCATGAAAACCCAAAAACAAAAGCGCCATCATGCCCGAAAGTAAAAATGTTCGCCTGCGTCCAAAAGCGGATAACGATTTAAAAACTATTTATGAATACAGCGTTCAAGAGTTCGGAAGTGTCAGGGCTGATCAATATATTAGAGAGCTGGACGTCGCTTTTCACAAGTTGGCGGATGAACCGAATTTGGGCCGGGATTCTCATCATATTCGCCCAGGGCTTTTAGCTTACCGAGTGGCATCCCATGTGATCTTTTTCAAACCCGCCGTTGATGGGGTAACCATTCTCAGGGTTCTGCACAAATCAATGGACTATGCGCGACATTTATAAAGGTCACTCAGTTGACGCTAGGTGACCAACCCAACGAACATATTATCAAACACGTTAAACGATGAAAGAATCAGATTGGAAGATATTCAAGCAAATTAAAGACAAAGCAATCGACCAGTTTTGTCGCGACGCACTTTCGACGTTTTCCGAAATTACTACAGACGAAGATAAAAGCGCGCACGAAAGATATTTACAGCTGTACGACACTGTTGATAAGACTAATCGAAAAATGTCGTCATTATTCGACGACCATAGCCGCTCGAAAGCAGCGCTGCAATTGTTAGTTATTCGCAGAGAAGGATTGGCAGATGCTGTTTTAGTCGCAAAATTATCTGACGACTTCAAGGAGAGTACCGATCCTGCTGCGGTCAATTGGTGAAACGCAAAAGTGCAATAAACTCGGGGATTTTCCTAGCGGTTTTTTTGCGATTTGCTACGCAAATGATGTCGAATCAACCCGCTTTAAAAATGTCGGTTATTGCGGCGGCAAAAAAAAATTGAGCGAACTTGAACGTCAGGCAGACTTGGCGACGAATACAGCGCCGCTGCAGGCTGAACTTTTTGCAGAGCCAAAGCCGCACCGTCTTTTCGATGCTGTAAGACCTGTGGATGCAGATGAGTTGAGCCCCAAGCAGGTGCCGGATCTGGTGTGTGAGTGGCAACGGTCATTGGATACTTGTCAGCACTAGCCGCCAGGAAAACAGGTTGCAATTTTTACAAGCTATCTCGGGCTGCCACAGTCCTGATGATCTATATCAGGACTTTCCTTCCATTAGTTCCTGTGTAAGTGGCTCCTCAAAATAGCGATAGAATTTTCGTCAAAAAAATGACGTACCACTTTCTCAATATTTTGCAATTTAGCGTTTGCCATAGCTAAAGTGCCCGTCACATCCAGGTCCAGGTCCCAGCCAAAACTCGTAGCCTCTTCCGTATCGAAGTAGAGATCGAGCGATACAGGGCCCGGGTCAATACTGAGCATATCTCGATCAGTATTCGAGGCCGCTGAATCACCGGTTTCCACCACCCAGAAAACGGAGGCAAAGGCAGTATTCGAACCCAGCGCAAAACTTACAGCGCCGATTAAAAGTGCTGGTTTAACAATCGATTTAAACATCTTAACCCCCAGTAAAAATTTCTTTGTACAGAAACGATTCGCAATGTGAGAACAGCACGATTCTGCTTTCGGTAAGGAGATTTGATTCTGCCCATCGACGCGAAGAAAACGCAAGGGATGCAATGGGTCGCGCTTATTATCGGCAAAACAATAGCATAGGCAGTTTCGGTACGTGTATTACGCTTCCGCCTACCACATTTGGTACGGCCATAGTGGTTGATAAATATCCTGTTGAGAAAGATCGGCAAGATTGCAATTCCTATCGGTGGAAGAATCGCAAGCAGTTCAGAAATTTACTTTTTCCCGATGAGTGACACGCTCCGCTTTAGTATCGCCGTTTAACTGACATTCTCCTTCATCAATTAGCCTGCTGCCGCCCTTAACCCGCGTCGCCGCACGACGAATTGCGCGCATTGGGCAAGCAGCACAATTTCGCCTACTACGTCGCTTACGAGCATGGCGAAGGTGCCGACCACCTGGGCTATCTGAATGCGGCCGTGCTCGAAAAGTGGCTGCCAGA
>JBBKXJ010000372.1:0-8155 GCA_037969395.1 Pseudomonadales bacterium
GGTCTGCGTACTGGATAGCAGCCACGGTCTGGTATGAATATCGAACCAGCCCGTACGGGCTGCAAAGCTAATTTCTACGTTAGTCAGCTTGGTGACTGCGGATTCATCAATTGCGCGCGCATACTCTTTTTCCAAATTCAGGCGTTGACCAATGACTTCATCGATATAGCGGCCCTCCACCTCCGTGACGGAAAACAACTCACAAAAAGCCGCGCTGCAGGTAAGGATTCGCCGCTGCGCATCAACAACGACAACGGCTGTTTCGATACCCTCAATAAGCACGCGCAGCGGTTCCAGCACGGCTTTGCGGTCGGTTCTATCTGTCTCGGAAGCTTGTTTCGCACCATCGTCCTGAACAGGTCGCGACACCCACAGTTGCCACAATTTCGGCAGAGGAAGGTTTGCGAATTGCCGACTTGATAGTGTGGCAATAGGCAACCTCGCCACTGTGGCTGGTAGTGGGTTCGATAACTTCAAGCGTTTCACCGCTGACGTATACCCGGTGGTCGTCGCGCACATACTCTACTGTGTCGTCCGGGTCGCTATGCGGGGCATCGATCAGCTCAACCAGCGCGGCGTTGGTCATGCCGTAGTATTCACGAAAAGCACGATTGGCCCACAGCAGGCGCGAGCGATCCCCCTTAACCAGCACCAGGTCTTGCATTGCATCTAATACGCTAATGAAAAAATCCGCGTCGTAGGCTAGCTTCGAGGCAGTTGACACCTTATTTTCCAGGTCTTATTCAGCCATTTTTCCAGGGCAATACTGTTGCAGTTCAAGCAGTTGCCGTAATATTTAATTTTTTTAACTCACTCATGTATAGAAAAGCATCAGGGCCGGCCGCGGCAAATCCTTGCTTTTTTACCGGCAACAGCCAAACCTGGTTCAAGTTTCCAGTAAATTACGGTTTGCTCAGGTAGTAGTGAGTCAGAAAGCGGGGCCGATATTAAGCTCAACTTAAATATTCTGAAAGCGAGAGCTGCAATCGCACAGTAGGTGATTACGCCCGCGCGTATGGCGTGGGCTGGCTCGCGCAGCAGCACGACCAGTTTGTTATTTGAGCAACAAATTCCCGTCGATCGGCACATATTTGCTTGCTGATTCGATCAACAAGCCAGACGTTAGCGAAAGTACACCGTAAACCTCTGTGTTGGTGTCAAATCGCTCTTTTATGCGCTGCACCAGAATATCGAAATCGCCGTCGCCGGAGGCCAACACAACCGTATCGCAGAGTTGCGCAGCCTCGTACACGTCCAGGGCTATGCCGACGTCCCAATCGGCTTTGGTGGTGCCGTCCTGGCGTTTTAACATAGGCTTGAGCTTTACCGTAAAACCAATGGCGCGCAAAATATTCTGGAATTGCACCTGTTTTTCATCGCCGCGGTCGGTTGCATAGGCAATAGCACTAACGACTTCGCGCTTGCGCGTCACATTGCCCCAGAATTTGTTGTAATCGAAATTGCGTTGATGGATTTGCCGGCAGGTGTAGTAAATATTCTGCACATCGACAAAGATGCTGACTTTTTCTAACGGGATATCTGGCATAAGTTCCTGATGCGGTCACAATGACATAACGACGAAGCTGCGCTAACAAACTATACTTTACAGACGTTTAGCGCTTTTAACGAACAATAATTCCGTAACGGTCCGGCTATCGACGGCTGGCCTGCGACCCGAATGACGAAGTAGTTAATGAAAACACCAAAACGAATCCAGCCATTAATTGACGACGGTATAGTCGACGAAGTCATCGGTCAGCTTATGAGTGGCAAGGAGGCTACTGTTTATACCGTGCGCTGTGGCAATGAGATCCGCTGTGCCAAAGTGTATAAAGAATCGTACAAACGCAGCTTTAAACAGGCAGTGCAATACCAGGAAGGCCGCAAAGTGCGCAACAGCCGCCGCGCCCGCGCTATGGAGAAAGGCTCAAAATTCGGTCGCAAGCAGCAAGAGGAAGTTTGGCAGAATGCCGAAGTAGATGCACTCTACAAACTGGCTCGCGCTGGCGTGCGCGTACCGAAACCCTACGGCTGCTTTGACGGCGTGCTGCTAATGGAATTAGTCACCGATGACGAAGGCGGGGTAGCACCGCGCTTAAACGATGTATCGATGTCTGCCGAACAGGCGCTTGAAGACCACGCCGTTGTTATGCAAGACGTGGTGCGTATGCTGTGTGCCGGGCTAATCCACGGTGATCTGTCGGAATTTAACGTATTGGTCGACGACTACGGCCCGGTGATCATTGACTTGCCACAGGCGGTAGACGCGGCAGCCAATAATAACGCCAAGGCAATGCTGCAGCGTGACGTTAATAACATGACCCATTACTATGCCGAATTCGCCCCCGAATTGCTTGACACCCACTACGCCGAAGAAATTTGGGCGCTGTACGAAGACGGCAAATTGCATCCTGAAATCAAGCTTAGCGGCTATTTTGCAGAAAATACCGAAGCCGCCGATGTAGATTCCGTGCTGCTGGAAATCAAGGCCGTACTAGCCGAAGAGCAAGCCCGACAGGAACGCCTGCGCGAGGCAGAAGGCCCCGATTGATCTACTTTCGGTAGTAGTCGCTCGACCTTACGGCGACAAGTCTCTATAGTACGCCCCCGTTTAGTTAGTGTACGTTTCCGCTCGAGCACTCCGTTCCAGCGCCCCGTTTTTTTTAACACCCAGGAATATCGCATTGATCTCTACCGCAAACATCACCAAGCAGTTTGGCGCCAAGCCTTTATTTGAAAACATCTCGGTCAAATTCGGCGACGGCAATCGTTACGGCCTGATTGGCGCCAATGGCTGCGGCAAATCGACATTCATGAAGATTTTGGACGGCAGCCTGACTCCAACCGCAGGCAACGTTTCCATCGGCCCGAACGAACGCGTGGGCAAGCTAAACCAGGACCAGTTTGCCTTTGAAAAGTACAGTGTGGTCGACACCGTCATTATGGGCCACACCGAATTGTGGGAAGTCAAACAGGAACGCGATCGCATCTACTCGCTCCCTGAAATGTCAGAAGACGACGGCATGAAAGTCGCCGAACTGGAAATACGCTTCGCGGAACTGGACGGCTACAGCGCCGAAAGCCGTGCCGGCGAAATACTTCTGGGCGCGGGTATTGCGCAGGAAACACATTTTGGTCCCATGAGCGAAATCGCGCCGGGCTGGAAGCTGCGGGTTCTACTAGCCCAGGCATTATTTTCCGACCCCGACATTCTGCTGCTGGACGAGCCAACCAATAACCTCGACATTAACACCATCCGCTGGCTTGAAGCGCTGCTTAACGAACGCAAAAGCACAATGGTCATCATTTCGCACGACCGTCACTTCCTCAATGCCGTATGCACCCATATGGCAGACATCGACTACGGCGAGTTGCGCGTTTATCCCGGCAACTATGACGACTTTATGACGGCATCCACCGCGGTACGCGAGCGTCAGCAATCGGAAAACGCTAAAAAAAGCGCCCAGATCGCCGACCTGCAACAATTTGTCAGTCGCTTCTCGGCTAATGCATCAAAGGCCAAACAAGCGACCTCCCGCGCCAAACAAATCGACAAAATAACGTTGGAAGATATCAAACCCTCCAGCCGAGTTAGTCCGTACATTCGTTTTAAACAGGACAAAAAACTGCACCGCCAGGCTTTGATTCTGGAAGAGTTAGGGCATAGCTTCGACGCTGAAATACTGTTCACTAACGGCAATATGATATTGGACGCCGGCACCCGCCTTGCCGTGATAGGTGAAAATGGCGCAGGGAAAACCACCTTTCTTCGCTGCCTGCTAAACCAACTCGCAGCCAGCAACGGCAAGATAAAATGGGCCGAAAATGCCACGCTGGGTTACTGCCCGCAAGACAGCACCGCCGATTTCGATAACGACATGAAGTTGTTTGACTGGATGAGCCAGTGGCGCAAACCCAGTCACGACGACCAGATAGTGCGCGCGACGCTCGGCCGCCTGCTGTTTTCGGCAGACGATTTCAACAAACAGGTTAAAGTCTGCTCCGGTGGCGAAAAAAATCGGCTGCTGTTTGGCAAGCTGATGATGATGGACACCAACGTACTGCTGATGGACGAACCCACCAACCACCTCGACATGGAAGCTATCGAGGCGTTGAACCTGGCGCTGGAGCATTACGATGGCACGTTGATCTTTGTTAGCCACGACCGTGAGTTCGTGTCTTCGTTGGCTACACGAGTGATTGAAATCAAGGACCAGGAGCTGGTGGATTTTCGCGGCACCTATGAAGAATATCTGACAAGCCCGCAGGATATGGGCAAAGTTGCTAATTCTCGCTAGCATCCGCCCATGATCTTTGAAGAACTGGACAATCAGGAAACCGCGCACGGCAATATCAGCCTGCGACGCCGCGCCGAGCCCAGACTCGGCGGAAAAATTCTCTACGAGGTAAAGCTTGGCGAAGAGTTTCTCATGTCCAGCCTGTTCACCGAAGCCGAGATTCAGCTGTCGAAACTCGCGCTTACTGCGCTTGAAGCCAACGGCCACGACGCTGACCTCGACATAGTCGTGGGAGGCCTGGGTTTGGGTTATACCGCCGTGGCCGCATTGGAACACCCCTCAGTTAAATCTCTACTGGTCATCGACGTGATGCAACCGGTGATTGACTGGCACCAACGCGGCCTGGTCCCTGTTGGTAAAAAATTGACGGCAGACACTCGCTGCACCCTGCTACACGCCGACTTCTTCCAACTCGCGACAGCAAATGCCAGTGGCTTTGATCAGGCAGACGCCACCCGCCTGGTACACGCCGTACTGCTGGATATTGATCACTCCCCCAGCCATTGGCTTGAGCCTGCAAACGCCGCTTTCTATTCCGCGTCGGGGCTGCAAAGCCTGGCTGATAAGCTTCATCCCGGTGGCATTTTTGGCTTGTGGTCTAACGATCCGCCCGGGGAGGAGTTTATGCAGCTGCTTGATAGTGTGTTTCAGTCTTCCGAGTCGCATATTGTAGCCTTTGCCAATCCGTATACGGGTGGCGAGGCTGCTAATACGGTTTATTTGGCGACGAAGTAATAACAGGGGCTGCATTAGCTTCGAACCGCTTTTACTTTTTACTCCTCCGCCATCGCTTGCTTTACATATACACCGTGGATAGAATCACCTACATATATTTATAAATATAGGTATTATTATCCATGAATAGCAGCAGCTCCAGCGCCATAAGCAGAGCAAAGCAAGCTATTCGCAAACTGGGCGGAACAATCCGCACTGCCGAAGCCCTTCGAGCCGGTATTCATCCACGCACGCTTTATAACTTAAGAGATTCAGGCGAGCTAGAGGCGCTGTCACGCGGGGTTTACCGACTAACAGATCAGGAAGCAGTAGCCGATCCCGATCTCGTCATCGTCGCTACCAGAGTCCCTCAAGCGATCATTTGCCTTACTTCAGCACTGGCCTTTCATACGATCACCACACAGATACCGCACGCTATTTCCGTTGCGCTGCAGCGCGGTGCGGAGACACCGCAACTCGACTATCCGCCGCTCAGCGTCTACCGATTCTCAACAGAAACTCTGCAGCTTGGCATTGAAAAACACCAAATCAGCGGCGTAACCGTCAAGGTTTACTGCGTCGAAAAAACCCTCGCAGATTGCTTCAAGTTCCGCAACAAAATCGGCATGGACATTGTGCTCGAAGCACTAAAACTATACAAAGCGCGAAAGCAGTTCAACCTTGACCAACTACTAAAATACGGGCGAGCCTGCCGGGTGGCAAACATCATGCGACCTTATCTTGAGGCAACACTGTGAGGACCGTTAAAAACATTGCTGCCTCCGTTCGACAACGGCTATTAAATCGCGCAAGAAGCGATAATCGGCCGTTCAGCGAACTACTTCAATTTTGCAGAAATCGTAACCGAGGTAAAAAAGTTTCTCAGCCCTGTTATTGCCGCAAATCGTTCTCACCAGCCATTTTTGAAAAGCTGGGCTGCCGCGAACACATGGAACTAGAAGCTTGCGACACGCACAACAGTTAGGGAACAGTTAAACCCTTGAAACCCAAAGACGCCGCCACCCTCATCATCATTCGCGACAACCATGAGGTATTACTGGGCGTGCGCAGCGCCCGGCACATATTCATGCCACACAAATACGTTTTCCCAGGCGGACGAGTCGACGCCGGAGATGCACGCGTCGCCAGTCCGATTGCCTTACGGCCGGAAGTTGTAGCGAAGTTGGCGGCTAACGCCACACCCGCCAGAGCGAGGGCGTTAGCAATGACAGCCGTACGTGAGACCTTCGAAGAAACCGGCCTGATACTCGGCCACGCAGTTGCAACGCCTCCCACAACGCGCTCACCTGGCTGGCGACCGTTTTTTGCACGCGGCTACATTCCCGCACTCGACCACCTGGACTATGTCGCCCGGGCAATCACGCCAACTAAAAGAGTGCGCCGTTTCGACGCGCGTTTCTTTCTGGTAGACGCCGCACACATGAGCGGAGAGCTTCGCGGCAACGGCGAATTAGAACACCTGCACTGGGCGCCACTACAAACAGCGACGGAACTGGACCTGTCGCCAATAACTGAATTAGTACTTGATCTACTTAAGGACAAGCTCGCGGGCATAGCACCCAATCCCAGTGAAGGGGTGCCGCTATATCGCCAACTCTATGGCAAGGAACTGATTGAATTTCATTAAATCAAACCGACGTTAATCCAACAGCATCGGTTTTCCGTCCCTAAGCCGCAACAATCCCCGCACCATGCGATACAAAACCCACAGCCCAATGACAGCCACCAGCAAAAACGCTATGGGTATACCAATCACCGTAATCATCAACAACACACAAATCAGCACCCACAGCAGGGCAAACCAGAACGTGCGAATTTGCCAGCGGAAATGCGACTCCAAGTACGTGCCTCGCGTAGAATTGCGCTCAACGTAATTGAGAATCACCGCGATGATGGAGGGCCAGCCGGTTAAAAAGGCCGTCATAATAGTTGCGGTGGTCATTACGCCCGTTACGGCACTGAATAAGTGCAGTCCGTAAATGACGTAGGTGAGTGTGACTAAATTTCCGCTTGGGTGGTTTTGCATGAGAATCCGTGGCTCATCTGCTAGACATACGAGTGATGGTAAATTTAAACAATGAAAGATGCCAGTGGGAATGGTTGGCAAACGAAGCGCTTATCGCCTGCCATTCGCACGGTACGAAATTATTGTATCAGGCGTCGCGTTGAGTCAATTGCCCCAAGCGGTCTTCGATTAGCGTATGCATGCGCGCCACGCATTGCTCGCCTTCTGTGATCACCTCTTTGGCGCGGCTGAATTCCAGCATACCGACGTCGTTCAAACGCGGGGTCAGGACGATATCGGCTGGCTCTCCGGCCAGTCGGCTGCGGGTGATTCTGTCCTGCATAATATTGATCGAACTGGCGACTACGCCGAACAAGCCCGGCGTTTCTGCGCTGGGACTCATCCACTGTTCGATCAAGGGGCTGGCGCGTCCTTTGATGCTCAGCGACAATTTTGCAAACAGGTTCTGTGTTTCAGGGTTGGCTGCAGCATCGGCCGGCGGTGGTTGCGGCTGAGCCTCTACAGAAGCCGATTGTTCGATCGTTGTTGCCCGTTGTTGCAGAGCAAATTGTCGACCGATCAGGTCGCTATTCAGGTTGACAGCAATAATCACATCGGCCCCCAAAGCGCGACACACTGAGACTGGCACCGGATTAACCAAACCGCCGTCGACCAGCCAGCGGCCCGCTCTCAACACCGGTGTTAACATACCGGGCAACGCCATGGACGCGCGTGCCGCGTCCCATATCGAACCGTGTTGCAACCAAACCTCGCGGCCAGTGTGTAGTTCGGTGGCGACTGCGGCGAATGGCAGGCTGAGATCTTCGATATCGGGATCGCCAAACTCCGCGCGTAAAAACGCCATGAAGCGGTCGCCGTCGGCTATACCGCTACCAGCTCGCAGGCGAATGTCCAGATAGCGCACCATATCCAGCGTGCTCAACTCGCTTAACCAGGTAGCGACGCCGTCCAGGCAATCGTGCGCGGCGGCGGCGCCCATAAAAGCGCCCACCGATGTACCGCAAATAATGTCGGGTTGCAGATCATACTTTCGCAGCGCCCTGATCACGCCAATGTGCGCCAGACCGCGGGCGGAACCGCTACCCAGCGCCAGGCC
>JBBKXJ010000373.1:0-8924 GCA_037969395.1 Pseudomonadales bacterium
TAAGGAAAAACAGACCGCGATGACAACGCGGCACGACGGCAACGACCACAACAAAGAAAACCCCTTTAGCATTATTCGTAAAATTCCGAGCTTGTGCCAGAATATTGCAATCACGAGAACGTGTCACCAATAACATCTCTAATATCTACCATATTACGAAGCACAAGGCGGAGCAATTCATAGCACAGCTGAGCAAAATCGGTAGCTCGCGCACGCTCGATTGATGCGCAATTGCATATTCACTGGTTGAGTCGGCGCTACGCACACGATGCCGATTTGGATTAGTCAACAATTAACAAAAGAATTAAACCGATAGTAGTAAATAAAGTAGTCATACAAGGTTAAGTAAATATGCTGAAACTGATCGATGAACACTCACAAAAAATAATAGAGATGCTGCTGACGTATACGCCGAAGTTTCTGCTGGCGTTACTCATATTAGTCATCGGTTTTTGGCTCATCAACCGCGTCACGCGGCTGCTCGTCAAAACGCTGGAAAAACGCGCAGTCGATGTTACGTTAAAGCGCTTTCTTGAAAGCCTGCTGGGTATCTTGCTTAAGGCGATTCTCGTCATCAGCGCGGCGTCGATGATTGGTATAGAGACGACCTCGTTTATCGCCGTGTTGGGCGCGGCCGGGCTAGCCATTGGGCTTGCTTTACAGGGTAGCCTGGCAAATTTTGCCGGTGGGGTGATTTTACTTTTGTTTCGCCCTTATAAAGTGGGAGATTATATTGAAACCGAAGGCCATTCGGGCACGGTGAATAGTATTCAGATATTCAACACCGTGCTGAAAACAGCCGACAACAAAACCATCATCATTCCGAATGGCCCGATTTCTAACGGCAGCATCGTCAACTATTCCACCGAACCCACCCGCCGGGTTGATATGGTGTTTAGTGCAGGCTATGACGACGATGTTGATGTTGTGATGCAATCGCTATCGCAGCTTATTGACAATGACAAGCGTATTTTCGTAGCGCCGGCACCGCAGGTTCTGCTCGGTGAGCTGGCTGACAGCGCGATTAATTTTAAAGTGAGGATGTGGGTTAACAGCGCGGATTACTGGGGGGTTTTCTTTGATATGCAGAAAGCGGTGAAGAAATCTTTCGATGCGCAGGGTATTAGTATTCCGTTTCCGCAGCGGGATGTGCATGTTTACCAACAAATTGAGAATGCGTGAGATTTTGACTAGTCTTGGTGGATTAATCGGGTTTGGCGACGTCAATTACGCAGACCGAGATTTTCCGGGTCTCGTCCACGGATAAGGTGGCATGAAGGCGCTTCTCAAGCTCTTCGGCAGTACGCGGGCGCGGTCGATTTGGCGCAGGCGGTGTCTTGTCATAACCGAACCAGAACACGAGGTAAATCCCAAAACCGTGGGCTCGCGGTTCGCGTGTATACTTTGCAATTAACTGATCATGTATCGCTCGCCATAAATCCCTATGTGAGTTCTTCTTGATTTCGATTGGAACTTCAAACCCGTGCGTTCCGTTGAAAGACACACGGATGTCCGCTCGTTTGTTATCAGCGTAGTAGCCTTCCGGCTGCGCATCGATACCAAGCTTTTCAAAGCGATATTGTAGATCCGATAACAGGGCTTCACGACAGGCTTCTTCATGTCTGGGAGAGACGAGTTCGCGGTTTTGGCCTTCATCCCAAAATTGGCGGTAGTCGTTAGTATTACCATTCCTTATCCTGTCCGCCAATTCATGCAAGACATGCATGGTTAACGCCGCTAGATCGCCAGCATTTGCAGGTTCAAGCTGGTTTAATGTCGCGTTTACCTGATGAATATCGGGATGGCGGAAACTCGCCTCGCGACGAACTGCGCGTTGTTCGAACTGCGCACGTTGCAGCGCGGCATGCCAGCGGTGCAGGTCGCCATCTGCCGAAAGTGCTTCGAGCAGGTCGGTGGCTTCGCTTTCCGCGCGCGAACCCAATTGACTAATAAGGCGAAACACCAGCTCGGACGCATTCATTTCTGGTGACCAGGTGCCGCCCCCATCGAGCTCATATGGCGCGAAAAATCCACCGATGCGACGTATCAGCAGGTCCAGCGCTGCTACGGGCAGCTGATCGAATGGCAACCACTGGTCGTGTCTAGCGGTGAGAAAATAGGCAAGGTGCCGGACACGGCTCTCCTGCGCTTTGGTGAAGTCTGCGAGCGACTGCAGATATTTTTCGGGGGCTGCTATTACTCCAGCCGCAAGCCAGCTCACACGCTGGGCAACATTCATGCTGCCTGGTTTGATTTTTTTTTCGATCAGTGTTGATAGAACTTGTATGTCTGCATTGCAAACGGCTGCCCTAAGAATCAGGTTTAACGCGCTGAGTTGTTGATTAGTGCTACGCACAGGAAAGGCTTTTAACATCTCAAGTGCTGCCAGGCGAGCGACCGATTTGTACTCATCGAAATAAGCCAATGCATACACTCCCGCAATCTGCTCCTTCTTGCTACGGAAAGCTGCTGTAACGTACGCAGTTAACACCTCAGCCACCAGTTGTGGATGCGAGTGTAAAAGTGACTTGAACCAACCAGGCTGCTCGCTCGCGCCATCCACTAAATAAAAGGCGACTGCCTGTTTAATCTGTATATCGGTAAGCCGATTTACGCAGTCCGGTGAGATTCGATTAAGCTCTTCCAGCCCAGCCAGATATGGTCGACCGACTAGATGAACCTTTCTCTGAGAGTCAAGTTTGATGATATCTGCCACTGTTGGGATGTCATCGCGCTCTAATGATCGGCGCAGCCCCTTAATAGCACATTGCACCAGTTCCTCATCGTGGTCTAGAAAGTTTCGCAGCCGTTCTAGCGGCGAATCACCTTTTGATTCAATAAAGTTTCCGAAATAGGCAACGGCCAGAGCATGCAGCAGGTGAGGATGGACTTTGCCTTCATCCAATTCAGCCTTGCGAGACTTCACTACACGCAACCACCTCTGCTTCTCCTCATCTTGCTCAGCAATCGGGCAACGACGAAATAGTATCCCCTCTTCCGAGTCAAGAGGACAGACAAGCATGCCGCTTAGCCAGTCCTTATCCCGCGACTTACGTTCTGCAATTTCCTGGATGACTTCGAGCGTTAAATCGTCGTCGCCGATCCGATAGCAAATAGTATTAACCGCATTCTGTAACAAATAGCGGGCCGCTTGCTCATTCGTCGCTAACTGCATTTGCTCAAGGCACCAAAGACCGAAGCCGGCTGGTCGTCCCGCACGAAACAGCCGACCCCATGCCTTGCGTATGCAATGGCTAAATTCGTTGCTCGCACTGCACTTGTCCAAGCCAATACTTAATACACCTTTCTGGACATCCGGGTTTGCCTCCAGCCAGGAGCGGATGCTGGTGGTGTATTTTTCAGAGCCCTCACGGGGGCTTCCGTATTTGTCCAAGCCGACGCCAAGCCATTCATAAAGGCGAGCGAAATCGGTAGAAGCACCGCATTCGTTCAAGCCGCGTGCGAGAAGCCCGGTGGTCAAATCGCTGAAAAGATGGTCATCGATTATGGGACGAAGAGAGTCTAGCTGTGAAGCAAGCTCATCAAGCAACACTCTGACATCAGAATCAGCAGATTGATCGACCAGTTGGCAATGCCAAAATAGTAAGTACTCACCAAAGTAGTTTCGCTGACTGGGAGCATGTAGAAAATGCAGCACATCGTTAGGCGTAACTTTTTGCGGGTAAAGCTCAGCTAACAGGTATCCCGCGAGCTCATCGGCAGCGTCTGCCACTTTTCCTTCGTTAATCTCATCCAGGAGCACTTTAAGCTGATCGGGACTATCTTTGCTGGTGTGAACAAGCACCTGGAGCGCTTGTCGCCGCAAGCCTGGTCGCCAAGTGCTATCTCGAACTATGCTATATATTGTGTCATTGATAGAAGGAAGTCGTTCACCGTGAATCATAGCGTCGAGCACGCAAGCAGCAAGTGCTTGATGGGTTTCACTACGATCAGCTACAGCAAGAATCTCGTGAAATTCGCTCGCCATATCCTCCGTAGCTAGCGCACCGAATGGCGAGGTAGCCCAGCGCCATGAACGGAATCCGGAGAAATGTTCTGCCTCTCGCTGGAGACCATCCAGCACCTGACGTTTTTCTTCGCGTGTGAATTTCTGAACGTCACCGTATAACACGACTCCTAACGGATCCCGTTCTATAATTGCATGACGCTGGCTTTTGCAAAACGCCGCAAGCCATGCGGAAAGACCACGCAGCTCAGCCACCACAATACCATCCTCGCCGGTTATCAGTGCGAGTACACGCCCAACCGGGAGGCCGTCTTGCTCAATACGCTTGGCCAGGTAACGAGCAGCAAGAAATTCGGCGATGTGGCGGTGGATCGGCGCAACTCGGTTACCTGCTAGCGACTTGAAGAGCTTCGTTCGCCCCACCTCAGCAAGTAGTCCACTATTCTCGAAAGCGAGATCATTGGTGTCCGGGAAGTCGCGGCCCGCTTCTGCTGGCGGCAGTGAAAAACCGGCATTGCCGGCAATCAGTTGGAGAGCGCATAGAAACCCCGCAGCGTTCAATTGATGGTCTACGGCGTTGGACTGCGAACGCTTCGCAACTATGTGCTGCTGGTTGTATTCGCGGATGATGGTCCTGCAGGCCAACTCAAACGTCTGCTGTTTAGTGGCGGGCCAGTTCTCACCGTCGACCGCCTTTACAAGCAAGTCGAGCACTTGGGGGTTGACCAGCAATCCGCTTAGCCCACGATTCTCGGCCTGTTGTACGAATGCTTCGGCACTCGGCACGCGCGAGTCATGATTCAGAATTTCATCTATGTCTGCCTCGGTCAGCGGATCAAGGTGCAGTATTTTTACCTGACCGTCGGGTGATACCGACTTCAGATGATCTTGATCGGCGGAACCAAACCAGTCGGCCTCGCGGCATGACAGTCGAAAACAAGGGCAGCCCAACTGGTCCAGACGCGCGCGGATTGCATCGAAAGGCGTTCTGGCATCTTGCGTTCCGGCTCGTATTTCATCGAGGCCATCAATAAATAGGGTTTGATCATGCCACTCTGGACGATCTTCGAAGGTAACCAGATCTCGTGCAGTAACATATTCGGAACCTAGTCGCTCCGCTTCTTTTTTAAAAGCTTCAGTTTTACCCGCACCCAGATCTCCCAACAGCACATAGGCCGATAGATTTTCGTGAGTAGATAGCAGTTGCGTCGAACTATGGTTCGCTTGTCTTATTAGCTCATCTTCCTGCATTTCGGTGCAGGTGCGATTGACGTAATACATCAAAATCAGTCGAACCAGTAAGCCGCGGGCTGAATTAAAAATTCTCCGAGAGGAATACCTGTTCCTCCTACGAGCAGAGAATGTTCAGGGACGACGCGTTCATGAAATACAGCTAACCCGCCTGAGTCTTTACCTAACGCTGCGCTTTTGACCTCAATGCTGACCAACTTATGACCTTTTTCTAGAATAAAATCAACTTCGTGCGGGCTGTCACGCCAGTATTGTAGCTGTAAGTCGGGCGTGCCAGTATTGAGCAGGTGTACGACTACCGTACTTTCAACCAGCCTGCCCCAAACGTTCGGTATGCCCTGGCAACTTCGAAAGAGTAACCAGAGTTCATCGCTATGAGCGAGGTCTTGAGTAAGTTAAGCTTTGGGCTGGACCCTCTGCGCCGGTTTTGTTGTCCAGCGTACTTTTGCAAACCTGTTAGCAGACCAGCAGTCGATAGCAAGTCCAGATAGTGCACGAGTGTTGTGGTGTTACCTGCATCATGCAGTTGGCCTTGCATCTTGGTGTAAAACAAAATCTGCCCAAAATAATTGCTACCAAGCTCAAACGCGTGCTTGAGCAACGCTGGTTTATTCACGCGGGTCATCGACAGTATGTCATTTTCGATATTCGGCTCTATCAAATAAGACCGAATATATTCGCGCCATTGCGATTGATCGCTTATTCGACTTGCTGCACCGGGATAACCGCCGAAATAGATATAACTCGGTAAATCGAAATTGAAGGCGTCGACCATTTCTCGAAAAGACCAATGGGTAGCGCGAATTAACTCGAACCACCCTGCTAAACTCTCGATCAACCCCTGCTGCATCCTTAGCGGGGCCGAGCCGAGGAGAATTACGTGCATTGAACGCGCGGCCGCGCGGTCTGCGCCGCAAAGGCCCTTAACCACTTCTGAACAATTGGGAACCTTTTGTATCTCGTCCAACACCAGCACGAAACCGCGTTCCGAGCGATCGGCATCCATCCGGCCTTGTTCCCAGACATGGGCCAGCCATTTTCCATCGCGCTCATCAGTGACTGCGGCGACTAGTGCCAAACTGCTGAGTGTTAGTGGCGGTACTGACTGAGGGGGGGTCGTCAACGGCGAGATAGCGCTCGTCCGTGTCAATATTGTTAAGTGCCTGTCTTACATGCGTGGTCTTTCCGGTTTGGCGCAGGCCGGAAATGATAGTCTGTCGCTCCGGGCGTTCTGCCAATCCAGCGAGTAGCGTAGTTACGTGGTAGCGTTCGCAATTACACATGGCTCAGTATTAAATCATCTAGTAAAAGCACTCAATGATTTAATACTTGCTAGTTGGTTAAATGTTGCAATGTATGGCATATCGTTTGGTCTTAGCATTGCCAGTTAGCGAAACAATTTGACATCTATTCAGCTGAGCGCCGCAGCAACGGTTGAAACAAACCGTAATTCCAATTGCGCATCGCTAACACCAGAGTCACACCGTGACGGTCGCTGATGGGCAGCGCCGCGTCTTCATTATTCAACTCATTAAATTCCTGAGCCAGTCGCTGCATCCTGCGCTGGAATTCACCGTTGGAAGACTTGGACAGCATGCCGTTCAACACCAGCAAGTGTTCATCATCGCCTTTGAAACTGGTTCTAAAATACTCCTGTCCGATCCTTTCCCGAAAAAACCGCTGAATAGGACCGCGCTCGCGCCAGGCGAAGTTGGGGGCGATAAGCAGCTTGATGCGATTTGCCGGTAGCAGCTCGATAATATGCAGTTTGTCGAGCTGCACCAATTTACGTATACAGTCCGGTTCAGACAGTTGATACGTGTTCATTATATCGTTCAGGGTCCAGCGATTCAGCACGCAAACTGTCACCAGCAGCAGTAGCAGATCCTCGGCTATTTGCTGCTCCTGTGCTTCGCTTAAGCGTTGAATACGCTGTTGCCGTTCATTCATTTGCTGCACCAGGTCGCTGATTTCCATCGCCATGAGTTGGCACACTTTGTCGAGTCGGTCGACCGAAAAACTGTGAGCCGAAAACAGCCGCTTTACGCTGGCCTCCGACAACCCCAATTCAACGGCGACCTGGGCGTAAGTTATGCCGTGGGCTTTTAAGCAGGCTTTTAGCGTGGCGACTAACGCAGCAGTCTGGGCCATCACTCACTTTCCTCATATCTGGTGTGCAATAGCTTCATCGTATCATTATTCGATACCTTGCAGCTGACATGCTTACACTTTTAATGTTTAGGTTTCATTTTTTAACTCCTTCGACAATACTCCGCGCCTCGCAAAATCCGCCTCCCCCGGAGAGTTGACTCATGAAGCTGTGTGAATACCTGCGTGCCAGCGTCACCGCAAGCGTTGATGGCACCGTTTCCCGGATAAAAAGCCATGATGCCTTTATCGCAGCGGCTCTGGAACATACGCTTGCCGCCACTGCCAGGGCGCGCAGTCAGTTAACGCGAGTACGTAAGGATGGCGAAGCGCTACAGTTCAAATTGGCGCTGTTGCAACAATCGGCCGAGCAATGGCATCAACGTGCTCACAGCGCGGCCAACACGGATGAGATAAAAGCACTGCAGTGTCTGCAGCGGCGTAATACCCGACTGCAAGAAGCACAACAGGCCAATAACGCACTAATTCGTCACAGTGACGTGGTGAGCTCTGCAGCGAGCAAAGTTGATCACCTTGAACGGCAGCTGGAAGCACTAAACCAACAACGCCGGTTGATTTCGCAGCATTCCGCGATACAGGCGCAGCGCATTGTCGACAAAATTTCTGGTCAGCTGGCCCCTACCGCCGAGCTTGATGACAGCTTTGATCGCTGGGAAACTCGCAGCGCAGAATTGGCGCGCAAACGCAGCCCTACGCCGGCGATCACTTCGCTGAACAGCGAACTCATCACGCTTGAAAACGCAGCGCGACTCAAGTCAGAGCTTGATACCTTAAAGCGAAAGGCTGTGAAAGAAACACGACCTGCCTAACAGTGTCGAGACAAGCTGACAGATCAAATTCACAATCAACCGCAGCCATAGCAGAGACCAGCGCGGCGGCCCTGTTAACCAGAGTTTTCGTTTCGCCGCTCAACACGCCACGGCGGATTTAAACGATTTTCACCGGCCCAGTAGAGTTTTATTTTATTGCCAGACGGGTCGAGCAGTATAGCCTCTCGCCACAGGTAGCTCATATCCGTTGGGGTTTGCTGAAATTTAAAGCCTCGCTGCTGTAGAGAGGCTACCAGATCGTCCAGATTTTCATTTTCGAAGTAGATAGTGGCTGTGTTTTCTGCCGCCTCGACTGCCAGGCTAAGCGAGAAAGTTGATTGTCCTTCAGTACACTCAAATCGCGCGTAGTGAGGTGTATCGACAATTTGCAGAAAGCCCATATTGCGGTAAAACTCAGTGGCTCTGTCCATATCGCTGACGGGCAGTGTTACCTGATTAAGATTCATCGACGGGATACCTCTGGGCAGTTGGAGAGAGCGACAATTTTTAGCCCATATACTTCATTATCTCTGCACGCGCGACCACCATGCGATGCACTTCGTCAGGCCCGTCCGCCAGGCGCAGGGTGCGCACGCCACAATACATATTGGCCAACGGCGTCCACTGTGAAACACCGGTGGCGCCGTGCATTTGGATCGAACGATCGATAATTTCACAGGTAAGTTTTGGCACCAGCGCTTTGATGGCTGAAATATAAACGCGCGCCT
>JBBKXJ010000374.1:0-3299 GCA_037969395.1 Pseudomonadales bacterium
TTCCTAAAACCCCGAACCGCGGTTCCTAAAACCCCGAATCTTTATTTAAAATATTCACAGCCTCAACGGTTCCTAAAATCCCGAATATTGACACATTTCTGGGTTCCTGAAACCCCGAGGTTGACTTGGTTCCTGAAACCCCGAATAATGGCTGTAGTTCCTGAAACCCCGAAGAGTACGTGGGTTCCTAAAACCCCAAAAGGGTCACCATGTCGAATAAACAACTCGTACCCGAGAAGTACCCACAGCACGATTTGTTTATTTGCGATGTCGCAGATGCGGTATTAAAAGACATCTTGCCGCAAATGGAACACCCATTTTACTCCCTGTCAAAGAAGCCCGAAACCAATATCAGACGTTATGAGCACAACGGCAATTGGCTGGAGGTAATACCCAGCGTCAAAGGGCTGGCCACGATCTATGACAAGGATGTGTTGATTTATGCCATCTCGCAGATCATGGCAAAACTCAACCGGGGCGAGCGCGTCGATAGGCGCATTCGTATCAATTGCCATGAACTGCTGATGTTTACCAACCGTGGTACAGCGGGAAAAGATTACAACGCCCTGTGCGAAGCGATAGACCGGCTGGCGGGCACCCGCATCGGCACCAATATCACGACAGGTGAATATCAAGAATACGATAATATCGGCTTGATCGATCGGGGTTCCATTAAGCGTAAAAACGGTTTCGATGGCCGTATTCAGTGGGTCGAGCTGACGATTTCGGATTGGGTGTTTGACGCCATCAGAAATAACGCGGTACTTACCTTAAACCGGGATTATTTCAGGCTGAGAAAACCGATCGAACGCCGCGTCTATGAAATTGCCCGCAAGCACTGCGGCCAGCAAAAGGAATGGTCGCTCAGCCTGAAATTGCTGCATAAAAAAAGCGGGTCGCAAAGCCCGGTGAAAAAATTCAGGCTGAACATCAAACATATCGCACAACACAATCATTTACCGGATTACACGCTGGAATATCAGGAAGACACCGATAGCGTCACCTTTAAAAACCGCACTGAATGGTGGAAAGATAAAAAGCCGCCGGAAAAACGGCCCTTTATCCAACACGCAGACACCTACGAAAAAGCCAAAGCCTATATGCCGCCCGGTGAAGACGTGAATGCCTGGGAAAGCGATTGGGTCAATTTTTGGATCGATACTGGCTGCCCTCCCCTCAAAGATGCGGATGCTGCCTTTCTGGGTTTTTGCAAAGGCCGCCATGCCAACAAGCATCAGCAAAGCCTGTTTTAGAAGCGGTCAATCGGAAACCTGAACGGATAATCGAATTAAAGTCATGGGTTTGAGATCCAGATGGCTCAACCGTTACGCTAAGCACGGTTTTTAGGCGAGGACTTGCAGGCCTTTTCGATCAACCAGATCAAGCAACTTCAGTGACGACCCGTTAGGCTTCTTCGCGCCACGTTCCCACTTCTGTACCGTCGAGACACGGGTATTCAGGTAAGCCGAGAGCACACCTTGACTTGCTTTCTATTTGACGCGCAGGCGCTTGATTTGCACCGCGGTGTACGCTTTCACAGGCGGCAAACACAAGGCATCGAACTCACGCCGTATGGCGTCTTTCATCACACCGGCGTCGTGCAAGTCTTTGGCCGTGTCGTGCACCACGTCCAGGATTGATTTATCCATCGTCTTCTACCTCGATGATAGCGCCATTCTCAATGGCTCGCGACAGCCAATGATCCATGCCGCTATGACTGGGCTCTGGCAAGGTATAACTTTTTGTTATGTGTGTAATAATAATAATACATTTGAGTTATTACTGCTTTGACACCATATCTAAAGCGTGTTCAACAACAGTAGTAAAGGAAAAATTATGCCAATGTCATATTCGATAGTAATTATGATTCCAGTAGCGCTTAGCTTGCTAGCAGCGATTGCTTACGAAGATTTGCGCTCGTAGCTGAGAATTAACGAGGAGTGTTAAAATGGATACTTACTCAATTGTTTGCGTAATCATTACCGCCGTGTCGCTTACAGCGGCTTATTCTTTTGGCGCGCGGCGTAAGGCGTAGCGCGAGGCACAGAACGCGTTCGATGGGGGTCGCAAATAGCTAACCGACGAACCGATCGAAAAAAAACCTGTAGCCGGTTAGCGAATACGCCAGCATAGACACAGCGACGCGTTTCAGCGAGCCTGATGGCACTGCTGCTGCCTGCTACCACTTGTACGCGGCTCTATAGGCGCCCCTAAGGCATCCGCTGACCCATGCCACGTTAAACCCCTACCCTTTCCCGACTTCACGCTTAAGCGCCGCCAGAGCCCGCTCAAACGCATAACCTAGCGGCCATTTGGGCTCCTGCGCGTCACACAGCGCCTTGAATTCATCAATCGCACTGACTTTAGTGCGAATATTGAGCTGGTCGGTCGGCGCTTTTTTCGGTTTATTAGATGGCTTCGTTGGCCTAGCTTTCGGCGGTTTGGCGGGCTGGGGCTCCCGACTGGTAAAGCCTTCTTTTTCAGCTGCCGTGCGCACGGCGACAGAATCGACTTTTGCGCGATCATTGGCGCTCTGCTCCGGTGTCCAGTCGCTTAAGTTCAGATTTTCAAACTCGTCTTCAAAACCCAGGTCTGCGCGTTGTTTTTCGCCATTCATCAGGCTATCTCCTCTTGCCGTGTTTCGTTCACGTCGCTCACGGCGAGTTGTTTGATCAGGGCGATCACCTCACCCGCAAAGGCCCGTGCATTAACCACCGCATCGTTCAGCTTGTAGGTATTGTTGGGCAGCTTTTCCAACGCCCCGCCGTATGAAAATAACAATCGATACGCTTCGCGCTCCAATAACTGCGTTTGAAAAACAGGAATATCCGCCGTATGTAGCTGTTTTTCGAGATCGCTTTGCGTGCGCGTGCGGATGGCGGCTTTCACCCGCGTAAAAAGGACGGCAAACGGGATATTGCGCCGCATGGCCTTTTCCTGCTGCTTGATCAGCTTAATGGCTTGCGCGGCGCCCTTGCCGTCCATATGCGATGGCTGCGTCGGTATCACGACAAGATCGGACTGAGAAATGGCAAAAGCCACCAGCATATTGGCGGTGCCTTCCAGGTCCACGATCACAAACTGGCTTTGCTGCTGCGCAGCCTCGATCTGGTCAATGATGTCTTCTTCACTCGGCCGGCCCATGACGACCAAGCTTTCTGGTTTGTCCGGCTTGCCGGACCAATCGCTAATCCAGCCCAAGGGGTCAGCATCAATCACTGTCACCCCTGCCCCTTTCTGCGCCAGTTCGGTAGCCAGCAATAACGCTGAGGTGGATTTCCCGGCACCGCCTTTGGGAC
>JBBKXJ010000375.1:0-9191 GCA_037969395.1 Pseudomonadales bacterium
TTGCGTTTTGGAGCGCGTCCCTGATCGCCAAGTCGCGGCGATGGATATTCAACATCAGACGCATACCGTTGCTGGTCTACTGGGCTGTTGGACTTATTATCACCATTGTCATGGAGTGGTACGCTACCGGCACGCTGGATCGCTGGCAATATGCCGACAGTATGCCGCGGCTGCCATTCATGGGCACCGGCTTGCTGCCACTGCTGCAGTGGATCGTATTACCGCCCATCATTCTCTTTTTCGTGCGACGCCAGACGAAGTCCTGACGATCAAATCGAGAGGCAGAAAATGGGCGTTTTTAGCGACTGGGCCATCCACTGTACACATAAGATTCAAGGGGGCGTTCGCGTAATTCACTCCGCCTCTTCACTCTTCACTCTCCATTTTTCAATATCAGCAATTTTTATGCCATATGTTTAGCGAGATCAATGTAGGCCGGTCACACTGAAAATAACAGTCCAGTGCACGGTTTATTAGGTCTCAATATTGCAGAGCGTTGAGTAAACCCTATTCCACAATCCGAGAGATGTACTGTTCTGCCCAACCCCAGCTATGTTGGGATTAGTCAGCCACTTTTCCTTGACCCGCCGGGTCGACGCTGATTTAGCCAAAGTGGCGTTACAGCGCTCAGATTTTCGGACTTTTTAAGCATTTGTCTATTGACCTATGTGTTGCATCCAGGTTGTAACATCGTGTCATCTACTAAGAGGGAGTCAGACCGCATATGCAGCACATACAACGTACAGTTAGTGCTCGGCGTCTCGACTTTGGCGTCTGCGTTTTATCAACATGTTTCCGCCTGATCGTACGCTACTGGGTAGAGGCTATTGGAAGCAGGAATCAATATGCGAGGCAGCCCAATGAAAAAAGATCAAGCACATAAACCTGGTGTAAACGAGAACTTTTTGATGGTTAGACACCTTAGGTTGGAGGGTCTCACTGAGGAAAACCGACAGACGATACCAGAAGAAATAAGTCAACTTATCGGTATCGATGCGGTGTCGATTACCGTATCAGAGAATCTACTCAATATCGCTTATGACGCTTCTACGCGGCAACTTGATGAAATTGAAGAAATCGTTAGAAAACATGGGTGCGACATCTCCCATGACTGGTGGACGCACTTTAAGGAGGGATGGTATCGGTTTACTGATCGCAACGCAAAAGACAATGCGCATCACGATCCGTGGAGCTGTCACAAAAATCCGCCTGGGCGTTAAAACGCGTTCGACACTATAAAATGGAAGAGTAGCTGGAATTTTTGCGAGGTAATAGACGTTTGTCACAGAAATGTCACTCAGGCGAAGGAATGTAAACAGCAATACGCGAGCGAAGGTCTTCACATGTGGGATGCTGACTAACCCGCCGTATTGGACTACATCAACAAACGTTCGGCCATTGATCATGACTGTCGTTAGTTATCACAGAGGAGGACATCATGAAAAATTACGAGCAACTCACGTTAGCAATTGTTGTACCACAAACCCGGTTAATTAGAGGAGTACATAAGATGTTTAAAAATATCGCGAAATTCGGTTCGGTTCTTGTCATTATTGGATTGCTGACTGCCTGCGCAGGGAGTCCGATTTATCATAAAACGTTTATGAGGGGTCAGATTGTCGGTGTAGAGGAGAGTGACGTCGTCCTATGTATTGGAAGCAACGATGGTGCTCAGGTTGGCCAAACGCTCGATGTATATCGCATCAGTAACGTGAACCCAACTCTGGAACTGGGCGCGGAAGGGAGTTCTGCGTTTAAGCGGGAATTCATTGGCGAGGTTGTCATTAGCGACGTCGTCGATGACCATTTCGCGCGAGCGAGCGTCAACAGCGGTGATGTCGAGATGCACGATGTCGTCGAACTAAAAAAATGATGGTGGGCCCGTTAGGAGCGAAACATAACCTCAATCGGCCTGCAGCGCTATGCCAGTTTTCTCGACGGAGGGTAGTTTAACCGCGTAGCAAAAATCTCGGGGGCTTGCCCCCAAGTTGGATAGCTAACAATGGCATCAGCCATTGTGGGGTATCCAACTTATGGAGTTGCATCGAAATACGCACCATGTTTTCAGGTTAATGTACCACTTTGTATGGATTCCAAAGTATCGCCATAAGGTATTTGCGGATCCATGTCGAGGGACATTGAAAGCGATTATCAGAAAGATTGCTTATGATTATGACAACGAGTTGGTTGAGTTCGAAGTACCGGAAGATCATATCCATATGGTGGTGAGGACCGAACCTAAAACCGCACAGGCCGATGTGATGCAGATCATCAAAAGTATTTCAGCCAGGGAATTTTTCCGATTTTACCCTGAGATCAAACATAAGTATTTTTGGGGTGGAAAGCTATGGACGCAAAGCTATTTTGTCGAAACGATCGGCAACGCCAACGAAGAGGTGATACGTCAATATGCTCAGGACCAACTGAAGGCCATGGACAACGGTGAAACAAGCAGCCAGCAGTTAGGGCTTTTCTAAAACTCGGTCGCTTGCGGCCGAGTTGTTTATCCTGTTCAACATCAATTGTTGGATCCAAACCACAGAAACTAAAAGAATATGTAAGATGTTTAAACCTATCGCAAAATTCTTTCCCGTTGTTTTCGTTGTTGGGCTGCTGACTGCCTGTGTGGGGAGTTCATTTCAACATGAAAAACTCATGAAAGGTCAGATTGTTGGTGCAGATGAAGGCGAAGTCGTCGTCTGCATTGGAAAGGAGGATGGGGCTAAAGAAGGCCAAACGCTTAAAGTATACCGTTACGCATACGGAAACACTGCTGGCGAGGAAGGATTCACCTATAAGAGGAACTACATTGGCGAAGTGGTCATCGACGCCATCGTCGACGACCACTTCGCGCGAGCGAGCGTCAGTAGCGGTGATGTCACACTGCACGACGTCATTGAACTAGAAGAATAGCTATCGATACGACGGGCACTTCATGTGACGCAAAGGGCGCACCGCTGTCTACGTGTTTCTTCAATATTCGTGCGTTTATCGATGGAACAGCCCGCTGCGGCTTGATCGATTGACTTTGGAGTTTAAAAACATATGAAACGACTCACGAGCTTGATTGCAAGGATAGCGCAGCGCCAATCGGTGTATCAATTCGTTGTGGAATTCACTCAATACAGCTTTGGCATAGGCGCTGTCAGCCTTGTTTTAGCAGCGAACACGCTTTATGCCAGCGAAGGTGCACAAGGCGAGGTTTTGAGTGCGCAGACAGCGGTTGAGATTGCGGTGCGTGACAACCCAAACCTTGCTGAAATGCAGGCGCGCTATGAAGCCCTGGCACAAATTCCTTCTCAAGTGGGCACATTGCCCGATCCCATGGTGAATTTGAACGCAATGAATCTCCCTACGGATACGTTTGATCGTGACCAGGAGGCAATGACGCAGTTACAGATTGGTTTTAGCCAGACGTTTCCTTTTCCAGGGAAATTGGGCTTGCAAGAAGAAGCCGCTGAATACGATGCCAAGGCAGCAGGTCACTCCGTCGACGAGGTGCGCCTGCAACTTATCAATAATGTAAAAAGCAAATGGTGGCAATTGTATTATCTGGATCATGCCCTGGAAACGGTTGATAACAATCAAGCGCTGTTGCGGCAGTTTATCGCGGTCGCAAAAACTAAATACGAAACGGGAAAGGGCTTGCAACAGGATGTGCTGCTGTCGCAATTGGAACTGTCCAAACTGATGGACCAGAAAATTCAGCTAAAGGCGATACGGCGCAATCAAGCCATCCAATTAAACATCCTCATGGACGAACCGGCAAACGATACGGTAGCGCTCCCTGACCAGGTATCCAGAGTGATGCCGACCCTCGCTGATGAAGAAGCCCTGTACCGCAAGTCAGAATCGGCCCGACCACTGTTGGGACAGATGGAAACGCAGATAGATGCCGCACGGTCACGACTGAATTTAGCCAAGCGCGACTATTATCCTGACATTACGGTCGGTATGGCATATGGCGATCGCACGGGTGAGAATCCGTTACCCAGAGGCGATTCACGCTCAGATTTTCTCTCCGTCATGGTGGGCGTAAAAATACCGTTGTACGCGGGCCGTAAACAGTCAAAAGCCGTGGCTCAAAAACGCGCCGAGCTGCAAAAAAGCCGTTACGCGCTGCTCGACGAAAAAGGCATGGTGATGGGCGCGATCTCATCGGCCGTCACCGACTATCACCGTGCCCGGGAACAGTTTTCGCTGTTTGAAAGCGGTATTGTGCCTCAAGCCAGGCAAACGGTTGAGTCAATGCTAGCCGGTTATCAGGTCAATGAAGTGGATTTTCTCAACCTGGTGGGTAGCCAAATCACGCTCTTTAACTACGAACTCCAATATTGGAAGGCACTGACCGAGGCACAGCAGGCGCTGGCGCGTCTCGAAGCCGCCGTCGGCGAGGAATCTGTTTATGAATAAGTCCATCCCATTGACGGCCATCATCATGCTAGGCATCGGCCTTGGCGCCGGGTATTGGTTATCCGGTGCCGACAAGGCAACCACCGCTGCGGTTGAAACCAAAAAAGAACCGCTGTTTTATCGTAATCCGATGGACCCTGGTATCACGTCACCAATACCAGCCAAAGATTCCATGGGAATGGACTATGTGCCGGTGTACGCGGACGAAGACAAAAAGGCATCGTCCAAGGAAATCCTGTTCTATCGAAACGCAATGAATCCATCAGTCACCTCGCCGGTCCCGGCTAAGGATTCGATGGGCATGGATTATGTGCCCGTCTACGCTGGCGGAGGGAGTGGAGAAGATGCCGCCGGCACCGTGGTAATTGACCCCGTCGTTGTTCAGAACATGGGCGTGCGGACAGCGGTGGCGAAAGAAACGGCGATGAGCCGGACGATTCGCGCCGTAGGCCGCGTGGATTTTAATGAAGAGCGCATGGCACGGCTCCATTCGAAAGTCGAAGGATGGATTGAAGAGATACGCGTGGATAAAACCGGGGAAGCCGTTAAGAAGGACGATATTCTTCTGAGCATCTATTCGCCCAAATTGGTCTCCACTCAACAAGAGTACTTGCTAGCGCTCAATAACGTATCGGTACTCGAAAAAAGCCCCATCGATGAAATCAGGCGCGGTGCGCAGGACCTTGTCAAGAGCTCACGCGAACGTTTACAACTCCTGGATGTGGCCGAACACCAGATTCAAGAACTGGAGCAAAGCAGAAAAATTAAAAAGAGTTTACATATCCATTCGCCGATGGCCGGCACGGTGATTCGAATTGGTTCACGGCAGGGACAATATGTCACTCCGGCGACCGAACTGTATATGGTGGTCGACCTGAGCCAAGTGTGGGTATACGCCGATGTGTACGAGTACGAGTTGCCTTGGGTCAAGGTCGGCGATAAAGTTGAGATGACATTAGCCTCCGTGCCCGGCAAAACCTTCAAAGGTTCACTCGCCTACATCTACCCCTATGCTGAGTCCAAGACGCGTACGACCAAAGTCCGCCTGGTGTTTGAAAACCCCGATTCGTTGCTACGCCCGGATATGTTTTCAGAAGTGTCGATCCAGTCTGATACGCGTGAGAATGCGGTGGTGATACCCGCGGAAGCGGTCATTCGTTCCGGTGATCGCGCGCAGGTCTTCGTGGTACGCGGTAAAGGTAAATTTGAACCCAGGCCAGTCACGCTGGGTATTGAATCCAACGGGCAGGTTGCTGTGTTGGAGGGTGTCAAGCCCGGTGACGAGGTGGTGACGTCTGCCCAGTTCCTGGTGGACTCCGAATCTAAACTTCGCGAAGCGACAGCTAAAATGATGGAGGTATTAAAGACCAAAGATGGCAGTCAGTCCGGAACCCGCAAAAGTGGGGCGATGGATCCTTCTAACCCGGAGACAAAAAATAACTCGACCATGAAAATAAACGCGGCCAGCGATGATGCCGCCAACACGGATGGATCGAATCAGGGAGAACACAACCATGATTGAAGCCATTATCAATGCGTCGTTGCGCGATCGCTTTATGGTTCTGATCGCCGCAGTGATTATCGCGTTAGTCGGTTTGTTTGCCTATAAAAACGCGCCGCTGGATGCGATTCCCGATTTGTCCGACGTACAGGTGATTATTTTCACTAAATACCCGGGTCAGTCGCCGCAAGTGGTGGAAGATCAAGTGACCTATCCGTTAACCACGTCGATGCTGGCAGTGCCCGATACCAAAGTAGTCCGCGGCTATTCGTTCTTTGGCCTCTCCTTTGTTTACATCATTTTTGAAGACAACACTGACATGTACTGGGCGCGATCCCGGGTTCTCGAATCGCTTAATTATGTCAGCGGGCGGTTACCGCAAGGGGTTGTGCCAACGTTAGGGCCGGATGCCACGGGTGTCGGGTGGGTGTATGAGTATGCGCTGGTTGATAAAACCGGCAAGCATGACTTGTCGCAATTGCGTTCCTTACAGGACTGGTATTTACGCTATCCCTTGCAAACAGTGGACGGCGTGGCTGAAGTGGCATCGGTGGGCGGTTACGTTAAACAGTATCAGGTCGAAGTCGATCCCAACGCTCTGCTGCGTTATAACATCCCTCTCGACAAAATCAAGATGGCCATCAAAATGTCCAATCAGGATGTGGGGGGACGGCTCGTCGAAATGGCGGAAACCGAGTACATGGTGCGTGGCCTGGGCTATATTCGATCCATCGACGATCTCAAAAGTATACCCGTCGATGTTGATGCCGATGGTACTCCCATTCGATTGCAGGACGTCGCCCATGTGCATCTAGGGCCGGAATTACGTCGCGGTGTGGTGGATCTCAACGGCGAGGGCGAAGTGGCGGGTGGCGTGGTCATCATGCGCTTCGGCGAAAATGCACTGGCCACGATTCAGGGCGTCCGGGCCAAGCTGGAGGAACTTAAGGGCGGTTTGCCAGAGGGTGTTGAAATTGTCCCGGTGTATGATCGAGGTGACTTGATCGAGCGTGCCGTCGACAGCCTAAATACGTCGCTGATGCAGGAGCTACTGATCGTCAGTTTGGTCGTTATTATGTTCTTACTGCATGCGCGCTCGGCATTCGTTGCCATTATCACCTTGCCATTAGGAATTCTAATGGCCTTTATCGTGATGCGCTTTCAGGGTTTGAATGCCAATATTATGTCTCTCGGGGGCATTGCTATAACCATCGGCACCATGGTGGATGGTGCCATTGTGATGGTCGAGAATGCGCACAGCCAATTGGCCGAGGCCAGGGCGGATAAGGGCTCGGAGCTGACGAATGATGAGCGTTGGCATACTATTGGTGAGTCCTGTCGCGAAGTTGGGCCGGCGTTGTTTTTCTCCTTGCTGGTCATTACCGTTTCATTCTTGCCGATATTTACCATGCAGGCTCAAGAAGGGCGCCTGTTCAGCCCACTGGCGTTCACCGCCACCTATGCCATGGCAGCGGCGGCGATATTGTCCATCACCCTGGTGCCGGTCATGATGGGATATTTACTGCGGGGCAACATCATAGCCGAGCATAAAAACCCGGTGAACCGCTTGCTCCATGCCTTGCATACCCCGGCGTTGACAGCCGCCATGAACTGGCGTTGGATCACTTTGGTGCTGGCGTTGTTGTTGTTAGCTGTGACCGCATACCCCTTTTCAAAGCTGGGCAGTGAATTTATGCCGCCACTGGATGAGGGGGATATTCTGTATATGCCGACTACATTTCCTGGCATTTCCATCACGAAGGCGAAAGAGTTACTACAACAGACGGATAAGATCTTGTCCCGTTTTCCCGAGGTGCACCACGTATTCGGCAAAATTGGCAGGGCTGAATCTGCCACAGATTCCGCACCCTTGTCGATGTTGGAAACCACCGTACGCTTGAAACCTAAAGAAGAGTGGCCCGACCCTGACAAGACCACCCGGGAGTTGATGGATGAAATGGATAAAGCCATCCAATTTCCCGGTGTCGCAAACGCCTGGACCATGCCGATAAAAACCCGCATTGATATGTTGTCTACCGGTATTAAAACGCCCATCGGTATCAAGGTGTCGGGTCCGGACCTCAATGTGTTGCAACAGGTTTCGCTCGACATTGAAATGGCGATGAAATCGCTGCCTGAAACCACCTCTGCCTTTGGTGATCGGGCAGTGGGCGGGTACTACCTGGATTTTGATATTGACCGTGAACGCGCCGCTCGCTATGGGCTGACGGTTGGAGCTGTGCAGGATGTCATTCAAAGCGCCATTGGCGGCATGAATATCACTGAAACCGTCGAAGGACTCGAGCGCTATCCGGTGAACCTGCGTTATCCTCGCGAGCTACGCGATGATATGGAAACACTCAAGCGGGTGCTCATACCGACGCCGACGGGCAGTCAAATTCCCCTGGCGATGGTTGCCGATATTGACTACAACCGTGGGCCTCCGGTGATCAAAAGTGAAGACGCACGGCCCAACGCCTGGATTTACGTCGATATTTCAACGTCGGATATTGGTGGTTTCGTGGCTAAAGCGAAGCGTGTGATGGAGGAACGGGTCAAGGTGCCTGCAGGTTACACCATTACCTGGTCGGGGCAATTTGAGTACATGGAGCGAGCAGCCGCGCGCTTACGCATTGTTGCACCTGCCACCTTGCTGATTATTTTTTTGCTGTTGTATTTCAACTTTCGCAATATCACCGAGCCACTGATCGTGATGATGTCTATCCCATTTGGGTTGGTTGGTGGCATCTGGCTCATTTATGTCAATGATTACAACATGTCGGTCGCCGTCGCTGTGGGGTTTATCGCACTGGCCGGGATGGCAGCAGAAATTGGCGTGCTGGTGTTGAGTTTCATCGATGTCGAAATTTCCAAGCGTCGGTCTGCGGTTAAGAGAACGCTATCGCTTGATGAACTCAAAGACGCTGTGCTGTCCGCCACGTCAAAACGCGTGCGGCCCGTGGCGATGACCGCCATTTCGACCATGGCGGGCTTGCTACCCATCATGTTAAGTAGTGGGACGGGGTCCGATGTCACCCACCGCATCGCAGCACCCATGTTGGGTGGGATGTTGACGGTGACCATACTCAATCTCCTGGTGCTGCCGGTGATTTACAGCTTCATTTTACAGTACCAGGAAAAGGGTAGGGCAACAGCTGACTAAGGAACGGTCACGAAATAACTTGTCGTTCTTGCTTGTCTTTTCGCCCGTCTTCTTCGTTGCGGTAACAGTTACATAGTTCGACTATGCGCCTGTTACCACGCCTTGAAGACGAAC